>JAEELJ010000051.1 GCA_016288855.1 Acholeplasmatales bacterium
AAAAGAAAATAAAAAAATATGTGTTATTTAGCAAAAAGAACAGATTCATTTTGAACCTGTCCTTTTTTACTTTTTTCTTAAATTCTTTAGTTGGTTGGTTGCTCTAACAACCTACCTACCAACCGGATTTTTTAAAGAATCGAATATCCTTACCTCTAGTTATTTAATGGGGATAAAACTATTTTGCCTTGTTTTAAAGTTTCTTTCATATCAATGATTCTTTGGTTTGATGAACCTCTAAAGTTTAGGTCTAATCTTTTTTGTTCATTTATGAATGGACCATCAACTAATATATCAATCATTGAAAATATTTCGTCTGTTACTTCTGTGTGCTTACGTCCTGATTCTGGCTTTAAATCCTTATCGAATAAATATCCAGAATACATCCATATGTTTTTCTTATCATGGTATTTTTGTCTAACTTTTCTTAAAAGCTCTACTAATCTTCTTTGATTTTCAGGTTCAAATGGTTCTCCACCTAATATTGATAAGCCTTCAACAAATTGGTCGTCTAATGAATTTATAATCATTTCTTCAACACTCTCTGTGAATTCCTTACCATAATTGAAGTCCCATGTTACCTGATTGAAGCATAATGGACAATGAACTCTACATCCAGATACAAATAAGGCAGTTCTAATGCCTGTCCCATTTGCAATATCGAAATATTTAATTGTTCCGTAATTCATCTTATAGATGTAATTTTCTTTCTTTTATTTCCTGTGTACGACCTTGATTCCAGAATTGTGAGCCAATGTAGCCACATGTACGTCTTGCGACATTAAGCTTTCTTTGATCACGGTTACCACAGTTAGGGCATTCCCAAACAAGCTTACCAGAATCATTTGTAACAATCTTAATTTCTCCATCAAATCCACAAACCTGGCAGTAATCTGATTTAGTATTTAATTCAGCATACATAATATTATTATAAATGAATTGAATTACTGAAATAACTGCAGGAATATTATTTTGCATATTTGGTACTTCAATATATGAAATTGCACCACCTGTAGATAATGCTTGGAAATTAGATTCAAACTTTAACTTAGCAAACGCATTTATATCTTCAGTTACATGAACATGGTATGAATTTGTAATGTAGTTTCTATCAGTTACACCAGGAATGATACCGAATCTCTTTTGTAGGCACTTTGAGAATTTATAAGTTGTTGATTCAAGTGGTGTACCATAAGTACTATAACCAATATTTTCAGCAGCCTTCCATTCATTACACTTATCATTCATGTGCTGCATAATCTTTAATCCTAAATCTGTTCCTTCAGGATCAGTTAATTTCTTTCCAATTAACTTATAAACTGTTTCCCATAATCCAGCATATCCTAAAGAGATTGTTGAATAGCCATTGAATAATAGCTTATCAATCTTTTCTCCTGGTTTTAATCTAGATATAGCTCCATATTGCCATAAGATAGGTGCAACATCAGATGGTGTACCTAATAATCTTTCATGACGGCATCTTAATGCTCTATGGCATAATTCTAGTCTTTCATCAAAAATTGCCCAGAAATCATCTAAGTCACGTGCACTACATGCAACATCAACTAGGTTGATTGTAACAACACCCTGATTGAAACGGCCATAGAATTTATATTTTCCATTTTCATCTTGCCATGCTGAAAGACAGCTACGGCATCCCATAACTGGGAAGCAGTTACCTTCCTTTAGGCTCTTCATTACTTTTTCTGAAATGTAATCTGGAACCATTCTCTTTGCAGTACATTTTGCTGCAAGCTCTGTTAAATAGAAATATTTAGAATTTTGATTTACATTATCTTCTTCTAATACATATACAATCTTAGGGAATGCAGGTGTAATCCATACGCCTTGTTCGTTTTTAATACCACGTGTTCTTTGACGTAGTGTTTCTTCAATGATCATTGCTAAATCGTCTTTTTCACGTTGGTTCTTTGCTTCATTTAAATACATGAATTCAGTAATAAATGGAGCTTGACCATTAGTTGTCATAAGTGTAACAACCTGATATTGAATTGTTTGGACACCCTTTACGATTTCCTTCTTTAATCTTCTTTCAACAATCTTAGAAATAGAGTCTTCATTTGCATTTATACCTGCCATTTCCATTTCAGCTTTTACTTCAGCAGTAATTTTCTTTCTTGAAATGTCAACGAATGGTGCTAAGTGTGCAAGTGAAATTGATTGTCCACCATACTGGCTTGATGCAACCTGCGCAATAATTTGTGTAGCAATGTTACAAGCAGTTGAAAAAGAATGTGGTTTTTCAATTAATGTACCTGAAATAACAGTTCCATTTTGTAACATATCCTCTAAATTTACTAAATCGCAGTTATGCATATGTTGAGCATAATAGTCAGCATCATGGAAATGAATTAAGCCTTCATTATGCGCTTTAACAATATCTTCAGGTAATAAGAAACGGTTAGTGATATCTTTTGATACTTCACCAGCCATATAATCTCTTTGTACTGAAACTACTGTTGGATTCTTATTAGAATTTTCCTGCTTAACTTCTTCATTAGCTCCCTCTATTAATGAAAGAATTTGCTTATCTGTTGAATTTGATTTTCTGACTAATTCATGACGATATCTATATGTTATATAGTTTTTAGCAACCTTATATGCTCCCTCTTCCATAATGTGCTCTTCTACGAAGTCCTGAATCTCTTCAACTGATACAGCACGCATTATTCTATTACAGTCGTTTCTAACTTTCTCTACAACAACCTTAATTTGATTTTCAGATAATCTGAAATTTTCGTTTGCTACAGATTCATTAGCTTTCCAAATAGCATTATAAATTTTGTCTTCTTCAAATTGAACTTCTTGTCCGTTACGCTTAATGACATTCATGTACTCTTTTCCTCCAATTTAACTAATCAATATAAAAAAATAAACACAACACTGAATTAATAAAACAATCTATTCTCATTTAGTGTACTTCTTTTAAGTACTTATTATTATATTTATTTTGCCCTATAATTACTACACATTTTTGTTTGATATAAAATCTTATTATGAAAAGTTATTTTTTCATAAAAAATTAATTATTTTTATTAATTCACTTGCATTTAAATAAATTTGTGCTTTGGACTGAAAGCATATTTTCATAAAATTTATTTATTAAATTATTACATAAAACAAAATATCCTTTATTTTATTTATATTTGTGATAAAATTAATATAATATTGATTAGAAAAGGAGATGGTTTTCATGCCAATTATTATACCAAAAGAAATACCAGCATATCAAAAACTGAAAGATGAGAACATATTTGTCATGTCAACCAATCGTTCTAGTACTCAGGATATACGTGTATTAAATATTTTAATATTAAATTTAATGCCAACAAAAATAGAAACTGAAACTCAGCTTGCAAGATTACTTGCAAACTCTTCTTTACAGATTGAGGTTACATTCATTGTACCTAAGACACATGAGGTAAAGAATACTGCAAAGTCACATTTAGATAAATTCTATACTACTTTTGACAAGATCAAGGATAAAAACTTTGATGCAATGATTGTTACAGGTGCACCTGTTGAGCAAATACCTTTTGAGGAAGTAGATTATTGGAATGAACTAAAAGAGATTTTTGAATTCTCTAGAAATCATGTTACAACAACAATGTTTATTTGTTGGGGAGCTCAAGCTGCCTTATATCATTTTTATGGAATTGATAAATATCCTCTTGATAAAAAGTTATTTGGTGTATTTAAGCATAAGAAATCTGTTGAATATGAACCATTACTAAATGGTATTGATGATATATTCTATATTCCACAGTCTCGTCATACATATAATAAGGAATCTGATTTATTAGCACATCCTGATAAATTAATTCCACTAGTACATTTCAATGATGGAAAAGAATCTCATACTACTATTTTAAAGACACCTGATAATAAGCAATTATTTATCTTAGGTCATATTGAATATGATAAATATACACTTAAGGGTGAATATGATAGAGATAAGGGTAAAAGAGATGATGTTCCTTACCCATGTAATTATTTCAATACTGAAACTGGTGATGTAGACGTATTATGGAGATCAACTGCTAATTTAATTTATTACAATTGGTTAAATTATTATGTTTACCAAGTGACACCATACGATTTTAAAAATCCTACTATTAAATTTAAAGGTGAATAGAAAAAACTCGGAAATTAATCCGAGTTTTTTTATTCTTATAATCCTTCTCCTGTTAATTTTTTATCTTTAAAATATTTAGCAGTCATTGCAAGAAGGAAGCATATTCCAACAATTCCTAATGCTAAATATAATTTTGCATCAGTAAAAACATATCCATCATTAACGAAGTCGATTTTTTTATTTAAATTTTTAAAGTAAATTCCTAATGGATAAAATCCAAATATAGTACCATTAAGAATCATAATTAGATTAAAATATAGAACCTTAGCTTGATCTCCTCTCATTAATCTATATACAAATAATAAAACAAATGAGAATGAAGAAACTAATAGGATGACATAGTCTGTACAAAAGCTTATATCCTTGCCACAGCTATCATCAAATTTAAATGATAAAATGAAAAGGATTAGTGAGACTATTGTTGCAACTATTGATGTAGCTAATAATAAAATATTATATATAAGCTTTTGCTTCATTACTCTATACCTCCATTTTCATTATTTGGAATTTCTTTGTAATTTTGATCATCATCTTCTTTTGCTTCTACTACTTCACCATCACCTTTATTACCTGGTAATAGGATTTGTGGATAGAATACTCCAATAATAGCCATAATAGCAGTTGATAAAACAATACTTGGTATTGAAAAGCAGCCATTATAGAAGAATGAATAGAACCAAGAATCATCCTTAACTCCAAAGAATTCTCCTCCGAAATTTAAATAGAAGAATCCTCCTGATAATACATGTACAAGATATTTTAATAAGCCGCCTACTAAACAACCTACTAAAATCCATAATAATTTCTTACCTTTTGACTTACTTCCCTTATATAATCCTGCGAATGCACCAGCAAAACCAACAAATGTATATGCTAATACATAATCTAAGGATACCTGGAAGAATGGTACTAATACTCTCATTACACCACTATAGTCTGCAACAGGACATATTAGAATTCCACCTAGCATTTGTAAAACTGATACTATAAAGCCACAAATTAATCCTGCAAGAAGTCCTCTTCTATATGCAATGATGAAAATTGGAACCATTGCAACACCTATAGAACCACCATTAATAAAAAGTCCTTTTGAGTATCCGCTTTGTAAGAAATCAAGTGCTAGTGCTAAACTGGCAAAAATTGCGATTTCTGCTAAAACTTTTACTGTTATTTTATTTGTTTTCATTTTTCCTCCTCTAAAAAACAAAAAAATGTCCGCTAGGACATGACTAAAACAATAAGATATCTCACATTATCCCTATCGCTAGCATTACCTAGATCAGGTCAAGGGTCGATTATCTATTTAATCCTCTCAGCTAGAATACTAGCTCCCCTTAATATGACAATAATATTATATACTTATTTATATATTTTTCAATAGAAAAAGCGGATAAAATCCGCCCTTTTTTTATGCATTATAATTCTTTTTAATATTTTCGATAACTTCATTAATTTCAGCTTCTGATGCATAATGATCAGCGCCTCTATTCATAACGAACATTCCGCCCCAGTCTTCTTTACCTTCATACTTAGGAACGATATGAATGTGTAAGTGACCTAATGTATCACCGAATGCACCATAGTTAATACGAGCTGGATGATAAGCTTTATCAATAGCGCGAGCTACATCACTAACATCCTTCATAAATGCATTTCTATCAGCATCTGATAAGTCTTTGATTTCAGCTACATGATCACCCTTCCAAGCAACAATAGCTCTTCCCTTATATGTTTGATCCTTAAATACAATTACTTCTGACTTTTCAGTTTCGAATGCTAAAACACCAAACTTAGCAAGATATTCACCTTGATGGCAATATGGACAACCGTCTTTTTTCATTTTAAATTTCCTCTTTTTTTATAATAATTTTAGCTTTTAAAGTACTATAACTTTTTTATATTAAGAGATTTTCTCCTAATTACTTTTGTTCATCTGATTCTAGAATAGCTAAGAAGGCTTCTTGTGGTACTGATACTGAACCAATTTCTTTCATTTTCTTCTTTCCTTCTTTTTGCTTTTCTAGCAATTTCTTTTTTCTTGATATATCTCCACCATAACATTTTGCAAGAACGTCTTTTCTTAATGCCTTAATATCACTTCTTGCAATAACCTTATGGTTTATTACAGCCTGTACAGGAACCTCAAATTGTTGACGAGGAATTAATTCTTTTAGCTTTTCAACTAATACTCTTCCTCTTTCGTAAGCAAAATCTTTATGAACAATTACTGATAATGCATCAATAACATCACCATTTAGCATTACATCCATTTTTACAAGCTTAGATGCACCATAATCACCTAATTCATAATCTAATGATGCATATCCCTTTGTATAGCTTTTTAGCTTATCAAAGAAATCATATACTATTTCTAATAATGGGATATTATAATGAAGAACAGCTCTTGTTTCTTCTACATATCTCATATCAATTAAAGAACCACGCTTCTTTTGACATAAATCCATTACTGATCCTATATAATCAGATGGAGTCATTATTGTTGCTTTAACATATGGTTCTTCAATTCTATCAATTCTTTGTACTTCAGGTAATTCACTTGGGTTATCTATTTGTACCATTGTACCATCAGTTAAATATACATGGTAATTAACAGATGGTGCAGTTGCAATTAATTCAATACCAAATTCTCTAGAGATTCTTTCTTTTACAATATCCATATGTAATAATCCTAAGAATCCAGTACGGAAACCGAAGCCTAAAGCTTGAGATGTTTCTGGTTCATATACCAATGCAGCATCTGATAATTTCATTTTATCAAGTGCATCATGTAAATCCTGATATTGCTTTGAGTCAATAGGATAAAGACCACAATATACCATTGGATTTAATTTTCTATATCCGTGTAATGGCTTTTCTGCAGGATTAGATAATAATGTTACAGTATCACCTACAGCAACAGTATTAATATCCTTTATTGCAGCTGTAAAATATCCTACATCTCCTGCCATTAAATAATCTCTTTTTACTTCCTTTGGAGTTCTAACACCTAATTCTACAACTTCATATGTTGCACCAGAAGCCATTAATTTGATTTTATCTCCAACCCTAATGATTCCTTCTTTAACACAAATTAGTACAACAACACCTCTATATGCATCAAAAGCTGAATCGAAAATTAATGCCTTAAGTGGTGCATCAATTTCACCTGATGGTGGTGCAATATATGAAACAACCTGCTCTAATATATCTTTAACACCAACTCCAGTTTTTGCAGAAGCTAATACAGCTTCATATGCAGGAATACCAACAACATCCTGAATTTCTTTTCTTGTTCCTTCAGGATCAGCTGATGGTAGGTCAACTTTATTAATTAATGGTAATATTTCTAGATCATTATCTAAAGCTAAATAAACATTTGCAAGTGTTTGTGCTTCAACACCTTGTGTTGCATCTACAACTAATATCGCACCTTCACATGCAGCAAGAGATCTTGATACTTCATAAGTGAAGTCAACATGACCTGGGGTATCAATTAAATGGAATTCATATTCTATTCCATTGTTGGCCTTATATTTTAAAGATACAGCATTAAGCTTTATGGTAATACCTCTTTCTCTTTCAAGATCCATAGAGTCTAGCATTTGATCCTTCATTTCATGTGAATCAATAGATTCGCATAGCTCTAATATTCTATCTGATAAAGTAGTTTTACCATGATCAATATGTGCTATGATACAGAAGTTTCTTATTTTAGATTGTCTATCTTTCAATTTATCTATATCAAAATCCATAAGATTAGCACCTCTCATTCCTATAAAATTTTATCAAATTATATAATTATTTTCAATGATTTATCACTAGTGATAAATAAAAAGACTTGCGATTTAACGCAAGTCTAATGTATTTTTTAATTTAAGCTTAAATACTGAGGCATATATTGAGTATAATGCTTTGATAATGCAGTATATAAGTATTCAGTCTTTCTTGCACCAATTTGTGCAATGATTTCTTGGTATGTATAATTTCTACCATCTGCTGCAGCAATTACAACTGTTTCACTTGATAAGCCTTCAGTGTGAGTATTTGCTTGGTCAGTAACTACCTTAACCCATCCTTGTGGAGTTGTAGATAATTTACCATCAACTTCCCAGAATCTTGAAATACCAGCGAAATGAGAGCTTCCGACTGAAACTGTACCATAATTGATACTTGGAACTGTTACACCCCAACTAATGTCAGTAGTTAATTCAGATAATGTTACAGAACCTGTTTGACATGCAGTTAAGATGTTTGTTAAAGCATCCTGTGCATATTGGTTTGTAGCCGTATAATTTAATGATGCTTCACGAACAGAACCAATACCATGTGTTGCACCGATATTTTGTCTCATGAATTCCCAGAAAGATACACCAGATGACTTAATCCAGTTTCTTGTAGCTTGGCTTAACTGAGGAGTTGTTTGTCCTTGATATACAACTAATTCTTGATTCCAATACTTGCTTGTACCGAAGTCATTAACCATTGTACCTTGCTTAGAGAAGATATAATCCATTAACTGAACTGCTTTTTCCTTATTATCAGATTCAGTTGGAATACACCAAGAATTATTCTTTACAGAACGGTTATCTTCCATATATCTCATTAAAGTCTTACCTGTTTTATTTGTAATACTTTGAGTTAAGATATCATCATTATTATATGATGTATTATGCCAATATGAATATGGTGGTAATATAGGCATGATTCCTGTTACTGAAGATCCTTGGAACATTCCTACTCTATCTTCATCTTCTGTACCTACATTGTTAGTATCAATAGAATTTGTTGCAGCTGTAGTAGCTGTAAAATCATATGTCATGAAACCATAATTATCATTATCTGGTGAAGTTTCAAGGTGACCAAAGTATTTATTTAAATAAACTGATGCACCCTTATTTGCACTAATATAGAAATTCTCTAAAATTAATCCTTCATCATATAATTGTGATAAGTAATTTAATGCTTCATATGTAGATGTTGCAGTATCTGCATCAGAAATTGTACCATTTCCATCAAAGAATAAATGATTATGTTCTGAAGTTAAACCTTGAACACCAAAGATTTGTGCAAATTGTAAAATATTATTAATACGGTTATCTTCTTGTCCTCTTGGGAATAATACTTCGATTTCTACATTATCATCGAAAACAATTTCTCCTGGATTTGCTTTAATAACACGCATTAATGCAATTAAATCATCAGTATTATAGCAAGCAGCTTGTGATGTGAAAATATCACTTAGCTTTTCATAATACTTATTTGTTCCGATATATTGTCCATAAGCAGCACGTAAATATGTTCTAAATTGATTAGCTAATTCTAATCCTGTACATCCATGGCTTAATAATTCATTTTGTTGCTTAATAATATTAGTTGTTTGCTTTACTAAAATAGTTTCTAATTCACCATCATATGTAATTTTTAATTCAGTATTCTCTTGTGGATAATTGTAGTTATCATCCATAAATGGCTGGAACTTAGGAGCTTGTAATACATTTGAATCTGCGTTGGCACCATTTGTCTTACTATCGTCTCCTACGTTATCATTATCTAGAATAGTTTCTACATATTCTGTGTTCATAACAATAGACTTTTCATATTCATTATATCCATCAAAGTATGGAGTATAATACATTACTTGGTCATCACCTTCACCCTGAATAACTAAATCTTTAACTTCAGGATGGCTTTCTAGATAAGCCTTGAAATAAGGCATTTTACCACTATTATAATATGGCATTAAGTTTACTGCCTTACCTGAATTACCCATTTCAGTAATATTTTCAGTTGTGTTATAGAATAAGTCAATCTTTTGATTTGTATCTTTTTGTGACTTGTAGTTATTTGTATCAACAGTTGTATAAGTATTCTTATCATTAGTTGAATTGTAATCACAAGCTTCTCTTATACTTGTTTTTATTGTATTACCAAAATAAGTCCATACAGGTAAAACTTGATCCTTAGTATAATTTGAATTTTCAATTGGGTTTTGGAATGAATCTCTAGCTGAAATACCAGCAGTTCCACTATAGTTAATAAAAACATCTAACCCTTTTGTATCTTGTTCGTATGTAATTGTTGTAGAAGTATTTTGAGTAGTTGTATTACCAGTAGTTGTATTACCAGTAGCTGTTGTAGTTGTAGTTGTAGAAGTTGTAGTTGTTCCGCTTGTTGTCTTAGCAGGTTCATTACCACTACCTTCGTTAGAACCACAAGCTGTTAAAGCAAGAGCTGTTAAAGCAGTTGCTGCAAATAAAACACCGACTCTTTTTCTCATTTTTTTGTATCCTCCTCTGGATAATATACGATATTCATAGTTATTATATGATAAATATTATTTTTTAGCAAACATAATGAAAAGAATGAAAACGTTATTATTTCTTACATAATTAAAAGGGAGAATAAATATTCTCCCTTGTTTTTTATATTAATACAGCTTGTAAGCCATGTTTTGTACCTCGTTAAAGGCGGTAATCATTTATCTAAGATTTCTCTTCTTCTTCGTTGCTTCGATTCGCACTCAGAAACTCTCCTACCAAATTTGGATTTCTAGCTTGTGGGGTTTACCAACGTTTCATTCTAAAATTTCTTTTAGTATCGTCTCTGTGGCACTTTATGGAATACACCATATCATAAGACTTAGGCTTCTTCCGCCGTCACCATTTCTGGTGCCAGGCCTTATTTATTAGACCTGCGCAAACACTACATTCATCACAGAATGTGCTAGCATGGACTTTCCTAACGGTTACCCGCTCGATTACCCGGCTGTATCATTATTTATTCTATATATTTTTTAAGAAAAATCAATTAGTTTTTCTTTTGTGCATCTAATAATGCATCTTTTCTTGATAAGTCGATTTGACCCTTTTCATTGATGTTAATGCACTTAACGATAATTTCATCGTTTAATGAAACTACATCTTCACACTTCTCAACTCTTTCTTGAGCTAATTTAGAAATGTGGCATAAACCTTCACATCCAGGCCATAATTCAACGAAGCATCCGTACTTTTCAATTCTCTTTACTTTACCAGTATAGATTTGGCCAACTTCAGCTTCCTTAACTGAATTAACAATATATTCTAAGCAAGCCTTAGCTGTTTCTAAGTTAGCATGCATTACATAAATTCTACCGTTTTGTTCAATATCGATTTGAGCATTGTCGAATTTAGCAATTGTTTCATTAATTGTCTTTCCGCCTGAACCAATAACATCCTTAATCTTATCAGGGTTGATTTCAGATGTAACAACCTTTGGTGCATATTCTGAAACTGTAGGTCTTGGCTTAGCAATAGTTTCTGCCATATGATCTAGAATTTCGAATCTACCCTTCTTAGCTTGTTCTAGAGCTTCTCTTAAGATTTGATATGAAATACCTCTTACCTTAATATCCATTTGTAATGCTGTAATACCTTCTCTTGTACCAGCTACCTTGAAGTCCATATCTCCTAAGTGATCTTCCATACCTTGGATATCAGTTAATACTGTATAATGCTTTTCATCAGTCATAATAAGACCCATTGCAATACCCGCAACTGGAGCCTTAAGAGGAACACCTGCAGCCATTAATGATAATGTACCAGCACAAATAGATGCTTGTGATGAAGAACCATTAGATTCTAAAATATCAGATGTAACACGAATTGTGTATGGGAATTCTTCTACTGAAGGAATAACATAAGAAATTGCTCTTTCAGCTAAATTACCATGACCAATTTCTCTTCTTCCTGGTGCACCATATCTACCAGTTTCACCAACTGAGTATTGAGGGAAATTGTATTGAAGCATGAAACGCTTTGTTGCATCTTCATCTAATCCATCAATTGTTTGTGCATCATTCATAGGAGCAAGAGTTGTTGTACCTAATGATTGAGTTTGACCACGTGTGAATAATGCAGAACCATGTACTCTAGGTAATACATCTATTCTTGAAGATAAAGGTCTTATTTCATCAACCTTTCTTCCATCAGGTCTAATCTTATCTACAGCAATCATTCTTCTTACTTCACCGTGTAAGATTTCATCTAATGTATATTGTACATTTCTTAAATATAATGCCTTAGCATCAGTATCCTCAACCTTGATATCTCCTAAATCCTTAATAAATACCTTCTTTGAGAATTCTTCAATTGTTTCAGCATTAACTTCATCGATTGCCTTATATCTTTCAAGCTTATCTTCTACTCTGATAGCCTTGATTAATTTTTCTTCTGCAAAATCCTTTACTGCTTTTTCAATAACTGGATCTACATGGAATAATGTAGGAACATATTTTTCCTTACCACATTCCTTAACGATTTCATTTTGGAATTCTGTTAATTTTTGGATTTCAGCATGACCGAACTTTAATGCTTCCCACATTTCATCTTCTGAAACGAATTTTGCACCAGCTTCAACCATGTTGATAGCCTTATTTGTTCCTGCAACTGTTAAAGAAATAGTTGTTTCCTTAGCTTGTTCAGGTGTTGGGTTAATTACTAACTCTCCATTTACTTTACCAACTTCAACGCCGGCAATAGGTCCTTCAAAAGGAATATCTGAAATCATTAATGCGATTGATGAACCTAATAATGCTGCCATTGCTGGTGAGCAATCAGGATCATAAGATAATACTGTATTAATGATTTGTACTTCATTATTAAATCCATCTGCGAATAATGGACGGATAGGACGGTCAATTAAACGTGAAACTAATGTTTCATGTGTTGATGCCTTTCCTTCTCTTCTTAAATAGTTTCCAGGAATCTTTCCTGCGGCATATAACTTTTCTTGATATAATACCATTAGTGGGAAGAAGTCTGCATCTGATGCAACGTTATTTGATACTGCTGCTGATAAAACAGTTGTATCACCATATTTTACAATACAAGCACCATTAGCCTGCTTAGCTACTTCACCAATTTCTACAACAACTGGACGTCCTGCCCAATTGTATTCAAAGTGCTTTACTTCACTCATTATAAATTATTCTCCTTTTTTTATTAATCTCACAAATTATTATAGCACAATTCATAACTTTTTCCATCATTAAATATTATATTTAAAAATAAAAAAATGGATAACCTAATAGGTTATCCATTAATTAATTATCTTCTTAAGCCTAACTTCTTAATAGTTTCTTCATATTCCTTAAGGTTAGTCTTCTTTAAATAAGCTAATAAAGCCTTTCTTTGTCCAATCTTAGACATAAGACCACGCTTACCTTGGAAATCATGAATGTTTACTTCGAAGTGCTTGTTTAAGTTTTCGATTTCCTTTGTTAAGATAGCAACCTGAACAGATGTAGAACCTGTATCATTAGCGTTCTTACCGAAATCCTTAACGATTTGTGCCTTTTCTTCCTTAGTTAACATAATTAAGTTCCTCCTATAAATTCATATTCACGTATAACAATGTCTAAGTTGAGGAAACTATAGACTTTGCAAACGCACAAGTGTATTTTACACTAATCAATATTATATTTCAACCCTAAAAATAATTTTTATTTATTTTCTAACGATTTACTTATACATTTATCTTTATCATTTTTTAATTGAGTTTTTAATTCATCTAAAGATTGGAATTTAACTTCTCCTCTTATTCTATCTATAAAGAATATTTCAATGTTTTTTCCATATAGGTCTAAATCTAGATCAAAAATATTAACCTCAAGTCTTAAATCCTCTTGGAATTTAACAGTTGGATTATGTCCTATATTACACATGCCATCATATTCTTTATTGTCATATAATACCTTAACGTAATAAACTCCATTTTCAGGTAGAAAATAGTTTTTATATTCTATATTAGCAGTAGGGAATCCAAGCTTTCTTCCGTTTTGATTACCATGAACAACCATACCTCTAATTGAGAATGGTCTACCAAGCATCTTCTTAGCTTCGCTAACATTTCCCATTGATAAAAGCTCTCTTATATATGTTGTTGACACTCTAACATTTTCATAGATGAATTTTTTAATTTCATAGAATTCAAAATTTTCATCTAAATCCTTAATGTTTCCTTCAGCATATATTCCAAATGTAAAATCATATCCACAAACACAGCTTTTTATTCCTATTTTTCTCATTAAATTCATGAATTCTTCTTTTGGCATATTCATAACCTTATCATTAAATTCAATAACAATAAGATAATCAATACCCATGGATTCAATTATTTCAGCCTTTTTATCAATTGGTGTAATAACTGGATAATTAGGAATCTTTTTTATAAAAACACTTGGATGAGGATTAAATGTTAATACTGCAGACTTCAATCCATGTCTTTTACATTCTTCTATTAATTTTTGATGTCCTAGATGAACTCCATCAAAATTACCTATTGCAGCACATACTTCTTCAGGTAGTTGTTGGACATTCATATCTTTAATGAATATTGTTTTCATAGTTGCCTCTAAAATATTAATAATGGCTTATATATATTTTCTTCCGTTTCCTCATAAATTGCAATATCTTTTGATTCACATCTAACTATAAAAATACCTTTCATAGTTGTTTGTCTTTTATCAAAAGTTACTCCATTTTGTGCTAAGTGAGCTCTATATTTATCTACTTCTAATACTTGAAAATTAAAAAACTTATTTATTGGAATAATATCATATTCTTTTACATCATCTAATGATTTAGCATCTGAAATTGATAAATCCTCTACTTTTGTTCTTCTTAATTCCTTTACAATAGCACATCCACCTAATAATATGCCTAAGTCATGTGCATAGCTTCTTATGTAAAATCCTTTAGAAACCTTAAGTCTTATTCTTGCTATAGGATGAGTAGGAGAATCAATAAATTCAATTAATTCATCTTCTATTACATGTACATCTCTTTCTTGTACTAAAACTTCTTCATCATCCTTATATCTCATTAGCTTTTTACCATTTACCTTAATAGCTGATACCATTGGTGGTAATTGTGTAGTTTTCTTTTTAAGGATTTCCATTTTTTCTTTTAAATTATTTATATCTATAGGCATTGAAATATCATTTGTAATTTCTGAATCTATATCATAGCTTTTTGAATCTAGACCAAAAACAATATCTGCAATATATTCTTTAGTATCATAATTTAAAAGCTTTAAAAGCTTAGTTGCCTTATCTAGCGCAACAATCATTAATCCTGTCGCATTAGGATCTAGGGTTCCAGAATGTCCGGTTTTAGATAAAGAAAATTTATATTTAATTTTGTTGCATAAAGAAAATGAAGTCATACCCTTTTCTTTATCTAAAAGTAAAAATCCGTCCATTTTATTTTTTATCTTCCTTTGAATAAATTACTAATATTCTTCCTTTATTAATTATAATTTCAGGATCATTATCAATTTCATTTGAAATACCTAATGGATTATTCATTAATAAATCCATATTAGTAACATTGTATTTAAATCCTTTTAAAGTTATATTAGTATCATTTGATAATGAAAATATTGATACATACTTATAATTAGATAATGGCTTAAATGAAGATGATGATGTTATCATTAATGAATTATCATCAATCATTTTAACTTTAGGATTATTATACATATCTATGACATTTGCATAAAAATGCTCTATTCTATCCCCTTTTATGCCGCCATAGATTGTAATTTCATCATAATCACTAACATATTCTATTGCATCTTTTGTGTCAGTATCATCCTTAATTGGATTTAAAATTTTAATAGATTTTGAATACTTTTTAATTAATTCAAATTCTTCTTTTGATACTGAATCAAAATCACCAATTGCTAAATCCATTGTTATTTTATTTAAAGCACAATTAAGTGCTCCTCTATCAGCACCAATTATAAATGTATCTTTTAGTAAATCCGTATTAATATTTTTAATATTAAATAAAACAATAGAAGCTTTTTTCATTTATTTTAGCTTTACAACGGTTACTCCGTTTAAGCCTTCACCTTCTCCACCATATCTCCATGATTTTGCATATGGGCATTTCTTTAGATATTCCCAAACTGCTTTTCTAATTGTACCAGTACCAAAACCATGTATAATTGAAACCTCTTCTAAATTACCTAATACTGCTTGATCTAAATATTGATCCATTAGATATGTTACATCCTCATATCTCTTACCTCTAAGGTCTAGTGATAATGTAGCATGTGATGCAGCATTATATCCGGATAATCTTTCTTTCTTTTTAGGTTTTTCAACAGGCTTTGCTGATAATTGTAGGTCACTTTTCTTAAAATCCATTAAGAAGTTACCCATTTTTACATAATATTTATCTTTTTTAATTTGTGAAATAGTACCATATTTTTCATATGGCTTGATATATACGAAATCACCAACATTTAATTCATCTAAGAAGATTTCTTCTTCCTTTTCTTCAACCTTAAGACTATTTGCTCTTGTTTTAAGATTAATTAATTCATGCTCCTTGAAGTTTTCTTCACTCATGTTTTTGATTTCTTGAATAAGCTTATTAGCTTCTTCTTTAGCATCATCTAATACTTTTTGAGCATCTCTTCTTGCGTCAGCTAAAATCTTATCTGTCTTTTTAACTAATTCTATTTTTTCTTGCTTTAATTTGTAATTCTCTTTATTATATTTTTCTATTTCTTTTTCCAATGCCTCTTCTTTAATTCTAAGCTTTGACATTTCTTCTTCAATATTACCAATTAAAACTTCATTATGCCCCTTATTATTGTTTAATAAATCCTTTGCTTCATCAATAATTGAATCATTAATTCCAATTCTTCTTGCGATATCTAGTGCGTTAGATTTACCAGGAACACCCATTAATAGCTTATATGTTGGCATTAAAGTATCAGTATTAAATTCAACTGATGCATTAATTACATCTTCATTTTCATAAGCATAGCTTTTTAAATCACTATAGTGTGTTGTTGCAATTACTAAAGATTGCTTTGATTTAAGACTATTAATTATTGAGATTGCAAGGCTAGAGCCTTCCTTTGGATCTGTACCTGATCCCAATTCATCTAATAAAACTAATGATTTATTATCACTTATACCTAAAATTTTAACTATTTTAGTCATATGGCTTGAGAAAGTTGATAATGATTGCTCAATTGATTGCTCATCACCAATATCAGCCATAATTGATTCAAAATAACCAAATTCTGAATCCTGTGATGCAGGAACCATCATTCCATAATAAGCCATTAAATGTAATAAGCCTACTGTTTTTAAAGTAACAGTCTTACCACCTGTATTTGGACCTGTTATAACAATGCATTTTTGCTTGCTTCCTAAATTAATTGTTAAAGGTACACATACATCTTTATCAATTAATGGATGTTTAGCATTCTTTAAATTAAATTTCTGATTTTCAGTAATTTTAGCAGTGTTATAATCTAATTCCTTACCCATCTTAGCTTTTGCATAGATTATATCTAATTGTTTAATTGATTCAACCATATTAAATAAATCTTGTGATTGTGCAGAAACTAATAAAGTTAAATTCTTTAAAATTATTTCTATTTCTTTCTTTTCCTGTGCTATATAAGAATCAATTTGATTTTGTGTTGGAATTATTTCTTCTGGTTCAATATATACTGTTGTTGATGAAGATGATACATCATGAATAATTCCTTTAAATGTATTTTTATATTCAATTTTTACTGGTAAGCACATTCTAAAATTACGTTGTACTACTATAGCCTCAGTAAGCATTTTAGATCTTTGAGATAATAATTCAGTTAATTTAGTACGTAATCTCGATTCTAAGCTCTTTTTACTTCTTCTACATACAAATAATTCTCTTGATGCGTTATCTAAGATTTCTCCATCATTAGATATAGCAAGCTCAATAGAAGATTTTAATGTATTTTCATCAATAAATGCATCATAGTATGACTTTTGATATTTAACATCACAAATATTAGATATTTGTTTTAAAAATCTTTTCAAATCATTTGCGTTAATTATTAATTCATTTACCTTTAATAATTCTTTTGCTGATAACACAGCACCCTTTTCAGCCTTCTTTAATATATCATCAATACCACTTAAGTCATGAATAGGTGCACTATCTAATTTAACTATTGCATTAAATGCCTCTTCTACCTCATTTTGCATTTTGATAATGTCAGCATAATTATAATTCTTATTATCATAATGCATTATTTCATTCTTAGAAAAATCGCATATTGCATATTCAGTTAATCTATTAATGATTTTATTAAATTCTAATGTTTCAAAATCATACATAATATTTACCATTTAAAGAAAAATATAGGTCACCCTATATTTTCTTTCCTTCACATTTAATATCTTTATAATTATCAACTAAGTTTTGATAAGTCATTACAAATAAACCATTTAAGTCATTTTTTGGAGTAACGAATTTCATTTCACATTCATTAATATATCTTAATATTGTATTTGAGTGTGGGTAGATTAATGCTACCTTTGATGTTTTAATATAATCAATTTCTTTTTGAGGGTCGAATCTTACAAATTCATCAACATCAATAAATTTATTAGATTTATCATTAAATGATTTTTTTATTTGCCATTTAACAGCATTATTCATACATATTTCCGCATTTGAAAAATTAGGAATGATTTTAATAAATAATATTTTATTAGGTAAAACCATTTTAAAATCATATAATGCTTGTGCATTATTCTTTTTAGAAACTCTTTCAACTTTAAATGCGTTATCAGGAATCTTTGTAATTTCTTCTTCTTGTTCTAAATCTAGGTTAATATCTAATTCATCAAATAAAGTGGGCTGTTTATTATTTTTCTTTCTTTTTTTATTAATATTAGTATTAACACTTTTTACTTCAGGCTTTAATTTTTCATCTTCTAAATCATTTTTTAATTTATTAGCTATATTATTAAGCAGATTAGTAACATTTTTAAACATTGTATTATCTTTTTTTACATTGATGATTCTAATAATCAAAAACAATATACAAATTATTAATAATATGCAAAAAACTATTAAAACTATTATATTTAGTGTTTTATACATATCCATATGAATCACCTTTTTCTTGCGAAATAATATAATAAGCCATAGATTAAAAGTATAACATAAATAATTACACCTAATATTACAGCTAATAATGATCCTAATACTAAAGCTTCATTTTTATATAAAAATGAGATTATTAATATTATGGAACCAACTACTAATAATATAAAACCAATTATTAATAATAAACTAATTAGAAGTATTTTCTTTTGCTTGTTCATTCTTTATTCCATTATTAATTATTTCAAATATCATTTCGCCAATTTGAGTAGTATTCATGTCTTTATATTCCTCATATGGGATTGGCTTATGGAAAATAACTTTAATTTTTTTTCTTTGAAAGAATTTTTTATTATGAACCTGGCTATTTCCTATAATTGAAATTGGTAATATAGGAGCTTCTGCCTTTGTTGCAAGCTTATAAGCACCTGGCTTAATATCTACCATTAAATCTGTTTCTCTAGATTTTATACCACCTTCTGGGAATACAGTAATTGGGTATCCAGATTTAACACAATCTATAGCAACCTTTAAGCTTTTTAATGCTTCTCGGTTATCTTCTCTATTCATAGGTATTGCTTTATATACTCTTACAAATAGCTTCATTATTTTCATTTTGAATAATTCTTTTTTACCAATTAAGCAATTGGGTTTGCCAATTGTATAATAACAAAGTAATGGATCCATCATAGACTTGTGATTTGCAAATCCAGCGAATGTTCCTGATGGAATATTTTCTCTTCCTTCAACTTTGATTCTGAAATTTTGAATATATATCGCAATTCCAATAACACTTCTTGCAAAGAAATGTCTTATTTTTCCTTCAGGATGCTTAGGATCACATAATGATAAGAATATTATTAATAATAAAACTATTGTTAATATAGATAATATCATTCCTAAAGGAATCCATAGGAATAAAAACCATGGAGATAATGGAATAAAATAAGCAAATAAGAATGAATATAATCCTGCTAAAATAATCCATTCAATAAGTATAAACATATTATTTTATCCTTTCAAATACTGTATATCTTACTTCATCAGTATTATTTTCAAATATTAGATTATATTTAGAATAATCAATTGTTGGGAAATATCTATCACCTTCATGATGACCTTTTACAAATGAAATATATAATTGGTCTGCGTAAGGTAATGAGATTTTATAAATAGTTGCACCACCAACAACAAAAATATCTTCTTTTACATTTTTTAAGAAATCAACAAGGTCATAAACCATTGTAACATTATCAATTCCTTCAATTTTAAGATTTTTATCTATTGTTGCAACATAAATCTTGCCATATGGTAATGGCTTTGTTTTATAATAACCTCTTAATGAATAATATGTTGTATCACCCATTAAAACAGTTTGTCCTTCAGTTTTTGACTTATAATAAATTAAATCTTCTTTAATATGCCAAGGAAGCTTGTCACCTTTTCCTACAAGGTTATCTTCATCCATGGCCCAAATCATTTTTATCATTATACTGCCACTTCTCCTTTTATTGCTGGATATGGATCATAATCTTCTAATTTAAAATCATCAATTGTAAAATCAAAAATTGATTTAACATTTGGATTAATCTTCATATGAGGTAGTGCCTTAGGCTCTCTTGATAATTGTAATTTAATTTGCTCAACATGATTTGAGTAAATATGAGCATCACCCATAGTATGAATGAATTCACCTGGCTTTAGACCACATACTTGTGCAATCATCATTGTAAATAAAGAATATGAAGCAATATTAAATGGTACACCTAAGAATACATCTGCAGATCTTTGATATAATTGACAAGATAATTTACCATCAATTACATAAAATTGCATAAATGAATGACATGGAGGTAGTGCCATTTGATCAACTTCACATGGATTCCATGCAGAAATGATTAATCTTCTTGAATTTGGATTGTTCTTAATTTGATCAATTAATATTTTTAATTGGTCAACACCTTGTTCATTAAAGTTTCTCCATTGTCTACCATATACTGGTCCTAATTCTCCCCATTTTAAAACGAATGGATCATTTGCATCAAGGCTCTTGATATGTTCTGCGAATTGCTTCATATCATCACCATTGAATTCACTTGAATTCTTATATGCCTTATATGCCCAGTCATCCCAAATATGAACATTATTATCAACTAAATATTTAATATTTGTTGATCCTGAAATAAACCATAAAAGCTCATGGATTATTCCTCTTAAAAATACTTTTTTTGTCGTTAAAAGAGGAAAAGTATCTTCTAGATTATATCTTGCCTGGTAACCAAAAATAGAATATGTACCAGTGCCTGTTCTATCATCTTTCCAAGTACCTTCTGTTAAAATTTTTTTGCATAAATCTAAATACTGTTTCACATAAATCACCATTTAAATTATATAACAACCAATACTAAAAATAAAGAGAAAAAAGGAATGTAAATACATTCCTTAATGATACTTAGGCCAAGAGCCTTTCTTACTCCCCGATTTCATTTCTAATGATATCAGTTTGCTGTTGTTCAAAGAAGATTATTCTATCAGCAAATAAGTTATTTACTCTAGTTTTTATTCCACCATCTAATACTTCACTTTTAGGTGAAATTCTTCCCTTAAGTCCAACCTTACAGCCTTTTTTAAGATTATCTACCGCAACATCAGCTAAGAAATCCCAAATAGATACTCTTATGTTGTCATAATCATATTCACCATTTGCATTTTTAAAATCTCTTGCAACTGCTAAATTGATATTAACAACCTTTTTTCCATCAGAAAGTTCAGTCACTTCTACATCAGAAGTAATTATCCCAATCAACAAGAAATAATTGTACATTAATAATTTATACCTCCTTTAGCATGATATTTTAAAGGATTGGCATAAATATTAAAATTTTCTAAAATGGAATAAATTTTATTACAAAATAAAATATTTAGAAAAAGTTTTATATAAAATGTGATTTTTGATGATTAGATATTATATTATTTTTATTTTTTCTCAATTTTTAAAAAAAATATGCTATTTAACATTTTTTTCAAGAATTGAATAATTTGATTTTTTGAATATTTCAATTATATCTAATAAATCATTCTTAGAAATATTTTTAGTTTTATCTATTAATGTAAAATAATCTAAGTCCTCCATCCATAATGACAATACCTTTTCACCTAGTGTATCTGGTTTATCAAGAATTCTTAAATTCTCTGATAATACTCTTTTCTTTTCTTCTTCAATACTCTTTTCCCTAATCATTTTAATATTTAATTTATTTAGGGAATTTAAAAGCATTTCTCTTACTTTTTTTAAATCAGTAGGTCTTAATACTATTTGTACTGCAATCATATTAGATGCTGATAATGTTGTAAAATCATAATCATAATCTAATAACAAATCATTATCTAATAAATCTTTAAATAAACCTCTGTCACATGAGAATAATTCATGAAGTACTATAGATATTTTTTCTAGTATTATTGGATCACTATAATTATATTTAAAAGACTTAAATTGTAATACTAATAAATTAGAATCATAATCATTTTTTAATTCAATATTAGTAATTATATCTTCCTTATTCTCTAACAGTAATTCCTTTTTATGATAATTTAAATTCATACTATTTAATATTTTATTTAAATAATCTATAACATCTTCTTCATCTTTATTAGAAACAATTACTAAGTAAGTATTATCTATTGTATAAAAGCTTTTATATGCATCATATAGGTCATCTTTATTAATAGACATTATTGAATCATATGTACCTAGTATATTTATACTATATGGATCATTTGGGAATAAGGCTTTAACCTCTTCTTCATTTATTCTTTGCTCTAGATTATCGTTTTTATTTCTAAATTCTTCTTCTATAATCTTTCTTTCATTATCAATGACTTCACTATCAAATGATGGAGAAAAGAACATTTTAACAAATATATCAAGTGATTCATAAAATGATTCAAGACCACTAATATAGTATATAGTTTGCTCCTTTGATGTATAAGCATTTGCAAAAACATTTAATTTATCAAATTGTAATGTTGCATCTGTTTTATCTTCATTTTTAAATAGCATATGCTCTAAGAAATGAGCTAGGCCAGGTTTAATATTTTTTATAGTTCCATCTTCTTGTAAATATTTATCATATCTACCACCGAATTTTACTCCAAATCCACAATAGAATCTCATGAATGGTGATTTAATGTATTTTAGTTTTAACCCACAATTTAAAGTAATATCTTTAGTTTTCATCGATATCACCTCCAAATAGATATATTAATTTTTTCTTTTTAAGAAGTGATTTCATTTCATATAAGTCATCTAAAGTGATTTCTTTAAGGTATGATTTATATTCTTCATCTAATAAAATATCTTTAAAATTATTATTATAAAATGCATTAGAAACATATGTTCTAATATAATCATATGAAGCATCTTGAGATGTTATAAAATATGATTTAATTTTTTCTAAATTAATATCATCAAGCGATTTATCTATTGCTTCATCTATTGCATCAATTACTTTATTATAATCTTTCTTTTTTATAGTAGATGTTATATAAAATATTCCTGTAGAAAAATCTGTGTCACAATCAATGTCGTAGCAAAGCCCGTACTTTTCTCTTACGATAGAGAATAGCTTTGAATAACCACTTTGTCCTAAAATATAGCAATACATTGACATTTTAGCAATGTCTTTTGTGCCAGAATAAATCCCTATATTATAATAAATTCTTAGGTATGCCTGAGTAGATTTATATTTCTTTATTACTGTTCCACCCTTTAATTTAGGATACTTATATGCATGTAGGTATTCATTTTTAACATTAATAGCTTTATTATTTTCTAATGTATTATTTCCAGCAAGTATGATATATGATTTTTCTTTATTTATTCTTTTATAAAAGTTATATAAATTAACTTCATTAATTTCCTTTAATTCTTTTTTATTAAGTAATGTTATATAATCAATTTCTAAATTTTTAAATAAGTAATTTAAAGAATAATATGTTGCTTTAAAATCATTATCATTAAGCTCATCTTGTACTTCTGTTTGATATATTTTTTTAACCTTATTTAAAAACTTTTTACTGAATTTATTATCTTCTATAAGAGGTTTACTTATTTCATTAAATTTTTTTAATAGGTAAGTATAATTATATCTATCATCAGATACATAATATGGATCAACGCCTCGCATTTCATATTTTAATAAATATAGCATTCCATATCTTTGATATGATACCTGATATGAAAGGTCATAATTTTTAGCAAAGAAATCATGTAGTGCTTCAAATGTTTTATATTTGTTATTAACTATATTCATATAGCTAGCTAGTATTTGAAGATATTTAGTTTCTTTTTTATTTAGTTTTAGTATTTGATATTTAGATAGAATAAATGTATGAAATTTATCAACTTCTACAATATTATTTATTATCATTTCAAACCTCAAAATAAAAACGTTAGCATATTACTGCTAACGCTTATTATATTATTCATTAGCCATTTCTAAGGCTATTTCAATCATATCCTTGAATTCACGTTCTCTTTGTTGACTAGTAGTTTCTTCACCTGTTACAAATGAATTTGAAATTGTTAGTAAGCAAGCCGCTTTTTTACCTAATGCCTTTGCATTAGCAAATAAAGCGAATGCTTCCATTTCAACTACATCACAGTTGTTTTTGTCTCTAACTGTTGTCCAGTGATCAGGGAATATGTTATAAAATGCGTCAGTTGATTCACAAATTACTTTTTTTAAGTTTAATTTTAGTTTTTCTGCACATTTTAATAGTTTATTATTTAAAATCTTTGATGGTGTAATTGTATGTCCACTCATACCAAATGCCTCCTTGGCGTAATTGGACTTAGAGTAGGCCTTAGTTACTATTACTGCATCAAATACATTTAAATTTGGATTGTATGCTCCTGCAGAGCCAATTCTTATAATGTTATCTACATTATAAAATTTAAATAATTCATAAGAATATATTCCAACTGATGGCATACCCATACCTGATGCCATTACTGAAATCTTTTTCCCATGATATGTACCAGTATATCCATAATTACCTCTTACTGTATTAAATCTTATTACATTATCAAGGTATGCAAATGCTATAAATTTAGCACGCATTGGATCTCCAGGCATTAATACTGTTTTTGCAATTAATTCAGGATTTGTACATTCATTATGAGCTGTAGGAATATTACTCATTAAGTAAATCCTCCATTATTTTAACTGATTTAGAGCATCCAATTCTTGAAGCACCTGCCTCAATTAATTTTAAGAATGTTTCTTTATCTCTAATACCACCAGAGGCTTTAACTTTTAATGGAGATGATTTTACTGTATCAACCATTAATTTAACATCTTCTACTGTTGCTCCACCTGTTGAAAAACCAGTTGATGTTTTTACGAAGTCAGCTTGAGCCTTGACTGCAGCTTTACAAGCCTCAATTTTTTCTTCTTCTGTAAGTAGACAGGTTTCAATTATTACCTTTACTAATGTACCTGAAGCTTTATCTACACAAGCTTTGATATCATTATAAACGTAATCCCAGTCATGATTTTTTGCCGCAGATATATTTATTACCATATCTACTTCATCTGCACCATCCTGAATTGCTTTAGTAATTTCGAATTCTTTTACTTCAGTAGTATTTGCTCCTAAAGGGAATCCAATTACTGTACAAACTAATACATCACTACCAGCTAATAATTCATGTGCTAGTGATACAAACGCAGGATTTACACAAACTGATTTAAATTTATATTTATTTGCTTCTGCACAAAGTAGTAAAATATCTTCTTTTGTTGCATCTGGCTTTAAATTTGTATGATCAATGTACTTATTGTATTCCATAACTGCTCCTAAACATCTAAGATTTGTTCAAGCATTGTTGGTTTAACTTCATGTGCTAGAGGCGGGAATTTTTCTTTTGTAATAATCTTTAAGAATTTCTTTACGTATTTTGCCTCAAGTAACATAATGTCACCATAACCATCAATTGGTTTGAATAATTTATCCGTATGCTTTATAACTTCAAACATAGGATATTTCTTTACGCCCTTTCCATCGTCTACCATTAAAAGGTCAACGCATGGAGGTAATATAAATGATGATTTTCCATCCCACTTTATCGCTACATAAGCACTTCTTGAGGATTCTGTTCTTAAGAATATATAATTTGATACAATAATTTTTTCAGTATCAATTGTTAATTCTATTCTTTTTCTCTTTTGTAAGTAGTTATATACCTGCGATAAAGTTTGAGGATCTAAGAAATTAAATGCAGCAACTTTTTCTGGATATTTAGATGCGTAAGCTTTTTTCCATGACGTAAATGCCTTAACCATAATAGGTCTTCTAAATGGCATTACAACATATTGGAAGGCTTGATTGTATACAAAAAATCTGAATCTTTTGCAAATATCTTCAACGATATCTAATACCAGTTCTACAGCGTAGTTAGAAAGTAACACACTAAATGACACATAGAAATCAACATCTAAGTACTTTGGGTTTATTTGATCCGCGTCAGGGACAACGGCAATATCAGACATAATAAACCTTGCTTCAAAGTTTAATAGAGGGTGATGGTATGTGTATACTTTTTTGCCATTGTCATCTGTTGGACCTGTGACATTTGGATTAGATGTTAATAATGTTATTAACTCTGTTTTGTCATAAACTCTAGTCTGTTCCTTTAGAAAGTAGAACGCGAATTCTGGTATTTTAGAATTCATCAATCCATCCCCTCCCTTCGTTTTAATTTTACAACTAATAAGTATTTATACTTATTTTAGCATTATTGAAAAATTATTTCAATAGATTCATCTTATCAATAATTCCACGGCATCTTGGACATAAGCCTAAAGAATCAACTTCTTTAACTATCATCCAGCATCTTGCACAAGTATCGCCTGTTGCAGCTTCTACTTTAACATCGAACTTGTCGCCTTCCTTAGTTTCTAATTGAGAAACAATTAATAATTGTGCAGCATTATCTAAGATTGGAGCAAATGCGTTCTTTGCGTCATTATCTAATGTTAATGTAAGCTTTGCATTGAAGCTCTTTCCGATAACCTTAGCATTTCTTGCTTCTTCTAATGATTTTAGAATTACTGAACGGTATTCCATGAATTTATCTAGCTTAGCTTCTAATTCATTATCACGACCTAAGTCTGCCTTAGGGAAATCTGTTAAATAAACATCTTCTTCAGTTTCATATTGTAATGTGTTATAAGCTTCTGACATTGTATGAGGAAGAATTGGTGATAATAATTTAATTAATGCTAATGCAATTTGATAGAATACTGTTTGAGTAGATAATCTCTTGTTTGAAGTAGGAGATTCAATATATAAAATATCTTTTGTGAAATCTAAATAGAATGAAGATAATGTATTTGTAATATAAGCATTTACATTTCTATAAATGTCACCAAATTCATAATTTTCATAGCTATTGATTGTTTCATTAATGAATTCTTGAAGCTTGATATACATATACTTATCTACGTTTTCAAGCTTTTCATATGGTAAGCTATTCTTTGGATCAAAATCAGATGTATTAACTAATAAGAATCTTAATGTATTTCTAATCTTACGATAAGATTCAGAAACCTGCTTTAAGATTTCTTGAGATAAAGGTAAATCTGCTGTGAAATCAACAGATGCAACCCATAATCTTAATACATCAGCACCATTAGTTTGGCAAACCTTGTTTGGATCAACACCATTTCCAAGTGATTTTGACATCTTTCTTCCTTGACCATCAATTGTAAAACCATGTGATACAACTGTCTTATAAGGTGCGATTCCTCTTGTTGCAACAGATGTAATAATTGATGAGTTGAACCAACCTCTATATTGGTCAGAACCTTCAATATATAAATCAGCAGGGAACTTTAATCCACGACGATCTAATAACATGTATGAAGAACCTGAATCAAACCATACATCCATAATATCTTTTTCTTTTGTGAAGATACCATTTGGAGAATGTTCATTCTTATAGCCTTCTGGTAATAAATCCTTAGCTTCTTTTTCAAACCAAACATTTGAACCATATTCACCGAATAAATCAGCAACATGGAAAATTACATCTTTATCAAGAATTGGAGTACCATCTTCACAGTAGAAAATAGGAAGTGGAACACCCCATGCTCTTTGACGAGAAATACACCAATCATGACGATCCTTAATCATATTAGAAATTCTTACTTCACCCCAAGTAGGAATCCACTTAACAGCATGGATTTGAGCAAGAATTTGATCCTTAATTGGGTCAATTGATGCAAACCACTGTGGTGTAGCACGGAAAATAACTGGCTTTTTAGTTCTCCAGTCATGAGGATATGAGTGAACGATTGGATCTAATAATAATAAAGAACCATTTTCCTTCATATCAGCCATGATTGCTTCTTCTGAATCAGCATAGAACATACCAGCATACTTACCAGCTTCTTGTGTTTGATAACCATGATTATCAACAGCAACCATTATATCTAGACCATATTTCTTACCAGCAACATAGTCATCTTCACCATAACCTGGTGCGATATGTACAAAACCTGTACCATCAGTTGTAGTAACATAGTCTGCGTTGATAACTGGTGATACTCTATCATATAATGAATGCTTATAATGTAAGCCTTCTAATTCAGCACCAGTATAATGCTTTAAATCCTTTACATTTTCTAATGATAATTTTGTAACTAATGCTTCTTTTAATTCAGATGCACATAATAATTTACCAATAGATGTTTCTAATAATACATAATCAATTTGAGGACCTGCAGCAACAGCAAGGTTACATGGAAGAGTCCAAGGAGTTGTTGTCCAAATTAAAATATATGCATCTTTTAATTCATCTTTTCCATCAGTAATTTGGAAACGGAAATAAATAGAATTAGATTTAATATCTTTATATTCGATTTCTGCTTCTGCAAGTGCTGATTCACTTGATGGTGACCAATAAACTGGCTTTAATCCCTTATAAATTAAACCCTTTTCAACCATCTTACCAAATACAATAATTTGGTCCTTTTCGAAATCCTTTGTTAATGTGATATAAGGATGATCGAAATCACCTAATACACCTAAGCGCTTGAATCCAACCTTTTGGCGTTCAACCTGTGACATAGCGAAATCATAGCATAGTTTTCTAAATTCTACGATTGGCTTATCCTTTCTTGAAACACCCTTCTTTTGTAATGCATTTTCAGTTGGAAGACCATGAGTATCCCAACCAGGAATATATTCTGATTTATAACCATTCATGTTATGGTATCTAACAATTATATCCTTTAAAATCTTATTTAATGCATGTCCTAAATGGATATCACCATTTGCATATGGAGGACCATCATGAATAGTATATTCACGCTTTCCTTCATTCTTTCTAATTCTCTTGTTATAAAGATCAATTTCTTCCCATTTTGCTTCGATATTAGGTTCTTTTTGTCCAAGATTACCTCTCATTTCGAAAGCACTATTACCCATGAATAGGGTATCTTTAAAATCTGCCATATTTTTCCTCCTAAATAATAAAAAAACCTTAGATTTTATCTAAGGACGAATTATCGCGGTACCACCTTAGTTCTATGAATAGTATTCATAGCACTCATTATCCTTTAACGCAGGTATACGTTTCTAGTTACTTAGTTTCACTAAAAAAGCTCCTCCAGTGATCCGAATATTATACAATATCATTTTACACCAACCAATGACTCTCTAAGATTGTGTTTAATATTCAAGCTGGTATCAGCCTCTAAACGAATTTTATTATAACATTTAATATTAATTTTGTAAATTAAAAAAACTAAAATATAGACTTAATAAAAGAAAAAGATGAACTCTTTTTTTAAGAATTCATCTTTTTTGTACTATTCAAGCTCAAATGCACCAGTATATAACTGATAATATACACCCTTTTGGCTTAATAATTGACTGTGATCTCCACGCTCGATTATACGACCATGGTCTAATACCATAATTGCATTAGAGTTTCTTACAGTTGATAATCTGTGAGCAATAACAAATACAGTTCTTCCATCCATTAGATTATCCATACCCTTAGATACTAATGCTTCAGTACGTGTATCAATTGATGAAGTTGCTTCATCTAAAATCATTACAGGAGCATCAGCAATTGCAGCTCTTGCAATAGAAATAAGCTGACGTTGGCCTTGAGATAATTGTGAACCATTACCAGTAAGCATAGTATTAAATCCATCAGGTAATCTCGTGATGAAATCATATGCATTTGCTATCTTCGAAGCCTTGTATACTTCTTCATCAGTAGCATCAAGCTTACCATATCTAATATTATCCATAACTGTACCAGTGAATAGGTTAGTATCTTGTAATACAATACCAATTGATCTTCTTAAATCATCCTTTTTGATTTTATTGATATTAATACCATCATATCTTATTTTACCATCTGCTAAATCATAGAAACGGTTAATTAGGTTAGTAATTGTTGTTTTACCTGCACCTGTTGCACCTACAAAGGCAATCTTTTGACCTGGTTTAGCATAAATAGATACATCGTGTAATACTATCTTTTCAGGGAAATAACCAAAATCTACATCAAAGAATCTAATATCTCCCTTTAATTCAGTATATGTTATTGTACCATCCTGATGAGGATGCTTCCAAGCCCAGTGACCTGTTCTTTCATTTGTTTCTTCAATAGTGCCATCTTCTTTAATAATAGCATTTACTAAAGTAACATATCCTTCATCACTTTCAGGTTTCTTATCCATAAGCTCAAAAATTCTATCTGCACCAGCAAGACCCATAACAACTGAGTTTAATTGCATTGAAATTTGGTTGAATGAGTTAGCAAATTGTCTAGACATTCCTAAGAATGTAATTGCTGTACCAATTGTTAAGCCAATTTCTTTTCCAGAACCATAGCCTCTTAATGATAAATTAGGTACATTATTAATAACTAAAACAACACCAATAATTGCAACAATTACATATAATAGGTTACCAATATTATGAATAATAGGTCCAAGCATATTTGCATATGCGTTAGCTTTAAATCCATCTTGGTTTAATTGTTCATTTAATACTTCAAAATCTTCTTGATTCTTCTTTTCGTGATTGAATACCTTAACAACCTTTTGGCCTTCCATCATTTCTTCAATGAAGCCTTCACAAATTGCAAGTGATTTTTGTTGCTTAATGAAATATTTTGCAGAACCACCACCAATTTTCTTAGTTGTTATAAAGATGAATATTACTGCAACAACTATTGCTACAGTTAACCATAAGCTTAAATAACACATAATAATAAATAATACAGTTACTAAGAATATTGTTTGTACAGCTTGAGGTATAGCAACAGATATAAGTTGTCTTAATGCATCTGTATCATTTGTATAAGTTGACATTATTGTACCATGTTGGTTACGATCAAAATATGAAATAGGAAGCTTTTCCATTCTAGCAAACATATCTTTTCTAACCTTAGCAAGGAATCCTTGTGTTAATTTTGCAAGCATCTGACCTTGAATAACTATAGAAATAAATGCAACTACATAAATTGAGCCTAAAATAATTAAATATTTAACTAAATTAGCTTTTGCTTCATCCCATAAACCGAAATTAGTAGATTTTTCTACAATTCCTGATTCCATATTATCAACTATTAATTTCATAATAATTGATGGAGCAAGTGAACCTACTGCAGCTAAAATAATTGTTATACCAATAATAATTACATATAAAGGATAAGTGTGGAATAAATATCCCATTATTCTAGAAAAAGTCTTTTTTCTATCAAATTTTCTTGTTGTAGCACCAAATTTTGGCATATTACATTCCCTCCTTTACTTCATTATCTTCTTGCTTATTTTGAGTTTCATAAACCTCTTTATAAATTTCATTACGAGCTAATAATTCATCAGGTGTACCAATATCATTAATAGTACCATTATCCATAATGATAATTCTATCAGCATGCTGAATTGATGAAATTCTTTGAGCAATAATGATTTTTGTAGTATCAGGAATGAAATCCTTTAATCCACTCTTGATTATAGCATCTGTTTTTGTATCTACTGCAGATGTTGAATCATCAAGAATTAAAATCTTTGGATTCTTAAGAAGAGCTCTAGCAATACATAATCTTTGCTTCTGACCACCAGAAACATTAGAACCACCCTGTTCAATTCTTGTATCATATTTATCAGGGAATTGTTCAATAAATTCATCTGCACAGGCAAGCTTACATGCATGGATGATTTCTTCATCTGTTGCATCTTCCTTACCCCATCTTAGGTTAGATTTAATTGTACCTGCAAATAGCATATTCTTTTGTAATACAACAGCTACATTATCTCTTAGTGTTTTAATATCATAATCTCTAACATCAACACCACCAACAGAAACTGTTCCTTCTGTTGTATCATATAATCTTGAAATTAAATTTACTAATGATGTTTTTGATGAACCAGTTGAACCTAAGATACCAATTGTTTCACCAGATTTAATTTCAACATTAATATTTTTAAGTGAAGGCTTTTCTGCTTTTTCAGAATATTTGAAAGTTACATTATCAAATTTAATAGAACCATCCTTAATTTCCATAATAGGATTTTCTGGATTAGATAATGTTGGCTTTTCAACTAATACCTCACAAATTCTCTTAGCTGATTCTACTGAGATTGCAATCATTACAACAACCATGTTAAGCATCATTAATGCCATTAATGATTGGAATCCATATGTTGTTAAAGATTGGAATTGACCAATTGTTAAATCATTAAATACAAATACATTTTTACCTAAACGAACAGTTTCAGCTGCATCTAGGCTAGAATTATTAATAATTATGTTAGAACCAATTAATAAAACAATAATCATGATGATAGATACTGCAGCATTCATTGCAGGGTTTGTCCATGCAACAATCTTTTCAGCCTTAGTGAAATCCTTCTTTAATTCATCAGCTGCCTTATTGAATTTATCTTTTTCATATTCTTCTCTAACAAATGATTTTACAACTCTAATACCTTTAATATTTTCTTCTACAGATTCATTTAAGGCATCATATTTCTTAAATACCTTGTTGAATACTCTCATAGCTAAAATCATGATCAATACCATGATTAATGCTAAAATTACCATAACAACTACGAATATCCAAGCAATTTTTGGTGATATTACAAATGACATAACCATTGAGAATATAATCATTAATGGTGAACGTAATGCAGCACGAATGATCATCATATATGAATTTTGAACATTTGTTACGTCTGTTGTCATTCTTGTTACAAGTGATGATGTTTGGAAGCGGTCAATATTTGTAAATGAGAAATTACAAATTGCTTCATACATATCTTTTCTTAAATTTTTTGCAAATCCTGCTGATGCCTTACTTGAGAAATAACCTGCAAGTGCACCAAAAGTTAGTGATGCAAAAGCCATTACTACAATTATAATAGCGTAAATAGTTAGCATTTTACCATCAGGATTATTCATTTGGTCAACTAACATTGAAGTACCAAAAGGTAAAATACATTCCATTATTACTTCAAGCACTATGAATAGTACAGATAAGAATGATGGCTTCTTGTACTCTCTAATACTTTTCTTTAAAGTTTTAAGCATGGGAATTTTATTTTTTTCTTTTGACATACTACTACTCCTTTCCCACAGCGTTTTTTAATTTGTTTAAAAGGTAATTTAATTGATTAAGCTCTTCTTTAGAAAAATCTTTTGTAATTATTTTTTCATAATTACTCTTTTCTTCCCTAATCTTGTTATAAATAATAATTGATTTATCTGTAAGTGATAGTTTTCTTAATCTTTGATCTTCATTTACCTTTTCTCTTACGACCAATCCTTCATTTTCCATTTGGGTTATTATGTTAGATGCGGTTGATCTAGAAAAGCCAAATGTCTTCTCAATTGTTTTTTGATATACGTCTTCTTTACTTTCGCATATAAATGATATAAGCATTCTTGTAACACCATTTGTTCTTGCATAATCATCTACTCCATTGATGGTAGAAACATATCTTTTATAATTATTAGTTATACAAAAAATAGTTGAAAGAATAAGTTTATCCATATCTAAACACCTCTTCATTTTATATTTTACTCAAAAATTGTGTGAAAAAAATGTTTTAAATGGAACTTTTTTAGTAAACGTTTGCATTAAAATATCATTATCTTAAATTGATTTTATAATCATTATTGATTATAATATGGGTTAAGTGGGTGAGGTAAATGGTTTTCGAACTTGTTGATGAAGAAAAGGAATTTAAGACAATCGAAATGATGGCTGGTATAATATGGCCTACATATTATAAAAATATATTGCCACGTGAAGAGATTGCTTATATATTAAAAGAATACCTATCAGCTGATGCAATTAAAAATGCAACAAGACAAGGTCATACATTTGTTATTATGTATGAAGATGATATAAGAATCGGATTTATGTCTTATAAATTTGAAAGAAATTATATTTTTATTTCTAATCTTTATATCTTACCTCAGTATAGAGATAAAAATGTAGGAAAGGCATCAATAGATTATTTAGACCAATTTAACTTACCTTTAGAAATTCATGTAAATGAAAATAACACTCAAAGTATAGATACCTTAACTCATTTAGGGTTTCATATTAATGAAACTATTAAAGAAAATATTGGTAATGGATATATTAATAATAATGTAGTACTAAAAAAAGGAATGAATTAGTTTTCATTCCTTTTTTCTTCTACTTTTTTATATTTTTTCTTTATTTTTAATCTTATTCTCTTTTTAGAATCTTCTTGTGCTTGATGATTAATTGTTATATTAGAAATAAAGAAATCAACCATTTTTGGTTCGCTAAAGCCATTTTTATAAACATAAGCAACCATTTCTTCTTCAAATCTTAATTCATAACGATTTTCATATTCATATACTTTCTTTAATTTAGTATAACTGTAGTCAAATTTAGTTAATTGACCATTACTTCTATTTTCACATCTCATTGAATTTTCTTTAAATGTATAAGTATAATCAGCACCAAAATCACATAGCATTTGATTCTCTTTATATAATTTTTTAGGTAATGATTTACTTTGGATAAAGCTCATTATTAAATATGCAACACCAATTGCAACAAAAAGTGCTGAAAATATAACTAATGATGGTGATATTTGACCTATTTTTTCTAAAAGTGAATAAATAAATATACCTAAACCAAATAATATTACAACTAAAGACATAATATATCTTTTCATAATAGCCTTCTTAGCACTATATGTTAAAAGGCTCTTCATTTCTTCACCAGAAATTTTAGTATGATTTATAACAACCATAATTTCTCTCCTTTTATAAAAAAATTGCAGCGAATAGTTAATATAAGATTAAAATACCATAATCAACAAATGCGCTGCATTATATAAAATATACAAGTATATTTTGATTATTAAATTGGCAGCAGCTACAGGGATCGAACCTGTGAAATGCTGGGGTCAGAGTCCAGTGCCTTACCGCTTGGCTAAGCTGCTAAATAAGAATATGAATATATAAAAATGGCAGCAGCTACAGGGATCGAACCTGTGAAATGCTGGGGTCAGAGTCCAGTGCCTTACCGCTTGGCTAAGCTGCTATAGTGAAGGCATGTTGCCATGCCTTTATTATTAATTATGCTCTAGAAACATATGTACCATCTTGAGTTGATACAATGATTTGGTCTCCAGATGAAACAAATAGTGGAACGTTTAATTCATATCCTGTTTCTAACTTTGCCTTCTTCTTAGAAGTTTGATCACCCTTAATTGCAGGATCACATTCAGCAATAGTTAATGTTACTTTATCAGGTAAAGAAACACCTAATAATTCATCTCCGTAGAAGGTTAAATCTACATTCATACCTTCTAACATGAAATTCTTTTCCCATTCTAGTCTTTCAGAAGGGATTTCCATTTGCTCATATGTTTCATTATCCATGAAAACATATGCATCTGGTGTTGCGTAAATATAATTCATTTTACGCTTATCAATGAAGCACTTCTTGAATGCAGAATCAGAACCCTTAAGAGCTGTTTCAGTAACTGTACCAGTTCTTAAATCCTTCATTTTAACTCTTACATATGCAACCTTGTTTTGTAAAACATGCATAAATTCAAGAATTTGCATAAGCTTGCCATCATATTCGATAACAACGCCATTCTTTAAGTCATTAACATTTATCATTTTATACACCTTTTTAAGTCAAAAGTAAAGGGGAAATTAATTGCTTTTTTTAATTTCCCCTCTTTTTATCAATTTATTATATTTAATAAGTGAAATTAAATTACTTTATGCAGTAAATAGACTTCTTACCTAAGAACTTAGATACGCCAGGGAATTGTCCACGACCATTTAAGTCATCTTCAATTCTGATTAACTGGTTGTACTTAGCAACACGGTCAGTTCTTGATAATGAACCTGTCTTAATTTGACCAGCATTTGTACCAACTACGATATCAGCAATTGTAGTATCTTCAGTTTCACCTGATCTATGAGATACGATTGCAGTATATCCAGCCTTCTTAGCCATTTCGATTGCTTCGAAAGTTTCAGTTAAAGTACCAATTTGGTTAACCTTAATTAAGATTGCATTAGCAACGCCCATTTCGATACCCTTAGATAATCTCTTAGTATTTGTAACGAATAAGTCATCACCAACTAATTGTACATCCTTACCAATCTTGTCAGTCATGTACTTCCAACCTTCCCAGTCATCTTCTGCTAAACCATCTTCAATAGTTACGATTGGGAACTTCTTGATTAAGTTAGCATAGTAAACGTCAACCATTTCTTGAGAAGTGAATTCACCCTTATCAGCCTTTAATACATACTTCTTAGTTTCTGTATTATAGAATTCTGATGCAGCAACGTCAATTCCTAAGCAAACATCCTTACCTGGTTCATAACCAGCAGCCTTAATAGCTTCAACAACACGTTCAAATGCTTCTGTATTTGAAGATAACTTTGGAGCATAACCACCTTCGTCACCTACTGATGTAACATAACCATTCTTCTTTAAAATTGTCTTTAAAGCATGGAATACTTCAGCACCCATTCTTACAGCTTCCTTAATATTAGCTGCGCCAACAGGTAAAATCATAATTTCTTGGAAATCGATGCAGAAATCAGCATGAGCTCCACCATTTAAAATGTTCATCATAGGTAGAGGTAATTGAACTGCATTGAAACCTCCGAAATAGTTGTATAGAGGGATTCCATAGAAATCAGCAGCAGCTCTAGCGCAAGCCATAGAAACACCTAAAGTAGCATTTGCACCTAATTTACTCTTATTTTCAGTACCATCTAAAGCTAACATTAAATGATCGATTGCAACTTGTTGAGTTACATCCATACCTAATAACTTTGGTCCGATAACTTCGTTAACGTTCTTAACAGCCTTAGTTGTACCCTTTCCGTTATAACGAGCCTTGTCTCCGTCTCTTAATTCTAGAGCTTCATGAACACCTGTAGATGCTCCTGATGGAACTAGGGCACGACCCATAGCACCTGATTCAGTTTCAACTTCAACTTCGATAGTTGGGTTTCCACGTGAGTCTAATACTTCTCTTGCATAAACGCTTGTAATATATGGCATAAATTTACATCTCCTTATATTTATTTATATTTAAAATTTTTACCAATTAACATTATACATTATAATAATGTAAATAAAATAACTAATTATCTTTTTTTATTTTGTGAAAACGTTTTATTAATTTCTGTATCCACTAGATGCTAATCGATAGCATAGTATGTATGCAAGCACATAACATACGATATTTATCATGTAAATAATGAAATTCAAACCATCACCACTTCTTATCGCTAGAATAGGATAAACAAAAGGCATAATAAAGAATCCATATAATACATTTCCAAAATAACTAAATAAAGATACAAATGAAAAATTGAATAACATAAAGTATTGCATTAATGATGCAAAGAATAAACCTAATGTCATAAATAGTACTGCCAGTACTGGATATAATATATGGAATGAATAATATCCTTTTCTTACTCTATATCCAACAAGATAAGCAAGTATAATTAATCCAAAAGAGATCATTATATTCAATAATCCAAATAAATAATCAAGTGCACCAGCTAAAACGCCACCTAAAATTCCTGCAACAAGACCATCTATAACTACATTGATAACATCGTTTTTATATAAAGGTTCTTTCCAATTATTTTTATTAAACATATTTGCCATTTTTAATCACCGAATAATATTTTATATTATTTCATTAAAAAAAACAATAAAAATACCCTCAGCAAGAGGGTATTAATGTTATTGATTAATTGATTCTAAATTAGTTTCTTTTTTATTTTCTTCATTAATAATTGCTGGATTAACTATTTCATTAGATTCAATATCATTTGATTTTTCTTCTAATTCAAAATCAGATAAATCTTCTTCTTTATCTTCTTTTTTTACACCAATCATATCATATAGCTTTCTTAATCTCAAATGAACAAGTGCAGTCACAGATGATATTACAATTGAAATTAATAGATTGAATGGTAATACTGCAAGTAATAAATAATACATTAAGAAATTTTCACCATTTACATCAGTCACTGTACCAAATGAAATTAACTTAAATGCATCCTTACAAGCATTAACTATGAACATATATCCATCTTCTACCTTATATCCAGAAGAGAATGTATATCCAGTATAATATCTTGAATACATTGGAATATTAAACCAAGCATTTGATGCTATACCAGCTAAAACCCAAGAAATAACAACAGTAATAAATGCTAATAAAGTCTTATGCTTTACAGGTACATGATGGTATACAATTCCTGAAGATAAAGCTGTAACCATACCAATCATTAAATCAGCTGTTTCTCCAATAAAACCAGTTGATGATAAAGGTAGCTTAACTGCAAACCTTACAAGAACACAAATTGCTGCATCTATAGGTCCTAACATAAATGCGCAAATTATGATTGGCAGCATCGAAAAATTGATTTCGAGAAATGAGGGGAAGAATGGTAAAGGGAACTTTGGTCCTAAGTATAATACAAATGACAATGCAGCAAATGTAGCAATACAAACCATTCGTTTAATTGTTAAATTTTTCATATTAAATTATTCAGTCCTTTCTATAAAATGAAAAATATCCCCATATTTCTACGGGGATATAAATAAATTCTTGACTGAAAATTTATTCTTTTACTTCTCACATCCAGACTCTACTGTCGGTTAAGGAATTTCACCTTATCATGCCTAAGCTCGCGGACTTTACCGCCGGTATGGAATTACACCAAACCCCGAAGTAAATATGTACTTATATAATACTACTACATGTTATTGTTTTCAATATAAAATAAAAAAATGGACAGAATTAACTGTCCATTTTATATATTATTTTACAATAATAGATTCAGAAGTCATATCTTCTGGCTTTTCAATGTTTAATAATTCAAGCATTGTTGGAGCTAAATCAGATAAAATACCATCACGAATCTTAATATCCTTATCAGTAATAACTACTGGTACTGGATTAGTTGTATGAGCTGTAAATGGCTTACCTGCTTCATCTCTTAGCTTTTCAGCATTACCATGGTCTGCAGTAATAATTGCAACACCACCAACCTTGTCTAATGCACGAACAACATCACCAACGCATTGATCAACTGCTTCAACAGCCTTAACTGCTGCAGGAATAACACCTGTATGACCAACCATATCGCAGTTAGCGAAATTTAATACAATAACATCATACTTTAAAGAATTAATAGCTTCTACTACCTTATCTCTAACTTCGAAAGCAGACATTTCAGGCTTTAAGTCATATGTAGGTACCTTTGGTGAATTTACTAAAATTCTATCAGCACCCTTAATAGTTCTATCCTCACCACCATCATAGAAGAATGTTACGTGAGCATACTTTTCTGTTTCAGCAATTCTTAATTGAGTTAAATTATTATTTGCAATAATATCACCCATTAAGTTAGTTAATTTTTGAACACCAAATGCTAATTCACCCTTAACTGTATCACTATACTTCATCATTGAAACAAAGAATGTTGATTTAGGACCCTTTGTTGTATCTAGCTTATATGGCTTTAATGGATTATAAACTAATCCTTCTGGATTAGATAATGCAGTTGCAATTTGAATTGCACGGTCAGGACGGAAATTAGCAAATACAACTGAATCTCCATCATTAATCATACCATTCTTATCAGAAATAAATGGTACCATGAATTCATCTGTGATATTGTTATTATATGATGCTTCAATTCCATCAAATGGATTAGCAAAGAATTCACCAATTCCCTGTGTCATTGCATCATAACCCTTTTGGATTCTATCATAGTTCTTATCTCTATCCATTCCATAATATCTACCTTGGATAGTTGCTACCTTTACACCAGAACCATCAATAATTTCCTTAATATACTTTGCAGCTGACTTAGGTGCAACATCTCTACCATCTAAGAATGCATGGAAATAAACATCCTTAATACCTTTTTCATGTGCTAAATTAGCAATTGCAATAATATGTGGAATAGCAGCATGAACTCCACCATCACTTGCAAGTCCTAAAACATGGAATTTCTTATTATTCTTTAAAGCATTATCAATTGCATGATTAATTGCTTCATTATTCTTAAAATCACCTGTTTTAATTGAATTGTTAATTCTAGATAAGGATTGATAAACAATTCTACCTGCACCAAGGTTCATATGACCAACCTCAGAATTACCCATTTGTCCTTCTGGTAAGCCTACTGCTTCTCCTGAAGCATCTAGCTTATGTGTATCATATTTTGAAAAAATTTCATCTAGATTTGGCTTATTAGCAAGTGAAACTGCATTTGAATCAGATGGAGCAGCAAGGCCATATCCATCCATAATAATTAAACATACTGGTCTTTTCATAAATAATTTCCCTTTCATCTATTAAAATGTATAAATCTCCAAACAAGATTATATAACAAACTAATCTATTCTTCCATTGATTTTTAGAAGATAATAATTATTAACGCTTTCAGCTCCAACCCACTTAATCATAGCTGAATCTTCTTCTGGATAATTATTATATCCCCAATTACCAATATGGTCCCATAGGCCATGGCTTGCGATTGAAGATATTATAAAATCTAATTCTTCATTTTTATATTTATCTAGCTTTTCACTATTTAAGTATAAAGCAACATTTAATGGTCTTACACATTCAACATCTTTATAGTTTGTTGTAACCATCTCTTCCGCTTTACTAATTAATACCTTAGATAATTCATCTAATTTATCACTAAATAAACCTAATTCCTTTATGATGTTATAAAAGATATTAAATGATTTCATTTCATACTTAGTAAATTTAACTTTATTATTTAATATATCATCAATTAATATCTCACTATACTTTAATGCCTTCTTATAATATGCTTTTGTAGGCTCATTAAAATATAGAGTATATGCAAATAAAGCTGCAGATGGGTGATATCCTAATATTTCTTCATTTTCTTTTGTATATGAAAAAATCTTTGCATGTGCGAAATCATCATTTGTTTTTACATTTGCATACCACATATTATTTTCAAATGTAGCTCTATTATATAAATAATTACATGCACGATTTACAATGTTAAAAAACATTTCATTTTTTAAATCCTTAGAAGTAAATCCTGCCATATATAATAAACGGAATGCTTCATATATTTGATAAACACTAGTATTAGTATTATAGTTATCAATATATAGGCCACCCTGGAATCCACCATCTTTTGCTTGATAGAACATTAAACCATCTAAAACATATTCCTTTGGCATAGTTCCATCTAGGGTGTTTATCATAATCATATCGATATCTCTTGATTTTAATACCATTTGTGAAGCAATTACTTCTTGCTGTTCTTTAGTTAAAGTTTTCATTCTTAAAACCTCTACTTTCACAAGTAGTATTTTACAATAAATATAGTAAAAATTAAACATTTATTTTATAATAAAATAAGGTGATTATATGTATTTAGAAATGGTTCATTATTATTTCTTAAAAAAATTAATAAATGCTTTACCAGAAAACATTTCAAGCGCAATAACATTAGATGATAAAAAATTATTTTATTATGCTAATATGCTATCTATGGATAAATATTTCAACTCATTCTCATTAAGAAGAGATAAGAGTAAGCTTGGTGAAAAGATTAACAATGATTTTAATACCTTTTATACTAATTTACTTATCACATTAAGTGAAAAGAATTCAGTTGATTTACTTATATTTGCATATTCGATTTTATCTTATAAAATTTTAGATGATTATATTATGCAATATATAAATATATTTAAACCATATAAAATGAATATTTTTACTGCTAAAAATATGCTTGATTCATATGTTTTTAAAAAGCTTTATGATAAGGATTTATATAAAACATCTTATTATAAGCAATTTGGTAATTTTTTATATGACATAGATATAGATAAAATAATGAAGCCTTCTTTTATTAAATCATATAAGGTTACTGCATTTAGTCCATATTATGAAAGATGTAATAAGAAAAGAAATAGAGTATTTAAATATTCAAAAAATATTATTGTTAGATTATTAGTTATATTCTTAGATATATTTAGAAAGAATAAAAGATATAAGAATTATTATTTTAAGAAAAAGTTTGAAAATAATTTATTAAATTTAGATCATAATGAATATACAATTAATGAACAAAAGCTTAATTATAGCTTTGAAGAATTACTAGATTACTTAACTACAATAATGCTAGATAATACTAAAATGATTAATGATTATTTAGTGGATGGAAATGAAAAAGAGATTAGAAAATATTTAGATATTCCATTAGATAAAAAATTATAATAAGTAATAAAAAAGCTCATCCGAAAGGATGAGTTTTTTCTATAATGTTTTTACTTGACCGTTTCTTGTTAAAACAACAATTCCTAAAAATAATACAAATGCAACATGGACAAGGAAACCAATTCTAGCACCCTTTTTAGTATATGTTGCGCCATTAATTGCAAAAACAAAACCTAAAATACCAAATAATAAACATGAAAAGAATCCTCTTGAATATGATCCTCTTCTCATATGTAGTTCTACATCATGCATTTATTTTTCCTCCCCTATTATTAATCTTCTTGTATTAGTCTTTTTGGAATATCAATATAAAGCTTTTCGATTTCGAAATGACTTCTTTCTTCCTTAGTAAATACAGATACAACAATTGAATTACAATCTACTAAAACCCAAGATGTATTTAATCCTTCAATTCTTCTAATTTGTAATCCATCATTTTCTAAATCTTCTAAATAACCTATAAATGATGAAGCCTGACGTTCGCTTGATACTGATGCTACAACCATAGTATCGTAGAAAGGAGACTTTTCCTTCATATCATAAACTATAATATCTTCACATCTGACCTTTTTTAGTGCGTCTACTACCTTATCAATCATTTCTTCTTCTACCTTTTCCTTGTAATAATTGAATACCATAACCTGCTTAGGATGTGGTTCTTCATGATTTTTTAAAACTATATCTATAGTATACATAAGAGATTTATAAATTGCTAGATTAATTTTTCCATCAAGGATTAATTTTCTACATTCTATACAGCTATCATAGGTTCTATTCTTTTCTGTATAATCAGAAATCATTATAATCTCTTCTAAATCTGACATATTTGGTCTACCAAAAACATGATATCTTATCGCATTATAAATATCAATATCATCACCAATAAGCTTCTTATACCAATATGCAGATAAATAAGCATGATATAGGAATGGATATTTCTCACATTCCTTTTGATCCTCTTCTGATAAATATTTTTTTGCATCATTAATATCATCATATTTTGAATAATCATGCATTAGGGCAGCTGTTTTAGCCTTAGTTACATCAACACCCTTAATCTTGGCAAGATATTCTGCCATTTCACAAACCCCAAGAATATGCTCATATCTTTTTTTATGAGTATTTTTGAGTTTATTAGTAATTATTTCATATGCCTTATCACTAGATGATTGCATTAGTAATTAAAACCTCTGTTCCTTCAATATATCTAACCTTAACCTTACATTTTCCAAGGATTGTAATAAAGCCAAAGCCACTGAACCAAATAGATTTCTTTTTAACACCATCAAATATAATTTCTTTTTCAACATAATTAATATTCTTAACCTCATCCTTAGTTGGTGGAGTTAAAATATCTCCTATTCTAGAATCAAATAAATCTTTAACTCTACTTCTATTTGTCTTATGTATGTTAATATCATTTGATGCATAAATAATAGCTTTTGCGTCCCCTTTATCTAAAACCTCAAATGATGCAAGTCCACCAATAAATATTGCAAGATTATCATCTAGTGGATATGTTTTAGGCTTAAGCTCTGTTTTAGGCATTATTTTACTATAAGATACAGGTAATAATTTACCTAAAACATCATAATCATTAATTAAGCCTGGAGTATCTACTAGTTTAGAATTATCACTAAAGAATGGAATATTAATTTCATTAAGAGTAGTACCTGGAATAACAGATGTTGAAATAGTATCTGTTTTAATTGAATATGCATCCTTTATGATTGCATTAATAAGTGATGATTTACCAACATTTGCACTACCTACAAAATATACATCCTTATCATCAAATCTAAACATATCAATAAGTGATAATAAATCTTTAATAAAAAGTCCACTCTTACTTGATACGACTATAGATGCTAAAACCTTAAATGATTTTGCCATACATTGATAATTTAACCAATCAACAATTTTAGATGGTACAGTTGAATGAGGGAAAATATCAAACTTATTTGCAACAAGAATAACATTTTTACCTCTTAAACGCTCAATCATGTCATCTCTAAATGTATTTTTAAATTGGAATATATCTACTACATAAACAATTAATCCATCTTTTTTTAATACATTATCAATTACTCTAGCATAATCCTCATTTGTTGCGATAATTTTAGGTAAGACATTATAATGTATCATTTTATAGCATCTCATACAATATTTTGTTTTATCATTAATTTTAGGTACAAATCCAGCCTTAGTTTCATCCTTATCCTGGATTATTGCACCACAGCCGTTACATTTAATCATTATGCTTCATCAAACTCCTTAAGCTTTTCGTTATAAATATCTTTATATTTTTTTCTTTTTTTAATTCTATTTAAGAAAAATTGTTCTATTCTTCTATTATTCTTAGTAACATTAATTTCAGTTGACTTATCTACTGGTCTAATAAGACATGTTTTAATTTTGCATCTATTACCACCTAATATATCAGTCATCATCTGATCACCCATGATCATTATTTCATCCTTATTGTATTTCTTTTTTGCTACCTTATTAATAGCTTTTTTAATACCTCTTTTTAAAGGCTTAGTTGAAAATTTAACACATGGTATATCAAATGCTTTGGCGAAATTAGTAACTCTTTCCTTTCTAGAATTAGAAACTAAAATAAATTCAAAGCCAATTCTTTCTACTTCTTTTTTAAATTCAAATAATTTTTCATTGGGCATTGTTTCCTTATAAGAAATCAATGTGTTATCTAAATCAGTTAAAATTAGCCTAATCCCGCTATCATATAGTTCTTGAAGTGGGATATCGTATATTGATTTATAGTAATATGTTGGTATAAGCTTTTTTAACATGGTTACTCCTAAAATAATAAAATAATTCTATATGATTATAACATAAATTTTAAATAAATAAAAATGGGTAAACACGTTTACCCATTAATTTAATTACTTCATATATTCTACTGGTGTAGTTTTAATTGATTTTCTATATAAAATTTCATCTACTGCAGTTAATCCTAAGTTGATTACTAATGCAAGAATTGATACATATGGACCTGAAGCTAAATAATATTCATTTAAATAACTCTTTGATGCAAGAGTTGTTGTATTTAGCATTAATCCTGTTGCACCTAAAACAAAGAAAATGATTGATGCAAATAATACGATACCAATTAAGATATTAATATAGAAACGATAATTATATTTTAAGAAAAATCTTAATACAGTTAATAATACAATTAAAATAAAGAAAATTATTATAAGAATTGCACCAACTGATACGTTGAACCAGTCATCAATTCCATAAAAAGCTTCAAATCCTGTATAAAAAGTTCCTTCTGATCCACTATAACCTGGTAATCTATAAATACAAGGTAAGAACATAAAGAAGAATGTACCAATGATTAATAATGATTGTAATACTGGCATAATTAGTTTTTTAACTATTTTCATGGTAAACCTCCCAAAAAATAACGTACATTTAAATTATATAATTTTATTTCATAAAATCAACATTAAAATGCTTTTTTATGATAATAAATTAGCTAATCCTATAAATGCTTCTTCTGTAAATGGGTTAGATAAACCAGCATTAACCATACCATCTTTGAAATTATAGTTTTTTGTATCAAAATTATAAATAGTTTTATAAATATTTAAAGCATTAGAATAATCATTTTTAGCTTCTTCATAAAGATTAATTGATGGAATTAATGATGTAGCATAAGAAATATAATAGAAACGAGATGAAATTATTGCTCTATGGTAATATTCAACAGGGTCGTTACCACCTAAGGCGTCCTTTACCATTTGGTATCCTCCCATTTCATCGCATAATGAAATCATTACATCATTTAGCTCTGATGCATCGTATGATGCATTATTATCATAAATTCTTTGCTCAAATTGATCCATAATTGTAGAAAGAACGATTGTTGTTAAAGCACTTCTAATTCTATATTTTCTTATTGCTTCTTTTACGTTACTACTTAAACTATTATTGTTTTCTAAATAAGCTAAGAATAGCATTTCATTACTTTGTGATTGTGTTTCTGATACATCTAGTGATGCAGTACCCTTTGAGTTCTTTAATTCTAACGTCATTGAATTCATATGACCAAATTCATGTACCTTAGTAAAGATATCTTGATAATTATATCCGAAGTAGCATACTGCAACCTTTGAATCAAGAATATATGTAGTATAAGCTCCATCATATGAATTAGTTGTATCAGCATAGAATGAATATAAATTTTTGAACTTTGTATAATTAGATTTAATTGTAGAATCTGTAAATGTATTCATATATGAATCAAATAAATCCATATTAGAAGATTTAGAATGAGAACTAAACATTGATTTAAATGTTGTCTTTTCATCTTCAGTTAAGCCAACTTGTAAATCAGATGCTTTATACTGATTATCATATAATTCAGGTAACATATAGTCTTTAACATAGGTAAAGAAATTATCTGAATCTTCTTCTGTATAATCTCTATTAAATGAGCTATATTTAAATTCTAAGAATGAATTATAACCTGCTTCTTTTGCTAATTCCTTAGATTTATTAATTATATTAACATATATAGCTTCAGCCTCAGTACTAAAATTTTCATCTTTTGATGAAAGACTACGATAGCTATTATCAAGTTGAGATATTTCATCATTTAATTCATAATATCTATCGCTATATTGCTTACCAATTATATTTTCAATTTCTTCATCAGTTTTATTACCAAAAATATAAGATCTTAGTTCAGTTGTTTCTGCAGATACTTTCATAAATTCTTGATATTTTTGATAGATTTCTGTAAATTTTTCTTGTAAATTTTGATATTTAGCTGTAGTTCTTGACTTATCTAAGCAATATGATACATATTCCTTATTTCTTGCAGATGCTAGTTCAGAAATATATGATACTGTTGAGTTTAAGTAATTTACTATAGTGTATTGATAAGCCGTTGACATACCGTTTTTCTCAATAGTATCTGCAAGCTCAATTAATGAATTAATTTTATTTAACGCTGTTTGATGCTTTGCATCAGTTATAGAATAATTTAATATTGATGTTGATGTAGTTGAATTTAACCATTTACTTAAATTACAGCTTGATAAAGCCAGTGTTGCTCCAGCAATTGCTGCAATAAGTGCTATTCTTCTTTTAATCATATTTACTCCTTATTGGCTAATTAATCTATAGCCATTTGTATCTAATTCATTTAAGTTCAAAGTTTCATAGTTAATATTTAATTCAAAATTTGAATTATCAAATGTAAGTGGAATATTAAATGTGTCAGTTATAAAGCTATTACTATTAAATCCTAAAACCTTAATTTTATTAGGTCTCATTTTAGATGCCTGTATTGTTAATTCTAAAAGGCCATTTGTAGTTGTTTTATTACCTGTAAATTCATTTATATCAACTAAGAAAGTAATTTCATCATTTGATGCATTTTTAATTGAAATATTATACTTATTTATCAATTCTTTATCTAAATATAGTGAAGGTGTTATGTAATCATTAATATCAGTATTCATAATGTCATATATGAAATTATTAAATAATAATATACTATTATCACCTATCATTGATAAAACATTCTCTTTAGTTGAAGCTATTTTTAAATTTTTAGTAAAATTAAAATATTTAGCTATATTATCATATTCATCAGGTAATACTAATGTTATTAACGCAGTAGGAATAATATTTTTTTCTCCAGTATGTAGGTAAACTAAATCAGAATCATTTAAGGTTTGGGCATCTAAATCAAATCTGAATGGCTTACCATTAAGTAATTCAACTTCTTCTCTAATACTTTGGTCTGATGTTAAATCTTCTGCTCCTAAGTTTAAATCGGATTTTAGATTTAATAAAAAGTCAAAATTATCAATTATAGCCTCTTTTGCCTCAGTTACATCATTTTGATTAATTTCATCTTCTAAAGATGGAATATTATATTTTTTATATTCAAATTCTTTTGATTCCATACCAAAATCCATATCAATTGAACCATCAAATGATATTTTAATGAAATCATCTTGCGTATATGTGAATTTTCCTTCATATGCTAAATCAAACTCAATACTATGTGAAGTTTCAATATCAATTTTAGATAAAGATTCTAAAACCTTATATACCTCATCAGTATCTGTTGTTGCATTTACTTTATATTCGTTTCCTAAATTATCCTTTAAAATTACATCATTATTCTTATTACATGAAGTAAGAAAAAAAGGCATAATGCTTAATATCGAAAACATACCCAAATTCATTATTTTTTTGTTCATACGGTTCACTTCCTACACATATTAATTATAATTAATAAAAATTAAAAATCAATCAATTTTGATATCCGAATGATTAATAATATAAAGAAAAAGGATTGCAATCTTGCAATCCTTTATATCATAATCAATATTAAATTACTTTAATTCATTTTCGAATAAAGCAACGTAAGTCTTACCAGCTGTCTTAGTCTTAGTAAACTTAACATCATCATTATACTTGAAATCTAATGATAAGTTGATAGAACCAGACTTAACGATTTCAGCTGATTCAGAAGTTGAAGCTCCTAAATAAGCATTAACAATTCCCTTAATATTTTCTGTACCAATAGTGATATTCTTTGGTAAACCAGTTGCTGCACCAATCTTTAATGAAGCTGAAGCATAAACTGTATCTTCATCAAAAATACCAGTAGTTGTAGTTGCTCCATTATACATAGCAGTAGTTATAGCTATTTGATCACCATGTGGAACAATTTGCTTAGAATTAATAATTGACATTGCAGTATTTAATAAAGAACCCTTTGCATCAAGTGAGAATGTAACATCTCCATTCTTAACGTCAGAAACCTTAACACCTAACATTTGAACACCAGCAACTAATGCTTTGAATTCATCAGATTCATAAACATTTACAGTAGTTGTTTCAGTAGTTGGAGCAATAACAGATGTATCAACACCTAACATAGCTAATACTGCGTTAAGATCATTTGTTTGATATGCAGCTAAAAGTGAATTGATTTGTAAAGCATCTTCATCCTTAATGTTTGCTTCACCTAGATTGTAGTACATATCCACCTTGTACTTGCCATCTTGAGCTTCAGCACCAGGAATTAATTCCTTACCTGACATCATAGTAACAAAATCATAAATGCCTTGTGTACATTCTAAGTTAGCTTCTGTATACATAGTTAAGTTATCTTCTGTAAATGCAGCAGCACTAGCTGTAAGCTTTTGGTTCTTGAATGCAGCTTCATATTGAGTTGCAGCTTCACCCATTTGTGACTTCATTTCATCACTAAATGTAGCATTTAAAGTTACTTCAGCATTTGCCTTAGCTTCTAAATCAACATTAGATGAAATTGCATTCTTAGCAGCTGTAATTTGAGCTTCAGTTGGTTCTTCAACAGCACTATAATCAGTGTAGTTGTTCTTACCAATTGTACCATAAACTGATGCAGTTGCATTTGCACTTAAATCAAAAGATGCACCCATGTAATCAGCCTTAACACTTGCATCTAATGAAGCATCAACACCTACTGAATAATAAGTTTCCTTATTTGATGCAGCAGAGCTTGCAACAGCTAATAAAGCCTTTGATACTTCAGTAGCATCATCAGTTACAACAATCTTTACTTCTTTTCCGTCAGCGCCTGTAACAACTGCTTCGTTATTACCGCCACATGAAGCTAATGTTAATGCAGAAACTGCAACACCAGCAATTGCACCCATACTTAAAAATAATTTTTTCATAATTTTAAACCCACTCCTTCATATTTTAAGTCAATTTTATTATATTCTTAAAATTTTAAAAATCAATACAAATCGTGTGATTTTGTGTGATTAATTCGCCACAATATGTTTTTTTTAGACTTTTTTGAACTATTAATTACCTAATGATGATATTATAGAACCTATGATTGTTGATAAATCAGTTTCATTATAAGTCTTAGAAGAATCCTTATTTAGATTAAATTTAACATCATCATTATATATATAAGATGTCTCTGCAGAAGTCTTATATTTTGAGATTTCTACTGAATCTAGAGTTGAAGTACATGATCCTAAATCAACTTTTGTACTTACTTTTTTAACAAAACCTGTTTCTACGCTATATGTTAAGCTAAAATTACCAATTTCTTGATCATCATCAATTCCTTCAAAATCAATTACTTGACTTGAAGATGCATAATCATTACCAATTAAATTAATAAACATATTCTCTATTGCTTTAAATGAATTTCCTTTAACCTTTGCATCAAATGTTATTTCATTATTAGCAGTATTTGTTATTTCAATTTCTAATTCCTTAACATATGCTTTAATCATTGTATATGCCTCAGAATCATAAAATTCTGCTGATGTAAGAATAGATGTATCAAAAGATACATTAGCATATTCAAAAATCATATCAAATAAGCTAGATGATTTAAAAGTATTTAATGCTGTTGATACTTCTGCTGCAGGAATACTATCAAAAATATCTTTAACAACTATATCCTGTTTAGTTTCATTTGTAGTAGATGTTACAACTGAACCACTCTTAGAATCAGCCTCAGCATATAAATCTCCATTATCTAAAAATGCTTTTAAATTAATATCTACATCAATTTTTGTTTCTTGGTCAGTTAAAGAAATATTCGATACATTAATTCCCATTTCTCTATAATAATCTTTTAATTTTTCAGCATCAACAAGTGCCTTTGAGTTTGTCTTAGAATTAAGTTCTGCTTCAAAATCAATATTAGATTTTAAAGATTCTTTTGCATTAGCAATATCATCATCAGTTAAAGTATTATTTAAGATTTTATCTTTATAATCAACATAATTATTCTTACCGATAGTTAATTTAGCCACTCCAGATACTTCGCTTGAAGATTCAATTGTAGTATAATTATAATTCGTATTTGTTTCTGTTGCATTTTTTATATCTACACCAATTGAATAAATATTTTTAGCGTTATTTGAATAACTATTTGCAACAGCAACTAAAGCCTTAGAAACAGCTTCTTCATCCTTAGTTTTTTCTACTACTAGATCATTACCATCAAGATCTTTTAATGTTGCCTTTGAATCACCACAAGATGATAATGATAGAGCTGTAGCTGTAACTCCCAATATTGCGCCTAAACTTAAAATAATTTTTTTCATAAGTTTCCTCCCTGTTTTGTATTAAATTACTAAAAAAATCCAAAATTCAATTCTTATTATAAATGAAATTTTTTAATAATCAATATATAAAATAAAAAAGGAAGCTTTAGCTTCCTTTCCTTATTATGCTTTCTTTAAGTCTTTAACAAACTCTCTTACTGAGCCATCAAGTAAATCTTCTTTTCTTGCAAAAAGATATATATCAGCATCAATTCTTAATGCTTTACCATCAAGTGCAACAGCAGCTCCTTGAAAGAATGCAATCATTTTATTACATTCAATTTCATTTAGCTTAGAGAAATTAATAATTAATGGACATCCATTTTTTAATTCTCTTACAAGATTTAATGCAAGATGGTCATCATCTTCAAGTTCATTAAAAATAATTTTATCAGCACTTCTTTTTGGTTCTTCTAGATCAATATCGTCTTCCTTTTTACGTCCAAAAAGCATATTAATCTTCCTTTCTGATTACTGGTAAAACCTGAGCCTTAGTTCCCTTTCTTACCATTACTAATGTTGTATCAGCATATTCTTCAAGAATATTCATTCTTTGTGGAGGACATGCTAAGATAATTTGTAATGGCATTGAGCACATGAAATTCATCATGGCACGCATACGGTTACCATCCATCTTATCAAATACTTCGTCGAACATTACAATACCAATTGGATCTCCACCAGCAAATCCAGTCTTAGTATATACACGAACGAATGATGCAACAATCGCAACATAGAATGGAACCTGTGTTTCACCACCGGATTTTTCCTTAAATACCTTAGAATAAGTCATTGAATCACCATCTTGGTTAGTAATTCTAATATCGTAATCCATATATGTACGATAATCTGTGAACTTATTAAATGCACCATTAGTATTTAAGTCATCTTGTGAAATAGATTCAAATAATTCTGAAATTTGTTCATTATACTTATTTTGGAATTCATAAGTAAATAAACCTTGGTTTAAATCAACCATATCAGATGTAACCATATCATAGAATTCAGCATATTCCTGTGAACGAGGGAAAATGAATTCATATGTATCATTACCAAATCTAATTCCTCTTAATGTATCATTAATCTTTTGGATTTCTTGTTCAGCTGTTAAGATATTATTTCTTAGCTTAGCAATGAAATCTTCTTTGAATACAACTTCAGCAGATTCTCTAGCTTCTCTTACCTTCTTTTCATAAGTGATTAATTCACTCTTTTCAAGCTTAGATAATTCAGCTAAATACTTATCCATTTCATTTAAGCCAACTGTATAATTTGAATTATACTTGTTGATGAAATCGAATTGCTTTTGATGTAAGGCATCATCAAGAGTTTTGAAGTTCTTTTCATGAGATTCAAATCTTTCTTGATATTTGCTTAAAGCCTGCTTAAAGCTTTGACCCTTAATAATTTCTTGATATTCTTGCTTAGCATTTTCAGCAATTACAGCATTATCTCCAGCTAATTCCTTTAACTGTTCTTCTAATTCCTTAAGCTTAATATTATTTGCGTTAATAGATTCATTTAATGTTGTAATCTTATTATCAATAGAACCCATATCTCTTGAAACAGTTAATTTCTTTTCATCATTTGACTTAATAGTTAACTGAATCTTCTGATAATCATCTTCAAGCTCTGTTGGTGTAGCATTCTTTGTACGCTTAGCTTCATTCTTTAAATCTAGGATTGCAGCCTTTTCCTTTTCAAGCATTAATGCCTTATCTAAGTCAGTAATTAAAGTACGAACATCAATTGAAGATAATAAATCTACTTCTTGAGTTAATGCTTCTATCTTACCATTAACTTCTGTATATTCCTTCTTAGCTTCAACTGCCTTTTGCATCCAAACTTCTTTTGACTTAGCAGCTGCATTCTTACCCATGAATGGCTTTTCAATATTAGGATTTAATGATGTAACAGTATATCCACGATAAATTAAATTATCATTTGTAATAGCTGTTGGATATTTTTCAAGATCCTCTGGCTTATCAACCATGATAACTGAACCACATGTATAATTAATAAATGCACGTGCATCAGCATTTTCAGAATCAATGATTGATGCTAATGAGTTTTCTTGGAATGATTGGAACTTAGCAATTTGCTTAGTATTAACTAAACCAATACCATATAGGTGGTACTTATTCTTAATTCTTGCATAAATTTGTAATGCTTGATCGAAATATCTAGGTTCAACGATTAACATGAATCTTCTATTACCTAAATAATTTTCAATAGTATCAGCCCATGCAGGATTTGTAATTTCACATAATTCAGCAAAAATATGAACTTCTACATCATAATTATAAACTCTCTTTAAGCCTTCTTTAATTTCTTGACGAAGCTGTGATAATTGAGGGTTATAATTTAATCTATTTTGCTTAGCATTATTAACTGCTGTTGAAATTTGGTTGATTGTTGCAATAATTTCATGAACCTTTGCTTCAAGTGAACCTAATTCCTTATTCTTAGATGCAGCAATAGTCTGAATTTGGTTATCGAAATCTGTTAATCTAACTTTCATTTCATTAACTGATTGTTGATTGATAACAGTTAAATTCATACCTTGAACTTGAGAATAAATCTTTTCATTAGATAATCTTCTTAAATCATTTAAGATATCCTTAAAATTAGTTACTCTCTTTAAGAATTGTTCCTTATTTGCTTCTAATGATTCAATATTAGATTGTGTCTTATTGATTTCTCTTGAAACATATTCTTGAGCCTTAAATTGATCATTATTTTGTAATAAATTATATACTTCTCTAGCTCTATCCTGTAAAGCAAGATTTTCTTTATCTAAGTCTCTTAATTGTTGTTCGAAATCTAATCTATTTTGCTTTTCTCTTTCAATTTGTTGCTTAGCAGCTTTGATATTGTTTCTTACTTCTTCAACATCAAATAAACGCATTAAATATTCTAAATAGCTCTTTTGCTCTTGGATTTTTAAAATTTCTTGATATACTAAATCAATTTCTCTTAAGTCAGCAATCTTTGCTTGAATTTGCTTTAATGTAGTTTCTAATTCCTTATAAGCACGAATTGAATCCTTAATTGCAGTAACATCAATTTCTTTTTCTTCTAGGATGTTTTGATAAATGAATTCCTTAACATCGGCAATAGGCTTAAATGCTAAAGCCTTTGGAATTAATTTATAGAAATCTTCAGAAATTGATCCAAATGCATTTCTAAATCCTCTCTTTGCTTCCTTCTTAGTTAGATAGTATTCAAATAAAGGATTATGCTTTCTAAATTCTACACAGCCATAGATAGTTTTTTCTTCAGAAATAAACATTTTATCATCCATTGGCTCTAAGCTCTTATAGAAAACAGTCTTAACAGGTGATAAGTCACCGAATGCATCAATTACAGCACCTACAGTGAAATCCTGTCCTGTCTTTTCATCATGGAATTGTAAAGCGATATGACCTGAAACATCACCATTTCTTAAATATTCCTTGTCATCCATACCAAGCTTACATTTTACGTAACCTCTTAAATCACGCTTACCTTTTTCATTAGCTGCAAGGTTGAATACTGTATCACCTGCAGTTAATACATAAGTAATTGCATCCATGATAGTTGATTTACCTGAACCGTTAGGTCCAGATAATAATGTATTACCATTTACTGTAATAGTTTCATTAGAAAGGTAATGCCAATTAATTAGTCTTATTTTAACAAGTTTCTTCATTATTAATTAGCCTCCCCATTGTTTTTATTATATTCATCCTGTGTAATCTTATTAATAGTATTAACAACCATTGTAATATCTTCAGTATTAATAGCCATTAAGATTGTAGGTAAAATAACTAATTTAGTAGATGATGATTGAATATCACCAGTTACTTCAATTAAATTATATTTTCTAAATAAACGAATTGCGCTTATTAAATCTGTTTTATTTAATTTTCTCTTAATTTCTAGATAATCATATTTTTCATGAATATCAGAAATAGCACAAACTATATTTTCATTTAATGAAGTATCCTTCATCTTCTCATTATATAAAAGTCTTAAAATTAATAATACAATAGTTTCATCTCTTCTAAGTTTCAATGAGAATGCATTTGTAGCACCTGATAACATTACTGAGCCAGTAGGCATATCTAATGTTATTTCAAGTCCTAGAATTTTAAAGAATTCATCAAATAAATCTTTATAGCTCATTAAGAAGTAATAAGCTTCCTTATTGTCTCTCTTATCTCTTGATAGGAAAGTAGATTGTAATAACTTATTAGCAGTGTCTTGGAACTGTTGCTGCTGTGTTACGGTCATTTTTTCTAGTGCGTCTAACATTCTATTATCTCCTAATTTATAATGTTCTTCTAATTACAAAATCTTTCATCTTGTAATGTTCATTCTCAACCATATCAGTTAAGATATTGAAATAATATCCTTTTTCACTTGCTTGAATAATACAATATACAACCATCATAAATATTTCATCTGGTGTATCAAAATCGATTATATCTGAAGCCTTAAATTCACCATTAGATTCATTGTCAGCCAAGAATTTAGCAATTTCTTCTTCATTATAATTGCTCTTAAACTGTGCCATGAATTCTTCATCAAGTTCAAATCCATCTAGACCAACCTCATCTAACATCTGATTATAGTTTCTAGAATAACCACCACGAGGCTGATATAATGATTTTTCTTGATCATAAATCTTATATAGAGGTAAATTATATAAGCCTTCAATGATTCTCATGCACTTATCAATCTTGTCTTCCTTCTTACTCTTCTTAATGAAATTTAAGATAGTATTAAGCTTGCCAATTGTATTATCATCCTCTGATAATAAGAATTTAACCTTACCGATTGTAGAATTAATATAATCTCTGTTCTTATTATCGATTTCTGTAATGAATTCTTCTAATGCGTTAAAAGCATCGATTACTTCATCGATATTTCTTACTGCCTTATAAACAGCTTGTTCATGATTTTGACAAACAGGGACATAATTCATTGCAACATCATTAATTATAGATTCATTAGCTTGCATGTTTTGAAGCTTAGTGATTATAGATAGACGATATCTATCAATGTTATCTGAAATTTTAAGCTTAACGTACATATTATCATATACATTAGTCTTATAATCCATTAGCTTTTCCATCAAGTCTTTTAATTCATTATTATTAACTACTGAATTAATATAATCCTTCATTCTAGCGTCTAGTCTTCTGATAGCACGAATAAGCATTCTTGTATCTTGATAAACTAAATTAAATGTAAGACCATAATCCTGGATATCATCCTGATTCAATAATGAATAAATTGAATAAATGTAACCTTGATATTCATTTGGATTAACATAATTTTCAGGTAACTCATCATCCTCATATTCGATTGCTGGATAAGCATTAATGATAGCTTCACATATTGTAATAGCTACATCACTAAAGTTTAGAATTTCATCATAGTCGTTAGAAACGTCTACGTAAATCCATCCTGTCTCTTCCATTTTTCTTAATATGAAATTTGCAAGTTCCCTATTAGTTTTTGGATCAGCTTCTTCATCTTCCTTGTCATCTTCTTCAACATCATATAAGTATTGCTTATTAGTGTCTAAAAAATAAACAAGGTCGTCAACTACTATCTTCTTATCGATACCTAAGATTGTACCTGTTTCGTATACTTTAAATACCTGAAGTATACTTGCAAGATATATTCTTCTGTTCTTTGATGATAGTAGTGAGAAAAAATTATCTGGGACCATATCGAAAAAATCCATTTTAACTATCCCCCTACATAAAAGTATATACTATTATTTTAACAAAATAATAGGATGTTTGCAATGCAAATAGAGGCATTTTTCCTTAAAAAACTCCACTTTTTTAATATTTTAGTCTAAAAATTCTTTACAAAAAAACAGGATTTTAGAAAAATCCTGTTTTCATATTTCTTTCATAATTTATACATTAAACTTGAAAAGCATTATATCTCCATCTTGAACAATATAATCTTTTCCTTCCTGTCTAACTAATCCAGCTTCCTTAGCCTTTAATGCAGAACCTGATTTAATTAAATCATCATAAGATACTGTTTCAGCACGAATAAATCCTTTTTGGAAGTCAGTATGAATAACACCAGCACATTCTGGAGCATACATTCCCTTCTTAAAAGTCCATGCTCTACATTCATCTGTACCAGTTGTAAAGAATGTTGCATATCCTAATAAATCATATGTTGCTCTAATTAATTTATTTAAGCCTGGTTCTTCTACACCATAATCTGCTAAGAATGCTTTTTTATCCTCTTCATCTAATACAGCTAGCTGAGATTCGATTTCAGCAGATATTGCAATACAGCCTGCACCAGTACGAGTTGCATATTCCTTTAATTTATTAAAATTAACATCATCACTTGCATCTGCAATATAGTCTTCATGAACATTACCAACATATAAAATTGGCTTTGCAGTTAAGAAATTATATGCATCTACATATTTTTTATCTTCTTCAGAGAAATCTAATTCCCTAATAGCTTTCTCATTTTCTAATGCTTCTTTAATTCTTGTCAAAATTTCATATTCCTTTTGAGCATCATCAACCTTAGATTGAGCCTTCTTTGCAATTTTTTGAATACGAGTTTCAACCTGAGCTAAATCAGATAATATTAATTCAATATTAATAATTTCAACATCTCTAATTGGATCTACTCCACCTTCAACATGTGTAACATTACCATCCTCAAAGCATCTAACTACTTCTACTATAGCATTGCAATTTCTAATATTACCTAGGAATTGGTTTCCTAAACCTTCTCCTTTACTTGCGCCTTTAACTAAACCTGCTATATCAGTAAATTCACATACAGCTGGAATAGTTTTTTTAGGGTTATACATTTTAGATAAAACCCATAATCTTTCATCAGGTACTTCTACCATACCTACATTTGGTTCAATTGTTGCGAAAGGGTAATTTGCAGCTAATGCTCCAGCTTTTGTTATTGCGTTAAATAATGTTGACTTACCAACGTTAGGTAAACCAACTATACCTGCTGTTAATGCCATATATAAAATTCTCCTTAAATACTTGTATTAATAACCTAATCCTTATATATATTAATATATATATATATGAATAAACCTACTTAATTATAATTGTTTATTAAAAAATAAACAAGACCAAAAGCCTTTATTTATGTTAAAAGTACTTTTGGTCTTTTAAAATTATTTAATTAAGTTAACAATTGCCATTAATTCATCAGTTAATTTCTTAACGATTGCATCTGCTTCTTCTTCAGTATTACCCTTAGCACCATAATATAATTTTAGCTTTGGCTCTGTACCTGATGGTCTTAATACAACCCATGAACCATCTGATAGATAATATTTGATTACATTTGACTTTGGTAGATTAATAAAGGACTTCTTATCTTCCTTATCACCAAATTCAGTATGAATGCCTAGCATACAATCATCCTTTGCAGAAATAGTAAATCCCTTTAATGAGATTTCATTTCCACGGAAGAAATCCATAATTCTCTTAATCTTAGCTTGGCCTTCTAATCCCTTTAATGTAATATTAGTAATTCCTTCTTTATAATAACCATACTTCTTATAAATCTCTTCTAAGGCATCATATAAATCCATACCTTTTTCAAAATAATAAGCAGCAGCTTCACATAACATTAAAATAGCCTGAATTGAATCCTTATCACGTACACATGGTGAAACAAGGCAGCCATATGATTCTTCAAATCCGAATACATATTCTCCCTTACCCATATCAACCATTTCATGTGCTTTTTCTCCAATGAATTTAAATCCTGTTAATGTGATTTCAGTCTTAATGCCATAATCTTTGGCAATGATTGATGGTAATGTAGATGATACATTTGTTGTGAAAATATATCCATCCTTCTTTGGTAATGTATTTAATTCTTTTCTAGTTTTTAGAATATAATCTAAAATAATTGCAGCAGTTTGATTACCTGTAAATAAATAATATTCACCCTTGTGCTCAACAGCAATACCTAATCTATCTGCATCTGGATCTGTTGCAAGACAAATCTTTGCACCAATCTTCTTAGCTAATTCAATAGATTCATCATAAGCTTCCTTATTTTCAGGGTTAGATGTCTTTACACCACTGAAATCAGGGTCACAAGTCATTTGTTCCTTAACTGGTGTAACATCATATCCTTCACTTCTTAATACATCAGCAGCAAATACCTGTCCTGTACCATGAAGTGGAGTATAAGTTAACTTAAAATTCTTTTTTAAGTTAGGTCTTAAAATAATCTTCTTAACCTCTTTAATATAAGCTTCGTCAACTTCTTTTCCAATATAATGGATTAATTCATGATTTAATGATGTTTCAATATCAAAATAATCCTTAATTTCATCTATCTTCTTAATTACCTTATCAGCATCTTGTGGTACTAATTGGCATCCTGTTTCATCATAAATCTTATATCCATTATATTCCTTTGGATTATGGGATGCAGTAATCATAATACCACCAATACAATTGAAATGTCTTACTGCAAATGATAATTCAGGTGTAGGTCTTAATGATTCAAATAAGAATACTCTAAAGCCTAATGAAGATAATACTTCAGCAGAAATTCTTGCAAATTCCTTTGATTGATGTCTATTATCATGAGAAATTGCAACACCCTTAGCACATGCAACATCACTTTGTTCCTTTAAATAACGACCAAATCCTAAAGTAGCCTTAGCAACAATATAGATGTTCATGCGGTTAGTACCAACTCCAAGTACTCCTCTCATACCACCTGTACCAAAAGCTAGATCATCAGTAAATGCATCCTTTAACTGATTGTCATCCATTTGATCTAATTCAGCCTTTAAATTCTTTTCTAATCCCTTAAAATTCTTCCATAATTCTACTTTCTCTAAATAACCCATAACTAATAACTACCTCCTCTATCTATTTTTTAATTCATCAAAAACTTCCTGCCATGAAATATCTTTTGATTGCATTTCAACAGTTAAATGATAAATTAAATCAGCAATTTCACCAACTATTTCAGGCTTCTTACCATCCTTAAAAGCAATAATAGTTTCAGTTGCTTCTTCTCCAACCTTCTTTAATATCTTATTATCACCTTTTTCAATTAAATAATTAGTATAAGAACCTGGTTCTGGATTTACTATTCTATCGTGAATTGTTGCCTCTAAATTAAATAATTCAATATTAGATTTTTCGATTTTAGTTCTATTAACCTTTACATCTACATCTTCATCTAAATCTCTATAAAAGCATGTAGCATGACCAGTATGACAAGAAATTCCACCAACCTGTTCAACTTGGAATAATAATGCATCTCCGTCACAGTCGATAGATAATCCCTTCATATGCTGAAAATAGCCTGATGTTTCACCCTTTCTCCATAGCTCATTACGACTTCTAGAGAAATAATACATTTCTTTTGTTTCTAAAGTTTTTTCTAAAGCTTCACGGTTCATATATGCAACCATTCTAATTTTTTTAGCATGTGCATCTTGAACAACGCAAACAACTAAGCCTTTTTCATCAAATTTTACTGTATCTAAAATTTCTTGCTTTGTCATATTCTAACCTCTACACCATTATCTTTTAAATAATTCTTTAAATCTTTTATTTCTAATTCCTTAAAATGGAAAAGTGATGCTGCAAGTCCGGCATCTGCCTTTCCTTTAGTGAATACATCTAAGAAATCCTCTTTAGAACCAGCTCCACCTGATGCTATTACAGGTATATTAACTGCTTCAGATACTAAGCTTGTTAATTTTAATTCAAAACCCTTCTTTGTACCATCTGCATCCATACTTGTTAATAGTATTTCACCAGCTCCTAAAGATTCAACCTTCTTAGCCCATAATACTGCATCAAGTCCTGTCTTATTTCTTCCGCCTTCAGTATATACCTCATAGAATGAACCATTCCATTTAGCATCAATCGCAACAACAATACATTGATTACCATATTTTAAGGCACCTTCTCTTATTAGTTCAGGATTATGAACAGCACTAGAGTTAATAGAAACCTTATCAGCACCTGCCATTAGGATATCATGTATATCATCTATTGTTCTAATTCCGCCACCTACTGTTAATGGAATAAAAACATTAGCTGCAGCATTTTTTATTACATCTATAAGTATACCTCTTTTTTCATGAGAAGCAGTAATATCTAAGAAAACTACTTCATCAGCACCTAATTCAGAATAAGCCTTAGCCTGTACTACAGGATCACCAGCATCAATTAGATTTAAGAAATTAACTCCCTTAACAACTCTACCTTCCTTTAAATCAAGGCATGGTATGATTCTTTTAGTTAACATATATGCCTCCTAACCCTCATAGCTTAATGCTTCTTTTAATTTTATTTCACCAGCATATAATGATTTGCCTAATATTATACCCTCACAGCCAATATTTTTAGCTGCTTTTACATCTAAAATAGACTTAGCTCCACCTGATGCAACAATATTCATACCAGTCTCAAGAACCATCTTCTTAGTTTGTTCCTGATTAATTCCTTCTAAAGTACCATCTTTAGAAATATCAGTAAAAATAATTGTTTTAATACCAATCTTTTTTAAATCAAGTGCAAAATCTATTGCGTATAAATTAGTATCCTTAAGCCAACCGTGAGTTTTAACCATCATATCACAACAATCAATACCAACAACTATTTTATCAGAACCAAATTTATCTACTGCTTCCTTAACAAAATCTAAATTTAATGCACTAGAGCCTAAAATAACTCTTTCTAGTCCTAAGTCTAATAAAGTTTTAATATGCTCAATTGTTCTAATTCCTCCACCAAGCTCTGCTTTAATACCTGTTGAAAGAATCTGTTTTACAGCTTCAAGGTTTTCGAATTTTCCATCCTTAGCACCATCTAAATCAACTAGATGTAAGAATGTTGCACCTTCATTTTTAAATTGTAAAGCCACTTCCTTAGGAGTGCCATAATTAGTTACTTGGTTATAATCACCTTTATATAATCTAACTGCATTTCCTAAATGTAAATCGATTGCTGGATATATTTTCATTTTATAATTCTCCAAAATTCCTTAAGATTTGTAATCCAACATCACCTGATTTTTCAGGGTGAAATTGAGTAGCATAAACATTACCACGTCTAACTGCAGATACATAATTTATGCCTGCATAATTAGTCATAGCAATCGCATCACTACTTGAAGGGCAATAATAAGAATGTACAAAATATACATACTTTCCATCTAATCCCTTCAATAATGGATTATCATCAACTACTTTAATTTGATTCCATCCCATATGGGGAATCTTATATTTAACTCCATTATTTAAATCATTAAAACGAATTATTTCTCCCTTTAAGATACCCAAGCCTTCATGAGTACCATATTCATAATCACGTTCAAATAACATTTGCATTCCAACGCAAATACCTAATATTGGAGTATTCTTTTTAAAAGCTTCATCTATAACTTTATCAAATCCATAACTACGGAATGTGTTAATAGCATCACTAAATGCACCAACACCTGGTAATATTATCTTATCAGCTGATAAAATAATATCCTTATCAGATGTAATTACATTATCTAATCCTAAATGATCTAATGCATTCTTTACAGAGCCTAGATTACCGATGCCATAGTCCATTATAGCAATCATTAAATCACACCCTTTGTAGTAAGGCTTCCTTTGATGTCAGAATTAATTTTAACTGCATCTCTTAAGCACTTAGCTAAAGATTTAAACATAGCTTCAATAATATGATGAGCATTGTTTCCTCTAAAAATAACAAAATGAAGATTAATCATTGCATTATCCGCAAATGATCTAAAGAATTCATCTGTTGTTTGAGTTTCAAAATCACCACATTTATCACAATCAAATGTAGCATCAGATTCATAATATGCTCTACCACATAAATCAACAGCACACATTACAAGTGCATCATCCATTGCCATTGTAAATGATGAATATCTTTGAATACCATCTTTGCTTGATAAAGCTTCTTTAAAAGCCATACCTAAAACAATACCTGAATCCTCAACTGAATGATGTGTATCTACATTTAAATCACCCTTGCATTCAAAATCAAGGTTAAAACCTCCATGCTTTGCTAAGGTATTTAACATATGATCAAAAAAGCCAATTCCTGTATTAAGATTAGCTTTTCCTTCGCCATCTAGCTCAAGCTGGCACTTAATATCAGTTTCTTTAGTTGTTCTTTTAATTATGCCACTATTTCGCATTTCTTAATACCTCCAAGAATTTATCATTTTCTTCTTTTGTTCCAATACAAGGTCTATAAGTACCTTCCTTAAAACGTCTTATATAAATTTTATTTTCTAATAATTTTTGATAATATTTATCATCCATATTCATGTATATGAAATTTGCCTCTGTAGGATATACCTTAAAACCCATAGACTTTAATTCATTATAAACTCTATCTCTTTCGCTTTTGATTAAATCTAATTGTGGCTTATATAAATCAGCATTTTCAATTGCAATCTTAGCCATAATTTGAGACATTGTTGTTACTGAATATGGATCCTTAATACAATTAATCATATCAATGTTATCTTTATTTGATATTGCATACCCAACTCTTAAAGAAGGTAATGCCATATCCTTAGAGAATGTTCTATAAGCAATAACATTATCATATTCCATAGCAATCTTAGTATAATCATTTGAAGCAAAATTAATATATGCTAAATCTAATAAAACTAACTTATTAGTTGATTCAATTAATCTTCTAATTTCTTCTTCAGTAAAATATTGACCTGTTGGATTATTAGGCGAGCATACAACAACCGCTTTTGCATCGCTTGTTTTGATTTTTTCTATCATTTCATCAATAGAAAATCTCATGTTTTCATCCCCATAAACAGATTCATATGTAGCATTGCATAATGTTGCAAATACCTTATACATAGAAAATGCAGGTGTGAAACCTAAAATCTTTTCTCCTGGTTCTAAAACTGCTTTAAATGTAGATGATAATAATTCATCTGAACCAACTCCAACTGTAACATTTTCTGGATTAACTCCAAAATGCTTTGCAATTGCAGCATCTAATTCTCTTTCATCCATATCTGGATAACGATTAAATTCAATTTTTTTTATTGCTTCATTGAATAATTCTATTATTTTCTTAGGTGGCTGATAAGGGGATTCATTTGCATTAAGAATAATACCATCAGTAATTAAAGTTGAGTGATATACTTCCATATCAGCAAATGACTTTTTCATATACTTCATATGTATTACTCATCCTTTCTTACTGCAGCAGATAATGCATGCATTGTTAATCCTTCAAGTTTTGCAAATGTATCAACATCATCAGCAAGCTGTAATGCAGCTTCTTTATTTAATTTTTGTAAAGATGTTCTCTTTATAAAATCTTCAACACCAAGTGGTGAAAAGAATTTAGCTGTTGCAACAGTAGGTAATACATGGTTTGGACCAGCCATATAATCACCATATGATTCAGCTGAATAATGACCCATAAAAATAGCACCAGCATTCTTAATTAAAGGTAATGCCTTTTCAGGCTCATCCATTGCAATCTCTAAATGCTCAGGAGCTTGAATATTAACATATTTAGCTGCCTCTTCAATAGACTTTACTACAATGATTTTACTCCAATCAGTTAAAGACTTTTCTAAAATGTCTTTTCTTGATGCTTCTTTTAAATATTCTTCTACTTGATTTCTTACTTCAATAGCTTTAGCCATATCAGTAACAAATAATGTTGATGAAGCTAAGACATCGTGCTCTGCTTGAGCCATAAGGTCAGCTGCTGCAAACTTTGGATGAACTGTTTCATCAGCAATAATAGTAATTTCTGATGGACCTGCAATTGAATCAATTCCAACTAAGCCATAAACTTCTCTTTTAGCTAATGCAACAAAAATATTACCAGGTCCAACAATTTTATAAACCTTTGGAATAGATTGTGTTCCATATGCTAATGCAGCTATAGCTTGAGCTCCACCAATTTTATAAACATGGTCAACACCACATACATACGCAGCTGCTAAAACAACAGGATTAACAACACCATTTACAGCAGGTGTAACCATATCAATTTCTTCACATCCTGCAACCTTAGCAGGTAATACATTCATTAAAACAGATGATGGATATGCAGCTTTTCCACCTGGTACATATACACCAACCTTTTCAATAGCTGTATAACGCATACCAAGCTTAGCTCCAATAGAATCCTCATACATCCAAGTGTCTCTCTTTTGATGCTCATGGAAGCTTTGGATTCTTTCTTTGCTCTTTAATAGAACTTGCTTTTGCTTTTCTGTTAAAGAATCAAATGCGGCCTTAAGTTCATCCTTAGAAACTTCAACATTTTTGATATTGAAGTTAGGATCATCAAATTTTTTAGTATATTTAGTTAAGGCTTCATCACCATTTAAAGCTATATCATTAACAATAGCTTTTACAGTATCAGAGAAATCCCCTGAATTAACTGCTCCACGCTTCTTAAGCACATTGAAGAACTCTTTAATGTCAGATTCCTTTTCTATAATCTCTATCATCTTGTTACCTCTTTTTATTTTCTTAATTCACTCTCGAACTTACTTACAATATTCAATATATCTTCATATTTAGTCTTTAATGATGCATTATTAACTACTAATCTAGCAGATATATCATGAATTGTTGTAACATCCTCTAATCCATTTTCTCTTAAAGTTCTACCTGATTCAACAATATCTACAATTACATCAGATAATCCTACAATAGGACCTAATTCAACTGAACCATGTAATTTAATAATTGTTGAATTTTGATGAACAGAATCAAAATATGCCTTCGCAATATTAGGATATTTTGTTGCTACAACAACATTACTTTTTAATTTATATGAATCACCATTTTCTTTAGGTGCACATACACACATTCTACATTTTCCGAAACCTAAATCTAGGATTTCAGTAATATCTCTATTTTCTTCTAATAAAGTGTCCTTACCAACAACACCGATATCAGCAACACCCATATCAACGAATGTAGGAACATCACTTGGCTTTGCTAAGAAAAATCTAAAATCACCTTTTGTTAAAACTAATCTTCTATCTTCCTCATCAACATTAATATCAACAATATTTAAATCTCTTAGCATTTTAAATATTTTATCGGCAAGACGACCCTTTGATAACGCAAAAGTAAGCATTTTACTTTACCTCCCAAAGACGGATCTTATTGTCTGTATATTCAATAACTGCATCATAATCATTATTTTTAGCATATTCTATTGCTTCATCTTTAGAATTAAAATGGCCATCTGATACAATAACACCATCTTCTCTAAATGTTTCATTATTGATTGTTGCAGTTATAAATGATTTAGAATCAGAATATGATAAATATTTAACCTTCTTTAAATCAATTAAATCATTATCTATAACATATTCAGCTAATGAATCAATTTCTAATCCAAATCCTATATCCTCTAAATCCTTACCAAATGATTTATATAAAGAATCACTTCTACCACCTGATAATACTGCCTTCTTAATTGAGTCTACATATACTTGGAATATAATACCAGTATAGTAATTTGCATATGAATAAATAGAAAAATCAAATATAACATTTGTTATTTCTAATTCTGTAAGCATTTGGAATATTTTCTTTAAATTCTTTAAAACTTGATAGCTCTTTAAGCCTTCAAGCTTTAACATTAATGATTCAATGAATCTTAAATGTCCTCCTCTAAGCATTAAATCTACTATGAATGATGCCTTATCTTCATCAAGTGTAGAATTTAATATATGCTTTAAGGAAACATAATCCTTAGATTCAATAGCATCAAACAATTTATTTTTAATATCAGATGAAATTTCAAAATCATCAAATAATGTTTCTAAAAATTCTTGGCTTCCTAAATGGATTGTAAATTTATCTACATTACATGCCTTAAGAGATTTATATGCTAAATAAATTGCTTCAACATCGCAATATTCATTTGACTTACCAATTAATTCAATACCTGCTTGCTTGAATTGATGATTCTTACCTTGATATAATCTTGGATAACGGAATACATCTGCAATATATGAATATTTTAAAACTGCTTTTTCATTCTTTGGATTTGATGAAACATATCTAGCAATTGAAGATGTCATATCATTTCTTAATGCAAGTACTTCTCCCTGACGATTTATTAAATTGTATAAATCAGGCTTTTGAATGCCATCAAAAGAAAAAACATCAATGTATTCAACCTCAGGTGTCTCTATTGGTGTATAACCATAAAGTCTATAAAGGTCAAAGCATCTTTTTTCTATTTCTTTTTTAGCAAGTGCGAAAATACCTACATTATCTCTAAAGCCTTCTGGTACATGAAGTTTATAATTTTTCATAATTAACCTCCACAATCTCTATTGTATTTTATTTTAACATAAAATACGATATATTTCTATAAAGATACTAAATTAATAACATCAATCGTTTTAAGGAAAACGCTTACTTTTATAAAAAATAAAAAAATGTTATAATTGAATAGGTGATTATATGAAAAAAATAAGATTTTGTCTTTTTTTATTAGTATTTTTAATATCTAGTTTAATGCTTACTTCATGTAAAAGCTTTAAGGAAATGGCTAAGGAGTTAGAAACAAAGATTAGTGAGTCCAAAATTTCTGCAAATGTTAGAGTTAAAGCATTCTTCTCTCAATCTTGGGTTTCAGAGGTAAGATTAACTAAAACTGCCTCAGGAGTAATTGTTAAAGAAGATGATAATACATTTTATGTATTATGTAATAATCATACATTATATTCTGAGTATTCATACTGTAAGATAGAGGTTATAGATTATCTTGAGAATAAATATACTGCAGAATTAATTGATAAATCTTCTTCTTATGATTTAGCATTAATTTCATTTACATCTTCTTTATCACTAGAAACTGTAAAAATATCTTCTTCATTACCAAGAAAAAATGATATAGTTGCATCCTTAGGTGAAATGAATAAGGAAAGAAATGTAATTACTTCAGGTAAGTATAAGGGTTTAACAAATTATACAGTTCCTGAAAATGTAAGCTATGAAGAAAATAGTATTGATTTTGAGGTTATAAGCCATACTTCAAAAATAGGTGAAGGAAGCTCAGGATCTATGCTTTTAAATTATGATTTAGAATTAATTGGAATTAACTTTTCCTCAGATTATTCTAATGACACATTCTATCAAGGATATGCTATACCTCAAAATAAAATATTAAATTTCTTAAATGAAATTAATTTTACCATATAAAAAATGAACCACAAAGGTTCATTTTTATTTTTGTATTTCTTCTAATGTATTTAAGAAATCAGTAAAATATTTTGGTAATTCAGAATCAAATTCCATCCATTCACCAGTTCTTGGATGCTTAAAGCCAATTACTTTTGCGTGTAAGAATTGACCATCATCACCAATTACTTTTCTTCTTCCATAAACCTTATCACCAACAAGTGGATGACCAATATATTCCATATGTACTCTAATTTGATGAGTACGTCCTGTTTCAAGGGCACATTCTATTAATGTATATCCCTTATATCTCTTAAGTACTGTAAAGTTAGTAATTGCTTCCTTACCATCTCTTACAATACCCATCTTCTTTCTATCTAGTGGATCACGTCCAATAGGGGCATTAATTTTACCTCTATCTTCACTAAATTCACCATAAACTAAAGCCCAATATCTTCTTTTACAAGAATGGTCCTTTAATTGTTCTGTTAATGATAAAGATGCCATATCATTTTTAGCAATCATTAATAAACCTGAAGTATCCTTATCAATTCTATGAACAATACCAGGTCTTACTACACCATTTATTGTAGATAAATTATCAAGTTCTGCAAGTAATCCATTAACAAGTGTATCTTCATAATTACCAGCACCAGGATGAACAGTTAATCCCTTAGGCTTATTTATAATTGCAACATCTTGATCCTCATAAACAATATCTAGATCCATCTTTTTAGGCTCAATATCTAATGTTTTAGCTTCTACATCTAAAACCTTAATAATATCTCCTTCTTTAGCTTTAGTTGATGCTTTAAAAGGATTATCATTTAATAATATATTTCCATCCTCAATTAATTTTAAGATGGCATTTCTTGTTTTATCAGGAAGTAATTCAGTTAAAACCTTATCAATACGTAATCCCTGATGTTCAGCTTTAATTTTTATAATTGTCATCTATTACACCCTCATCCTTATTTTGCTTAAAGAAATCTAATATTATTTCTAACACAAGCAAGCATAAACCAGTAACTAAGAAGAAATCAGCAACATTAAATGTTGTTTGCCCAAATTCAAAATGAATCATATCAACAACACCTTTTCTTAATTCTACACCGAAATATCTATATAAAACAGTTAAGAATCTATCAAATAAATTACCAACACAACCTGCTAGAGCAAATGTTAAGGCAAAGCTTCTTAATGGCTTCTTCTTCCAATCATTTTTTGTAACAAAATATCCTAATACAATTGATGCAAGTAATGAAATTATAGTAAGTATAATAATTCCAGCACCCTCATCTAAAAAGCTCCATGCCATACCAGGATTATATTGTTTTTGTATTGTTAGAAAGTTTGGAATAACACTAAAACCTTGCTCTGTCACATATAATTCTGTTAAATATTTAGTTATTTGGTCAAATAAGTATACTACTAAAAATACTATACCTGTAATTACTAAATTCATTAAAATACTCCTATAATAAACATAATCAACATGAGTATATAAATAAATATTCCAACTAAAGCAGTATCAAAAAGATATATATACCATAATCTTTTTACTTTACCTTTAGATATTCCATTTAAATATAAAAACATTGTTACAAATACAAACACTATTAAAAGTGTTGCAATAAAGAATACATATAATTTAATTAATTTTTGATCTAAAATAGCCAAATTAATAAATACACCTATAAAGCCAATAACACTTAATACACCAAATATTATTGAGAATATAATCATTATAATTTTATTTAAAAGTGGTGTTTTTAATTCATCTACTTCATTCATTTTTTCTTGGACTGCATCTAATAATCTTTTCATTCTAGTGCCTCCAAATAGTCAACAGCATCTTTGAAATATTCTATTTCAACTAATTGCATTTTCTCATGCCCATAAAGTGAATTATAGGCTTCTAATGCTTCATCATAATTTGCTTTAACACATAAGAAAATATCTATATTATTATCTAGGGCAGTTGGTACCTTTTCTTTTATACCACCTATAATACCAACCTTACCATCATATGAAATAGTTCCTGTACCTGCAATAGATAATCCATGAGTTAAATCCTCTGGTACAAGCTGATTATATATAGATAAAGATTGTAAAAGACCACCACTAGGCCCACCAACACTACTTTCGTTAATATTTAAGCTTGGTGTTGTTGAATTAATTTGGTAATAATCTGAATAGCTAAAGCTAAATGATTCAGTAGGTGTTACATCAATTAATTCATTATCTCTTTTAATTGTAAAAATATCTCCATTCTGATAATTATTTTTAAAATCACTAAAGAATAATCTATATCCTTCCTCATCCTTGTTAGATGCTTTAACATTGCCATCTTTATCAGTTATTTTAGTGATTAAATCACCTGTTTTAAATAACGATTCCTGAGGATAATAATATGTAACCATAAATCCTATAAATGAATAATCAATAGAAATATTTAACTCAGGATGTTTCTCTTGGGCATATTTATATGCAGTAATAATTGACTTATATACTGAAGAATCATATTGAATTGAACTGCTAATAAAATATTGCTGTTCAGACATTGATGATTGGGTTTTACTTTTTTCATTAACTTCCATTGTTTTAGAATTTATGGATGCAACCCAATTCATGAATAATGTAGTACCTTCAATATCTTGTACATAAATCGTTGAGAAACTACCTTCTTGTGTGTAGTCAGTATCAACTTTAACTATATCACTAAAGTTAGTAATACCACCTTTAGTAATAATATATTTATTTGTTCTAACTGTTGTAAAAATCAATAGGGGAATGTTTACTGCTAAAGCAATTATAATGATATACCAATATTTTTTAAATATATAACGCATTATTCCTCATTTTTAAGTTCTAAAGAAATTTGTTTCATCTTTTTATATGTAACACCTGCAGCATCAAGCATTCTTTTTGATGCTAAATCAGAGTCTGTGCCATCATATTTCTCATTCATATAAACGATATGCTTTATTCCAGATTGAATAATAAGTTTTGCACATTCATTACATGGAAATAATGAAACATATAAAACTGATCCTTTAAGATTTCTTGTTGAATTTAAAATTGCATTTGCTTCAGCATGTACTACATAAGGATATTTATTATCTAAATATGAATTTCCTTTTCCCCAAGGAAATACATCATCATCGCATCCTCGTGGGAAGCCGTTATAGCCAATACCTATTATTCTTTTGTCATCATTAATAATACAAGCACCAACTTGTGTATTAGGGTCTTTGCTTCTTTTTGCACTTAATAATGCAACACCCATAAAATATTCATCCCACGAAATATGCATAATAATATCCTCCTAAATTATGGATTTAATCTATCTGGTCCACGGAATATGAACATTGCGTCCTTAATTCCTTCATTAAATAAAATCATTGTGATACGGTCAACACCGATACCAAATCCACCATGAGGTGGGCAACCATACTTAAAGAAATCTAAGTAGAACTTAACATCGTTAACTAAGCCCTTTTCTTCTGCTTGCTTCTTTAATATATCATATCTATGTTCACGCTGTGCACCTGTTGTGATTTCGCAGCCCTTCCAAATAAGGTCATATCCACAAGGTACACCATGCTCATCACGCATGTGATAGAAAGCTCTTGTTTCTTTTGAATAGCCTGTAATGAATAAGAATTCATGACCAAACATATCCATAGAAAGCTTTTCAACCATTCTTTCACCTTCAGTTGTAAGATCACCCTTTTCTTCTTCAGGTACCTTATAACCATATCTCTTTTCTAATTCATCATATACATCATGTAAGTCCATAACGGGGAAAGGTAGAGTAGGTACTACAACATCAATATCAAATACCTTCTTAATTTCTTCACCATATTTTTCCTTAACACACTTTAATGCATATGCAAGCATTTCTTCTTCCATTTTCATAACATCCTTATAGCTTTCGATATATGAAAATTCTAAGTCTAAACCAGTGAATTCAGTTGCATGCTTTCTTGATGCAAACTTTTCTGCTCTAAATACTGGGCCTGTTTCATAAATTCTTTCAAATCCTGAAGCCATAGCCATTTGCTTATAGAATTGTGGAGATTGTGCTAAAAATGCATTTCTATCAAAATAATCTACCTTAAATACACCAGCACCTGATTCTGATTCAGTACCAATTAGCTTTGGTGAATGGATTTCAATGAAGTCATTCTTATTTAAGAATTCACGGCATGAATTAACAAATAAAGACTGAGTCTTAAACATTAAAGTATTCTTATCAGTTCTTAAATCAATCCATCTATAGTCTAATCTCATATCGATGTTTGTTTCTTCACCCTTAGGTGCAACAATTGGGTTAGGAGCCGCAATTGAATCAACCTTAATTGAGTCTGGATACATTTCCATACCATTTAGCTTAACATATTCAGATGCCATAATAACACCTTCAGCTTCAATAACTGAATCTGGTGTAATAGAAGCTAATACTTCTTCCATTTCTGGATGCTTGGCTTTTTCAATAGTTAACTGAAGCTTTCCTGAAACATCCTTTAAAACTATGAAGCACATAGACTTTTTATTTCTAATGTTTTCAACAAAACCAGCAACCTTATTAACTTCACCTAATGTGATGTTTTTAATATTTACTCTTTTCATTTTTATTACTCCTTATTTATTACAACTGCCACAAGGGTTTTGTGCAGTTACTTTAGTTAAAATATAATTATAAACTTCTTCAATATTAATAGTTTCTTGACTATCAGTAGTATTATCCTTGATATTAATCTTGCCTTCGTTTAATTCATTATCACCAAGTATTAATGTGAATAATGCATTATTGCTATCAGCTTTCTTAAATTGGCTCTTTAAGCTACCTTCTTTATAATCCATTTCACAAGATAATCCACCAATTCTACATACATTAATTGCCTTTAAGCAAGCCATTTCAGCCTTCTTACCTAAAGCAATAAAATATGCATGAATTTGTTCCTTTGGTTGAAGATTCTTACCAGCATAATCAGCAGCCATAATTAATCTTTCAACACCAAATGCCATACCAACACCTGGAGTTTCAGGACCACCTAATTGAGATATAAGTTTATTATATCTTCCTCCACCACCGATTACATTTTGAGCACCAAATTCAGGAATATTAACAACAAGCTCAAATACAGTATCTGAATAATAATCTAGTCCTCTTACTAGATTATCATCAATAACATACTTTAATCCTTGATTATCTAAAGCCTCAAGTACAGTATTGAATCTTTCCTTTGAAGCATCATTTAAATATTCATTAATCTTAGGTGCAGTCTTAAAGAAATCCTTATCATGATCAACCTTACAATCTAATATTCTTAAGGGATTCTTTTCTAGTCTATTTAAGCAATCCTCACATAGACAATCCTTATATTTTGTAAAATGACTAACTAAAACTTCTCTATATTTATTTCTTGATTCTTCATCACCTAAAGTATTAATCTTAACTGATACATCCTTTAATCCTAATGCACGAATTAATGATGCCCCTAAAGAAATAACCTCAGCATCAAGTAATGGATTATCACTTCCTAAAGCTTCAACACCAAATTGATTAAACTGACGGTTTCTACCCTTTTGAGGTCGTTCATATCTAAACATTGGTCCCATATAGAATAGCTTTGTTACGGAATTATCAACATATAATTTATTTTCGACATAAGCTCTTGCAACACCTGCAGTACCTTCAGGTCTTAATGTAATACCTCTTTCGCTTCTATCCTTAAAATCATATGTTTCCTTAGTTACCATATCAGATGTATCATTTACATCTCTATGGAATACCTCAGAAGATTCAAAAATAGGTGTTCTTATTTCTTTATAATTATATAATTTGCAAACTTTTCTTACTGTAGTTTCTAATTTTTCCCACTTTAAAGATTCAGGTGGTAATACATCATATGTTCCTTTTGGTTTAGTAATCATTTCTTTCCTCCATTAAATTCATATCTATAAATAGAATAATATTTCGCAATATCATCACCATAATTCAAGTGACAAAATTCTTCATATTCATACATCAATCCTAAGCTTTTAATTAAATTCATTGAACGTTCATTCTTTAGGGATGTACCAATTTTAACCTTATCGCATTCTAAATAATTGAATGCAATATCAATTGCTTTCTTTAAGCATCTTTTCATAATTCCCATTCCCCAGAATTTTCTATCTAAGAAATATCCAATTTCAATTTCATTTGTTAAAGAATTATATGTATGATAATCTATTACCCCTATCATAACATCACCATAGTAAATTGCATACCCAGGAGGTAATCCTTCACTTGGACGTTTAAGGTAAATATTATTGATGATAAGTTTAGCTTCGTTAATGCTTAATATTGGGCCCCAATTTAGGTAAGAACACATTTCTTTATCCTGGCCTATAACAAATAAGCCTTTGTAATCATTTACTGATATTTCCTTTAAAGTAAATTTATTAACTTTAACTTCTTCAAGTTTAGTTTTCATAAGTCCTCTTTAAATAAAAAAACGCCCTTATAAATATAAGGACGATAATATCGTGGTGCCACCTTACTTCAGCAGAGCTCTCAATTAATGTTAACGCCATCGTACGTCCTTTTTTAGAGGAATTCCGAAGTGTCATAAGATGGTATTCATAGATATTTTCACCAAACATATCCTCTCTTAAATGAATCTTCCAGCTTAATTCTTCATCATCAATTTATACAAGTAAAATTTTAACATTTATGTTAAAAAAATTCAAGACTAAGAAATAAAGCCAAAACCATTATTTTCAGTGTCTATTGAATTATTATTATTTTGATTTTTTAAAGCCTTATCTTTTACAACATTTAAGGCATCATCAACTTCATTTTGTGGTAATGCATTATCATGAGAAATATCAAATAATTCATCACCAATTCTTTGAGCAACATCCATAGTATCATCAGATACTCTTTCAGTTTTTACATCAACATGAAGCTTCTCTAAGGTCTTAATTGAATAATCACTATATTCATTATGACTAAAATTAACCTCTAATGGTACTCCATGTTTCATAAAAGAATCATAAAGCATTCCCATTAATGCAGATTTAACTGTTGTTTTATCTTTTATAAAATAAACATCATTATATCCATATTTTTTATAATGAATTAAATTAAGCATAACTCTTTTTCTTGTTTCTTTAATTTTAATTGGCAAATATGTAGTATAAAAATCTATTTCATCATCTATATATTTAGCGTTTTTAAATTCTAAAACAAAGTTTTTATTCTCTGATACTTTTCTCTTATCAGGTATTAAATAAGGTAGGTCCTGATATCTAACCTCATAAGTTAATTTATCAGTATCAATTTCTGCAACAACAGAATATGCTTCATTGAAGCATTCCTTAACAGGATTATAATCATTTTTAAGTAATGATAAAACAAAAGAACCTGCTAAAATAAAATCTGATATTTCCTTTTCGTTACAATATCTTTCATCATATCCAGTTTGGAATCTATAGAATATTACATTATCCTCTTCTTTTACTCTTACATGATTTTCTTTTAAATAAGCATAATCATCAGGTAGTAAATCCTTTTTAGCCTTTAGAATTCCGAATATAGAATCACAATCTCCAATTGTTATTGAATCTGGATTTGGTGTTGTGAATATATGATGTAAATATTCAAAACCATTATTGTTAAAAAACAATTGTATTCCATAAGAATCACCGAAGAATGAGTCAATGAATAGCATCATCATCTTCTTACCTTCATTTATAAATGAAAAATAAAACATATCTTGCTGTGAGAATTCTTCATAGTAACCTTTTTTCTTAAATTTTAAAATAATATCTTTTGCTGTTTGATATAAAGTTTCCATAAGAATCACCTCTTATAAATAACAACTCTTTTTATACCGTAAGTCTTGTCCTTTATTAATTTTAAATCCTTAAACTCTAATGGATATTTTGAATTCTTATCCATTTCAAAGGATATAATTCCCTTTTCTTTAAGCTTTGGGATTGAGATTTCTAATATTTCTTCTATATTATCCATCTTATATGGTGGATCTAGGATAATAAGGTCAAACATTGTTTTTGTTTGTGCCATAAAATCACGATAATCCATATTATAAAATTCTGCATTATCAATTCCTAAGTTTTTGCAATTTTTACGACAAACATCTAAAGCTTTTTTATTTAAATCATTCATGACAATTTTATCAAAGCCTCTTGAATAACCTTCAATTGCCATTGCGCCAGAACCTGCAAATAAATCAAGCAAAACTCCACCAGAAAAATACTGGCCTAATAAATTATATATAGCCATTCTAACCTTATCTTGAGTTTCCCTTGTTGTATCGAGGTTAGTCATTTCTATAACTCTATGTCTTAATTCACCTGCAGTTATACGCATAAAAATCACCCTAATTTAAAATTTTATATGAAACCTTTTTGCCGTTTATTGTTACATCCTTAAGCTTTCTATCAAAGAATTTTCTACCTTCTTCTTTAACAAATAAAGTAGATTCATTCTTTCCAATATTAATTTTACCAAATTTTTCACGATGAATCTTAATATTATCATGGAAAATCATAATTAATTGATTTGGTTTAACATGATCAACCTCACCAACATTAACAGAAATCTTAAAATATTTATCAGAATTAGCTTGCTCACGAATCTTTATTTGCTCACTCTTACCTATTCTTCTTCCATCTTTTCCACGTACTTTTTCTTTTTTATCTAATTTAGAAGATTTCCCATTTTTTTCATGCTTAGGCTTATCTTCAATTAAATAAATTTCATTATAAGTCTTTTTATCTCTATCCACCATTGCAAGTAATGCTCTTAAAAGTGGTACAGGATCAGAATTTTGACGTGCTAAATGTGAAATTAATGCATCATATGAATCATTATTTTTATTTAATTCAATTGCATCCATTAAATTTAAATATAATTTCTTATTATGAGATTTTTCAATATCCTTAACAGAAGGTATTTCTTGACGCTTCATCTGACGCTTTGTATAGCGCTCAATTTCATTTACTCTACCTTTAGTTCTTGATGTTGCAAATGATAAAGCAATACCACTTTGTCCTGCTCTTGCAGTACGGCCAATTCGATGAACATAAAGCTCATTTTCTTGAGGTAGGTCATAATTGATAACACCTTCAATATTATCAATATCAATACCTCTTGCGGCAACATCTGTTGCGACTAAGATATTTATTGAATTATTTCTAAATGAATTCATTACTCTATCTCTTGATTGCTGCTTTAAATCACCATGTAATCCATCAGCCTTATAGCCTTCATGCTGAAGGAATAAAACAAGTTCATCTACCATAGATTTAGTATTAGTAAATATCATTGTTCTACTAAATTCATAATAATCTAATAATCTTACTAATAAATCCTTTTTAGAGTCTCTTTTGCAAAAATATACACATTCATCAATATTTTCTACAGTTAAAGTTTTAGCTTCAATTTTAACATGAGTATAATCACGCATATAAGATGAAGCAATATTCTTAATGAATGGTGCAATTGTTGCAGAGAATAAAGCTGTTTGATGCTCTTTAGGTACTCCCTTTAGAATCTTTTCTAAATCATCTTGGAACCCCATCTTTAGCATTTCATCAGCTTCATCAAATACTAAAAATGAAAGATTCTTAAAATCAAGCTTTCCTCTTTCCATCTGATCTATAATTCTACCTGGTGTACCAACAACAATATTAGGATTCTTATCTAATTCTCTAAATTGTTTTTCATATGATTCGCCACCATATATTGTAGCAATTCTATAGAAATTATCTTTTCCAATTAACTTTTTTATTTCCAAAGATACCTGACATGATAATTCTCTTGTAGGACATAAAACTAATCCTTTACCATTTTTGTTACCTCTTAATGATAAAATTAGAGGAATTGAATAAGCTAAGGTTTTGCCTGTTCCAGTTTGTGCCTGACCAATTACATCCTTTCCTTCTAATAATAGAGGAATTGATTGTTCTTGAATTGGTGTTGGCTCATTGATACCTTCTTTTGAAAGTGCATCAAGAATTATCTTATCATTTATTAAATCTTTAAATTGTGTCATTAAATTTACCTATATTCTTAAAAATTAAAAAGTGGATATCCATATCCACACAAAATAAAATGACTAGGAAGGTACGTGAAGAAGCTAATCTCCATACGGTGGAAGCCTCTTTTTGCCATCCATTAGGGTTCTCAAATTAAGAGCCTCCAGCACAGGATGAGCCTCAGCTTCCGTTTAAAATAATAATGAGCTCCACGGCCATCTTCCTAGTACTTTTATTATAGTATAAAATATTTTTTTATGCAATAAAGTTAACCTTTTCACATAATTTACATTAATTATTTTATATTAAGGAACGAATAAACTATTGCAATTAAACCAGCAAGGAACAAAATAAATGCTATTACAACAATTAAACTATCGCCCTTTCCTTCTGTGTATTTATTACCTAAATGAGCAATGATTGGTAAGAATAATGCAATAGCACCAACAGAAAACATACCAAAACCTAATGCTAAATATTTAGCAAAGAATGATGCCTCATAGCCAGTATATGCTTGTGTAATCATTTCAATCATATAGTCAGCAGTAATCGCAATTGAAATTACTGATAATATGATTACAATAATTTGATATCTTCTTTTTTGTTTATTAATTGCAGCTTGTTCTTCTCTCATCTTTGTTTTTTGTTCTTCACTAAACTTAGGAACATTAACACTAGATGAGTTATTTTTATTGTTATTTTGTTTCATAAAAACACCAACTTTCTTTGATATTATATCATAATATATCGAATATCTAAAGAAAAAAGTGGGATTATATCCCACTTAACTTATTACTTTGAAGCCTTTGCAGTCTTAGTTAAAACTACAACGTTTTCAACTTCCTTAGCAGGTGCATTTTCTAAGCCCTTCTTAGCTAAATCAACTAAAGCCTTGAAGCCTGCTTGATCATTAACAGCCATTTCAGCTAACATCTTTCTGTTGATTGTGATATTAGCATTAGCTAAACCATTGATGAAACGAGAATACTTAATTCCGTTTAATTGGCAAGCAGCGTTAATTCTTTGAATCCAAAGACGTCTGAATTCTCTCTTGCGAGCCTTTCTATCTCTGAATGCATACTGCATAGAACGCATAACTTGTTCATGTGCAGTCTTGTATAATGTGTGCTTTGAACCGTAATAGCCCTTAGCTAACTTTAAAACGGCCTTACGTCTTCTTCTTGTTGTGTATCCACCTTTTACTCTTGGCATAATCTATTTCCTCCTACAATTACTTCATGTTAGCGATTAATTGATTAATACGCTTTTCATCTGTTGAATGAACTAAACCAGCCTTTGATAAGTTCTTGTTCTGCTTATGAGACTTGTTAGTTTTTAAATGGCCTGTATATGCATGACCACGCTTAATTTTTCCTGTTCCTGTGATTTTGATTCTCTTCTTTAAACCACTATGTGTTTTTGCCTTTGGCATGTTCCTTCACTCCTCTTTACTGTTGTTTTTCAATTTTTGGTGCAACGACTGCAAATAATGTCTTGCCGTCTAATTTAGTAGGTGATTCTACTGTAGTAACATCTGATAGAGCTTCAATAAATCTATCAACGACTTCCTTACCTAAATCCTGATGAACGATCATTCTTCCTCTGAATCTAAGTGAAATCTTGACTTTGTTACCCTTCTTTAAAATGGTTCTAGCCTTGTTAACCTTTGTATCAAAGTCGTGCTGTTCGATAACTGGAGATAACTGAATCTCTTGTACAACAATTACATGTTGCTTCTTCTTCATTTCCTTTGCTTTCTTTTGTTGTTCGAAACGGAAACGAGAATAATCCATTATTTTTGCTACTGCAGGTTTAGCATCTGGAGATACTAAAACTAAATCTAATCCTCTGTCTTCTGCTTCCTGTAATGCTTTGTTACGGTTAAGAACGCCTAGCTTTTCACCATCTTCTGTTATAACTAGCATTTCTTTCGCACGAATGTCTTCATTAATGATGGCATCACTTGTTTTTCTCTGCTTGTTAATAGTTTCACCCCCACGGTAATTATAGAAATAAAAAAGAGGACATAGAAAGCCCTCTTATAACATACTTAATAAATAATATCTTTACAAAGTGACATTCTGCCTACCAACTTAATTATCAATCAGGCGAGAAACGGGCGTTTCTTCTTTCCACAATATTTATTTCAACATTAGTATAATACACTAACTAAAACAATATGTCAACAACTATTTTACATTTTTTAGAAATTTATTTCAAATCCTTTATTTCATATATTTTAAAATATAATACTAAGAATAATATTCCCCATATTGGTATCATATATATTGCATCTATAGAAATTAAATTACCATTTGTAGAAACAGATGGAATAATATATTTAGCAATACTATTTATTTCGCTAAAATTCATAGATATTACTTTATGTGCAATTGATAAAAATGAGACAGTCATTGTTAAAAATACATTTGGAATAAAAACTGTTATTACCATTAATACTATCACCTCTAATAATAAAGGCAATATAAATATGAATGGTAAAACAAATATTTCAGCACTAATCTTAAAATAAGGAAATCTTAATATAGGTATTAAATAAACAATAAATAATTCTAAAATTACAATTAAAAATAAAACTATAAATAAAACTGATGCTTTAGATAAGGATAAAGTTCTTCTTTTTATTTGTGAAATAAATAATTGATCAAATGAAATAGAATTAACATAAAGAGATATTACCATACTTGATGCAATAATTGTATTAAAAAGCATCACAATAAGTATTGCTTGACTTATATATGAATCATGTATTTCTTGATAATTCTTTAAATAATAAATATATTCATAATTAGATGTCGCAATTAAAACTAAGATTGTAATCATTAATAAGAAAGATAACGATAATATTATTATAGTTACCTTTTGAAATAAAAATGCGAAATATAGCTTTAATAATTTAAAAAAATCTTTATAATTCTTCACTACATTTACCATCCTTTACAAAAAATGATATATGATTAATATCATCAAATAATACTTTTTCATGTAAAGACATAATTATAGTCTTATTTTCCTTTAAAAGATTAATTATATCTTCTTTAAAAATATTTTTTGCTTCATCATCAAGTCCATCTAGTGGCTCATCTAATATGTATGTATCTGATGTTTGATATAAAATTTGTATTAATCCTAATTTTTGTAAATTACCCTTTGATAAATTACCAATTAATTTTTTAGGTATTTTATATTTATCAAGCAAATATAAATACTCCTCTCCTAAAACAAGCTTTATATATGTATTAACACTTAATAGCTTTGGCATTAAAAATTTATCAGGTAGGTAAGATATATTATCTGTATTTAAAATAGTACCTTTAGTCTTATAAATGATTCCAGATATTATTTTTAATAAGGTTGATTTCCCACTTCCATTTATTCCATATATAACATATAGTCCCTTATTAAAGGTTATATTAATATCTTCTAATATATTTACCTTATTATATGACTTATATATATTCATAAGCTTTATCATGATAAAACACCTCCTGATTCATACTCACTACAAGCATAAAAATCAGTTAATAGATTTGTTTCAATTGGAATATATTCCTTAACATCATCATGTTCAATCATTATATATTCACTATAAAGAGGAAAATACTTTTTATAGCATAATGGAATAAAACAATCCTTACTTAAAATTTCTGTTTTTTCGTTTTCATTAACTATCTTTACATTATAATAAGGATAATCCTCATATATATCAAATGTAGTTGGATATAATTCATATCTTATTAAAGATAATCTTGCGAATGTTAATGCTGATGCTCTTAAATCTGTTATAAAATTATAATTTTGATTTTCTAAATTTATACCAACAACATTTAATATTCCATCTACCTTTGAATAAGATGGAGTTGCAGTTATATCATATGTTAAAAGATTTTTATTAACTATTGATAAAGATCCCATATCAAATGATAATGTATATTTTTCATTAGTAATTCTTAAAACAAATGTACTAGATACTACTTCACTATATATTACAGGCATTTTAGAATTAATCCTTATTTGATAATAATCTAATACTTTAATTAACTCAATTTCATTAACTTTTAATGTATATGAATTAGAATCTAATATTAATTTATATATATTCTCATCCTTTTCTTGTATTAAATTATATTTTTGTTTGGAGTATAAGTATAAATCAAATGACTTACTATCCTCATAAACAAATGAATAATTAGTTTTTATTGAATATATAGTTGTATCATCATTTTTATTTGATGAAATTATAACTAAGCTTAAATAAAATATTATTATAGATAATAATATAACTGGTAAAATAAAATATTCAAATTTTTTCATATACTATTCTTCTCAACCCTTATTTCTTGATCTTGTAATATTGCTAATTCAAAAGTACCAGATGTTCTAAAAAAGAAATTATATAAAGAAAACACACCGTTTGTAATTAATAAATGTCCATCTAGATAAACAATAATATTAGAATGAGCTTCAATTGTTACTTGATATTTTTCTGTTATTTTTTCTGATTGTACTTCAGTTGATTGGTAATCAATATTCGCTTTTGCAGTTACTTCTGCTTTTACCTTTTTAAAATTACCACCAACAGTTCCGCCAAGATTAGCTGAAGATTGAAATGAAGTTGTTTTTTTAGTTTCCTTTTGAATCTCTAAAGTATATGTAATATCAGTTGCAGAATCATTTGTATACGAATATAGGACATCTGACATATAGCTTGCCCTAACATTTTTGTTTGCAAATTTTATATCAATTCCAAACATCCATATGTGCTTAGTTGGTTCTAATAAGCTATCATATTCTTCTGATGTAAAATCTCTTGATAATTTACCTGTTTCCATTATTATTTCAGGGTACGATTGATATTCAGCAACAAATGATGCATATGCTTTATTTGTTACTAAGGATATACTTAATATAAAAGTTGTAAAAACACAAAACATAATAAATTTTTTCATATATATATCACCTCTCATATTAAATAAGAGTATAGTTTATATATAAATTTTCCAAAAAAAAATAAAAAAATCAGAAAAAATCTGATTTTTTTAATAATTATAAATTTTCAACGATAGATAATACGTTATCAAATGCACTTACATCTGCATCTTCAACCTTACCATTATCAATTAAAGTTGCAACATTAGAATCAATAGGTAATGATGCAATTGGAGTAAGATTAAATGTTTCACATACATCATTTAATTTAGATGGTCCGAATGGGAATAATGGATTTCCACAGCATGGACACTTATAATAAGCCATATTCTCTACTAAGCCTAATACATTAACATTCATCTTTTTGCACATATTAACTGCTTTACCAACAATCATCTTAACTAAATCTTGCGGTGTTGAAACTAATATAACTCCATCAATTGGAATTTGGTTAAAAATTGTCAATGCAACATCACTTGTTCCTGGAGGCATATCGATTAATAAATAATCTAATTCCCCCCACTTAGTATCAGAATAGAAATTCTTTATTGCACCACCAAATAATGGGCCTCTCCATAATACTGGTTCAGATGGATCATTAACCAATAGGTTAATTGACATAAGCTCAATTCCACCTTTTGATTTAGGAGGGTACATTAAAGTTTGTGTACCAGAAACACCTTCACCTATACCAAAAGCCTTAGGAATAGATGGACCTGTGATATCTGAATCTAGGATACCAACCTTATAGCCTTTTTTAGATAATGCTACAGCTAGCATAGATGTTACCATAGACTTGCCAACTCCACCTTTACCAGATACTACTGCAACAATATGCTTTATAGTAGTACCTGCTGATGGTGATAAAAGCTGGGCTTTATTTTCATGGCTACATTTAGATTTACAAGTACTACAATTATGAGTACAATTTTCTGCCATTTTTATAACCTCACTTAGTTATTACTTTTATTTTTTTCTTCTTTTTTTAATTCATTAAGAATATCATCAATATGATTACCATATGCTAATGACTCATCAAATTTCCAAATTAATTCAGGCATTTTTCTAGGATTTAATTTCTTAGCAAGTGCTGATCTAATAAAAGAATTTGATTCTTCAATTGCAGCCTCAATATTAGCTTTCTTTCCTTGATAGAAAGTATAGTATATTGTCATAAATGATAAATCATTTGTAATTCTTACTTCTGTTACTGTAACATGGTTTAATTCTTTATTCTTAGCTTCTCTTTGAAGGATAATAGAAAGTTCTCTTAAAGCTTGTGATTCTAATCTTTTAAGACTTAATCCCATTATCTTGGAATCTCCTTCATAATTGATGCTTCAATAACATCGCCTTCTTTGACATCATTGAATTTTTCAATCATGATACCACATTCAAATCCTTGCTTTACTTCCTTAACATCATCCTTAAATCTTCTTAATGATGACATCTTTCCTTCAAATACTACTACACCTTCTCTTAGTACTCTTACTAAAGAATCACGTGCAATTACACCATCTGTTACATAAGAACCAGCTACAGAACCAACCTTAGAAATCTTAAATACACTTCTAACCTCGGCCTGGCCAGTTACAACTTCTTCATAAACTGGGTCTAACATACCCTTTAAAGCTGCTTCAATATCATCTAATACATTATAAATGATATTATATAATCTAATTTCAATACCCTTAGATTGTGCTAATGCTCTTACTGGAGCCATAGGTCTTACATTGAAACCAATGATAATAGCTTCTGATGCTTCTGCTAAAGATACATCAGTGTCAGTAATTGTACCTACTGTAGCACGAATAATATTTACCTTTAAATCTTCAATATTAATCTTTTCTAAAGATCCCTTTAATGCTTCAACAGAACCTTGAACATCAGCCTTGATGATTAAGTTTAATTGCTTAGTCTTATCTTCTGATTGAGAAGCGAATAATTCTTCTAATGTTGTAGCCTTCTTAGCGTTAGCTTCTTCATTCTTAGCCTTCTGGCTTCTTGCTTCAGCAGTATTTCTAGCTAAACGTTCATCCTTAAATACCATGAATTTGTCACCAGCTTCAGGAACTTCACTTAAGCCTGTAACAACTACAGCATCACTTGGTTTTGCTTCATCATATTTCTTATGACGGTCATCTTCCATCATTCTTACTCTACCATATGTGTTACCACATACAATAACATCTCCAACCTTTAATGTACCGTTTTGTACTAATAGAGTTGCTACTGGACCCATACCCTTATCAAGAGAAGCTTCAATAACAACACCCATACCATCACGGTTAGGGTTAGCCTTTAATTCTTTCATTTCAGCTACTAACTGAACCATTTCTAATAAATTATCAACACCACTACCCTTTAAAGCTGAGATAGGTACGAAAATTGTATCTCCACCCCAGTCTTCAGCAAGTAAGCCTAAGTCAGCTAATTCTTGCTTAACTCTATCAGGGTTTGCTGTTGGCTTATCCATCTTGTTTACTGCAACAATAATTGGACAACCTGCAGCCTTAGCATGAGAAATAGCTTCCTCAGTTTGTGGCATAACACCATCATCTGCTGCAACAACTAAAATAACGATATCAGTAATTTGAGCACCACGTGCACGCATTTGTGTAAATGCAGCATGACCTGGTGTATCAATGAAAGTGATTGTAAAGCCCTTATGATTAACCTGGTAAGCACCTACTCTTTGAGTAATACCACCTGCTTCACCCTTTGTAATTCTTGAGTTTCTGATAGTATCAAGTAAAGTTGTTTTACCATGGTCAACGTGTCCCATAATTGTTACTACTGGTGGACGAGAAACTAGGTTAGAATCATCATCTTCAATCTTAAACTCATCAAATCTTGTTACATCAGTTACAACTTCATCCTTTAATTCATATCCGAAATCCATTGCAAGTAACTCAATTGTTTCTCTATCAATAGTTTGAGTCTGATTAGCCATAATTCCTAACTGCATTAGCTTCATAATAACTTGAGCAACAGGCTTTCCCATTCCTTCAGCTATTTCTAAAACAGTCATACCTTCTTTATATGTTAAAACCTTTGAATCTGTATCTTTAGATTCACCCTTCTTGTTATTATTTCCTTTTTTTAATGGAATATTTGAAGTTCTAGTTTCATTTTTGTTGTTCTTTATTTTAGCCATCAAATCACCTTATTTCTTTAAAATTTTTAAAAAGCTCTTTTGAGTTATACCTAAAACCATACGGCCACTTTTTCCTATAGCCATAGATAATTCCTCTGAGGTATAGCTTTGATTAACCTCCGTATTATAAAATGATGCCTTATCTAAAATCTTTTTCTTAGTATTATCTGATGCATCAGATGCTAAGAAAATAAGACAAATTTTACCATGTCGTAATTCTTCAATTACAATTTCAGCTCCAGACACTAAACCTCTTGCTCTAAAGCATAGACCAAGATTATTTAGAATTTTGTCCATCAAGTATTCCTAAAAGCTCATCATAAATTGAATCAGGTACTTTAACTTCAAGTTTCTTATCTAAAGCATGAGACTTTCTTGCTAATTCAACAACAGCCTTATCCTTCTTTAAATAAGCTCCTCTACCATTAGCCTTACCAACAAGATCTATGATAACGTTCATATCTGGAGTTCTGACGATTCTAAATAAATCTTTTTTCTCACATTGCTCTTTTGAAACAACGCAAGTTCTTAAAACAAGCTTCTTTTCCTTCATACTAGATTAACTTACCTTCTTCATATGCCTTAGAAACAGGTAAGATATCAATCTTCCAACCACAAGATTGAACTGCAAGACGAACATTTTGACCTTGCTTACCAATTGCTAATGATAAATGATCATCAGGTACAGCTACAACACTTGACTTAGTTTTTTCATCAATTGAAATAACCTTAGTAACTGATGCTGGTTGTAATGAATTTGTGATTAATTCTTCTGGATTATCACTCCACTTATATAAATCAACCTTTTCACCATTTAAAGCATCAACAATCTGCTTAATTCTAGATCCGCCTTCACCAACGCATGAACCAATTGCATCTACATTAGAATCATTAGAATATAATGCAATCTTAGTTCTATCGCCTGGGTCTCTTGCAATACCCTTAATTTCAATAGTACCATCCTTGATTTCTGGAATATAATTTTCCATTAATCTCTTTACTAATTCCTTATCAATTCTTGAAACAGTAATCTTTGGATCCTTAGTAGATTCTTCAACCTTCTTAATAAATACACGTAATGTATCACCAATCTGGAAATTGTCTGTTGCAAGTAATTCACGATTAGATAAAGTTGATGTAGCACCATAACCTAAATCTAGGACAACATATTTATCATTTACATTAGCAACTGTTGCAGTAACCATTTCGCCTTCCATATCCTTAAAATGATCGAAAGCCTGTGCTCTTTGCTTTTGACGTACACCTTGTACAGTCATATTCTTAGTTGCACCGATTGCTGTTCTTGAGAATTCCTTAATATCAACAACCTGTCTAATGATATCTCCAACCTTAGCATTCTTCTTAATTTGCTTAGCTTCTTCTAATGTAATTTCAGCGATTGGATTTTCTTCTTCTGTATCAGCTTCAGTAGAAAGAACATCAACAACCTTTCTAACTGAATAGCATAAAATTTCAGTCTTAACTGGATCAACAACAATTTCACAAGATTCATTGTTATATTGTCTCTTATAAGACTTCTTTAAACCTTCTTTTATAATTTCATAAACATCCTCTACAGAAATACCTCTCTCTTCAGCAAGCTCTTTTGCTGATTCAAAAAACTTCTTATTAATCATTTCAAAATTCCTCCTAATTAAATCTTAACTGCAAGTCTGATTAATTTCATATCTTGTTTTTTTAAGGTAAAGTTTTTAAATCTTCCCTTTAAATTTACTCTTACGGTAACCGAATCGTTATCCTGTTCTTCTAAAGTTCCTTCATAAAACATATTGTCATTCATATCAACATGAATATATGAGCCTAGATATTTTTCAATTTCTTGATCATTTCTTAAAACTCTTTCAGCACCAGGAGATGTAACTTCTAGTAAATATTCAGGCATATCACTATCATACTTATCTAATCTTTCAGATAAATATTCATTTGCTTTCGCAAGCATTTCTAAATCAATGCCTTCTTCTTTATCAAGAGTAACTCTTAATATTAGCTCTCCCGCTTCTTTTACAAGCTCAACGGAATAAAAAATTAATCCATTTTCACTGATAAAAGGTTCTAATATTTTTTCACAAATATTAATATCCAATTCGAATACCTCCAATCAATAAAATAAGAGAGGCTCCGAACCTCTCTTAATCCACTATAGTTATTATATAATAATAAATTAATTAATTCAACTATTTTTCTAATTTTTTAGTTAGATAATCTAAAATTCTTTGATTTCCAATTTTCTTTGCTAAATCAATTGGTTTAAAGCCATATTTATCTAATCTATTTGTATTTGACATATCCGAAAACTTAACTGCTCTTTCATAATCTTCCATTATTATTGAATAATGTAGTGGATATTCAATATAATATTGATCAACACCATAATATGCAGCCTTCATGTTTATATATCCTTCTAAATCATCATCATGAATTCTATGATAAATAGTATCATGTAATGCAGAAATACAATCAACAATTGCCCCTGCCTTAATTAGGGCATCAATTACATCCTTATGATGATTTTCTGATGCAAAGAATAAAGGTGTTTCTCTATTTAGATTCTTTGAATTAACAAATGCCTTTTTATCTAATAGATATTTAACAACTTCAATATCTCCTCTTTTAGCAGCTATATGAAGTGGAGAATTACCTGCATAATCTTTTTCATCTAAAACATAAGGATCAACATCAATTTGAGATAATAAATGCAAATTACGGCTTCTAATTAAAGCCATAAAAATAGATTCATGCTTTGCATTAAATTCATGAATATCTAAAGGCTTAGCCTCAATAAAAAGTTTTACCATATCCTCTCTACCTAAAGAACATGCTTTATATAGAGGTGTCTCCCCTTCTAAATTCTTTATTGATAAATCAGCATTGTGATTTATTAAAGATTTTAAATATCCCATTCTATTATATGTGACACAATAATGTGCAGCTGTATCCCCATATCTATCCTTTAAATTTATATCGATATAATTATCTAATAATAGTTCGAAAGCATCAGGATTGTTGAATACAATTGCATATTCTAGAAGAGACATATTTTTTTCGTTTCTACAATTTATGTCATTCTTATCAATATATAATTTTAGTTCTTTTGTATTATTGCAATAAATGGCATTAAATGGATTCATTCTAACAACTTCCTAATCTAATATTTTTCTCTCATATTTGAAAAAATAGAGCACCCTTAAGTGCTCTATTAATTACAATAAATAACGTTTAATAATAACTTAAAAGCAAATTACTTGTTAAGATCGTCTTTTAAAACTTTTGCTACCTTAAATCCTACATTAATTGAAGCAGGAATTGTAATAGTTTCACCAGTTGCTGGATTTCTACCTTCTCTAGCAGCTCTTTCCTTTACTGTGAAAGTACCTAATCCGTTGATAGCAACCTTTTTTTCTACCTTAAGACCCTCAATAATCTTTGAAACTACGATATCATAAGCAGTACTTGCGTCCTTCTTTGATAATCCTAATTCATCAGATAAATTTGCAACGATTTCTTGTTTTGTCATTTTCTTTATTTCCTCCATATGATTTAAAAATCAATTAAATTATACATTATTTATAAGCCTTTGCAAGTGCTTTCATAAATTTTCATTAATTTTTTTAAAAAATTAAAAATGAAAATAAAAAGCCAGATTTTTCTGGCTTAAAAATTAATTCTTTGCTTCATCATGAATCTTTTCGATTTCATTCTGTTCATCCTGTGTAGCTTCTCTTAAAGTAACAAGCTTAACAGTAACAGCCTTGCCATTTCTTCCTGCAAAGAAAGAAACAGTATCACCAGCCTTATGATTTTCAATAGCCTTATATAAAGGTGATTGGTCAGAAATGATATTGTGGAATGGATCTGATTCAGCACCACAAACATAATATTTTTCTACTTCGTTAGAACCTGGATATAAAACTTCAACTGTGTAAGTTTCAACAATCTTACAGTTCTTAAGCATAGCCTTAATTTCATCAATTCTACCTTGGTTCTTACCTTGTTCTTCTCTTGCAGCTGAATAATCTGCATTTTCAGATAAGTCTCCCTGTGCTCTTGCTTCAGCAACTGCAGCCTTAATTCTATCTGCTTCAACAGTTTCTCTTCTAATTAATTCGTCTTCAAGCATCTTCTTATAAGATCTTGTAAATGTATATTGCTTAGTTTCCATCTCGTAGGCCTCCGTTTATAAACATTAATAATTATAGCAAAATTTATTAAAAAATCAAGATTAATAAATATCCTTATATCTCTTCATTCTCATTTCATGCTGAATTCTTTTATAGTTAGGAAATTTTTTATCCATCAAGATATAAAAATTATCTCCATGACCGTGGTAATAAAAATGTGCTAATTCATGATAAATAACACTTTTTATATAAATAGGGTCATATTTAGCAAGTCTTGTTGAAAAAATAATTTCTTGCTTTGATGGAATACATTCTCCAAAATATGTTTTAACATTTTTATATTTAATATTAATATTAAAATTCAAATTCATATCTTTTTTTATAGTATCAAAATAATACTCAACAAACTCTTTTGTTTTTTTATAATAATATTCATCAACTAATTTTTTAATATTTGTATTCTCATTTCTTATATAACAAATGAAATTATCATCTTCTACATGTATATGATCAAAAATATCATTTCTAGTTATAAATTTATATTTATTTCCAAAAACATGTATTGAATCACTTTTTTCTATTGCCTTTGGCTTTTCCTTTAAATGCTTATATAAATATGATTCAAATTTTTTTACTAATTCTATCATTCTATCTTTTGAAATAGAATATGGAGATGTAATTATAACCTTATTTGGATATCTTGGCTTTATATATGTTCTTCTATTTCTTGGCTTAACTTCTAACTCAACTTCTATAAGTAAGTCATTAATCCACATTTCAAACATTTTATAATAACCTCATTAAATCAAATGGATGTAATTCTATATCAGAATGGAATTTTAATTCCTCTAATGGATGTCTTGCGGCATCAATTTCAGTATCATCCATTCTATAAACCTTACCTACATTTATAACAAATGAACCTGATGGAGAAAATACTTCAACATCTGTATTAGGTAAGAAATAATTTCTTTGCTCAATATAAGCTGTTTTAGTTTCTTTATCATATCTTCTAACAATACCAATAAATTCCTTTGTTGGACATGTTAAATTTAGGTCATATAATTGCTCATTTATTGTTGGATTATGGAATAAGAAACCTGAACCAGTAAGACGGTTTTCAGCTTTTGCTATTGCATCCTCATAAATACTAAAATCCTTAACCATACCTGTAGTTTCATATTCATCAATTATTCTTCTATATGCATTAACTACTGTTGCAATATAGTGTAATGATTTCATTCTTCCTTCAATTTTAAATGAATTTACACCAATATCCATTAGCTTAGGTATTGCTCTTATAGCACATAAATCCTTTGACGACATTGAAAAATAATCTCCATCTGGATTCATCTTTTCATTACCATTATGCATTAAATCATAATTCCATCTGCAAGAATGTGCACATCCACCTCTATTTGCATCTCTATTTGTCATGTTATTAGATAACATACATCTTCCTGAATAAGATGCACACATACCACCATGGATGAATGATTCTACATCTAGGGTTGTATTATCCTTAAATTCTTTAATTTCATCTAGTGATAATTCTCTTGCAAAAACAACTCTTTTACATCCAATCTTTTTATAGAATTCTGCAACATCTGGATTTGCACTTGAGCATTGTGTTGAAACATGTGCTTCCATTTTAGTGTACTTTGCAACTAAAGATAGGATATATGTTGATGATGCAATAATGCAATCAACGCCAGCATTCTCTAACGCCTTAAGATATTCTAAGACACCATCTGTATCTAAATTATGCATAACTATATTACAAGTAACATGAATTTTTGCACCATGCTTATGTGCAAAATCACATCCTTCTTTTATTTCATCAATAGTGAAATTAGATGCACGGCTTCTTAATGAGAACTTTTGTCCTCCAATAAAAACAGCATTTGCACCATACAATACAGCTACTTTTAGTTTTTCTAAATCTCCTGCGGGAGCGAGTAATTCAAATTTAGTCATTTTTTAACTCCTCCTTTTGGTAAACTGAATCCTTGTATAAGAATCCATCCTCATAATTTAATCCAATATTATCTAAATATTTTATTCCATCCTCTAAAGATATCATACCATTCTTATAATCATAAAAGCATTTCAAAGCTTTAATATATGAATCTCTATTAATTCTTAAAGAATCAAGGTAACAATATTTAATAAATGAAATATTTAATAAGTTCTTAAATAAATTTAAAACATAGCTTCTATATACCATAGTGCCATTATTATTTTCAATGATAGGCATTATATCAGGTCTTGTTGCTTCCTTTAGGGTTAGATTATCTAGTGGAATATTCTTTCCTATTTTATCTCCATATAAGCTTACAAGTTTTCTCTTTGAGTAAAACATTAATCTATACCCAAATGTCATCATAAATAATTCTGGTTTAACCTCATTATAGATATCTATAGTATCATTTAATGTTATTTCCTCACTTAATGCTAAAGATATGCCAAATGAATTAAATATAGATAAATCCTTTGCATTACAAAGCATTGTAATTGGGTTATAAATTATTCTTTTATTTAATCCTAAATCAAGTAAATAATTTAATAATCCAGTATCAGTAACATAAAAATATATATCTTTTTCTTCTTTAAATCCTAATATAAAAGGTTTTACTTCCTTCATATCAGATGGATGCATTATCTTATCGAAGCATAAGATTATCTTTTTATTATTTTCTCTTAATTTATTTATTGCATCATCTAATAATAAATTTTCATATACCATAGAATAAGAAGGCAGCATTAACAATGCTGCATCAATATATGAAATGTATTCATTTAATTCTTCATTTGTATAAATACTTGATACTATTTCCATATTTACTCCTTTAAAATCCAAAAATGGATTTATTAATTAAAATCTGAAAGTTCCCTTTCCTTTGCCCTTACCTTTTTTAACCTTAGGCTGTTGCATTCCAGAGTAATTTCCATTTTTAACCTGTGATTGCATACGCTTCATATCTTCTTCATCCATGTTTCTCATTTGCTTCATAGATTGCTTCATTTGAGCAAGTGATTCTCTTAGCTTATTAACTTCTTGAATAGAACGACCTGAACCTTTTGCAATACGATCACGTCTCTTAAATTCCTTTTCGATTAATTCAGGATGCTTTCTTTCTTCTTCAGTCATTGATGTGATAATTGCTTCAATCTTATCGAATGCTTTATCATCAACATTTGCTAATGCTGATTTCATTTTACCCATACCAGGTAAGAAACCTAGGATATGAGATAAAGAACCCATACGCTTAATCATCTTAAATTGCTTTAATAAGTCATTATAATTAAATGAATCTGACATCATTCTTTCAGCTGCAGATTTCATTTCATCTTCACTAATATTTGCTTGAGCTTCATCAATTAATGTTAATACATCACCCATACCCAAAATACGATCAGCTAATCTATCTGGGTAAAAGATTTCTAATGCATCAAGCTTTTCACCATTAGACATTAGCTTAATAGGGATTCCTGTCATTTCCTTAATTGATAATGCAGCACCACCACGTGTATCACCATCAAGCTTTGTTAAAATAATACCAGTAACATCTAAATCCTTATGGAATGATAATGCAACATTAACTGCATCCTGACCAGCCATTGAATCTACTGTTAATAATATTTCATCTGGATGAGCAATTTCTTTTACATTTTTTAATTCTTGCATCATCGCTTCATCAATTTGTAGACGACCTGCAGTATCGATAATTACGAAATTAGCTCCAGCCTCTTTTGCTTGCTTTAAACCTTCCTTAACGATGTTTTCAGCCTTATCCTTTGTTCCATTTTCATAAATAGGAACATTAATTTGCTTAGCTAAAGTAACTAACTGATCAACTGCGGCTGGTCTATAGATATCAGCTGCAATTAGGAATGGCTTCATCTTTTTAGTTTTTCTATAAAATAACGCAAGCTTACCTGCTGCTGTTGTTTTACCTGTACCTTGTAGACCGGCCATCATTACAACAGTCATTCCGCTCTTCTTAAAATTTAATTCAACAACTTCATCACCTAAGACTTTTCTTAATTCCTCACGAACAATCTTAACAACCTGTTGACCAGGATTTAAGCCCTTCATGATCTTTTCGCCTAAGGCTTCTTCTTTTATATCTGCTAAGAATTTCTTTACAACCTTGTAGTTAACATCGGCTTCAAGTAAAGATAATCTTACTTCTCTTAACATGTCATCAATATCTTTTTCATTTAACTTACCCTTACCAGTAAGTCTTCTAAGTCCCATTTGTAAGCGACTTGATAAGCTATCAAATGCCATAATTACTCCTCCCAGATAATATTTGAAATTAATTCTTTAATATCATCTTTTACTTCTAATGATTCTAATTTTTGAAATTTCTCTTTTAAATGTAGCTTTTCTTCATAATCATATAAAGCTTTTTCAACTCTTTTTATTTGATCAAAAACAGCATTTCTTGAAACTTCATTATTGGATGCAATCTCACTTAATGATAAGTCCATATAAAAGTAATCCTCAAAATAATTCTTTTGCTTATCAGTTAAGAGATTTTTATAAATATCATATAATTCAATTAATTCTTCTCTATTGTCCTGCATTACTTCTTATCCTCATCAAAGAAATCAGCAAATAATCCATATAAGTAATTTTCAATATCGAATATTTCAAGGTCATCAACCTTTTCACCTAAGCCGATATATTTAATTGGTATTCCAAGCTCATGTCTTATAGCTAATACAATACCACCCTTAGATGTACCATCAAGTTTTGTTAATACAATACCTGAAACATCTGTAGCCTCACCAAATGCCTTTGCTTGAGACATACCATTTTGTCCTGTTGTAGCATCAACAACAAGTAATGTTTCATGTGGTGCATCAGGCATTTCCTTTTGTAATACTCTTTTCATCTTAGAAAGCTCAGCCATTAAATTAGCCTTGTTTTGTAAACGACCAGCTGTATCACATAAAAGCATATCGTAGCCTTCCTGCTTTGCTTTTACAATCGCATCATACATAACAGATGAAGGGTCTGCACCAGCTTCTCTTGCTATAAAGTCAACTCCAACCCTATCTGCCCAAACCTTAAGCTGCTGAATTGCACCAGCACGGAATGTATCTCCTGCTGCAACCAATACCTTTTTTCCCATCTTCTTATATTGATTTGCAATTTTACCAATTGATGTAGTCTTACCAGCACCATTTACTCCAACGAATAATACAACTGTTAAGCCGTCCTTATTGACATTAAGGTTTGCGTTAACAATTTCACCGTTTAGATAAATTTCAAACATTCTATCAATTATCATTTCTTGTAATAATTTAACATCTGTTATTTGCTTATCTCTTACTTCATCTCTTAGTCCATCAATGAAATCAACAACTGTATCAACTCCAATATCAGCCATGATGAATACTTCTTCTAATCTATCAAATAATTCATCATCAATTTCATTTGAGCCATCAAGTAAATCAGAAAGTGATTTTAATGCACCTTCTCTAGTCTTGTGTAAGCCTAATTTATATTTCTCTTCTTTTTTCTTGTCTTTTTTACGTTTAAATAAATCAAAAAATCCCATAGGTTTCACTCCATATCGAAGATATTATATCATAAAATTATATTTTAACAAAAAGAAAATAGGGAAATTTTTCCCTATTTCATAAATTAATCATTTCCAGTTTCTTCATCGTCTAGTATAGGAGCATCTAAGCCCATCTCTAGAGCTATTTTATTATATTCCTCTAATGTAATAATATTCTTACATTTAGGGAAGTTTGAACATCCATAGAATTTATTGCCTTTATTCTTACCAGTCTTTGCAATACGTTCTATTAATCTTCCTTTTTTACATTTAGGGCATGTAACAACAGTTTCAATAGGACCTAAATCCATTTCCTCTTGTACATAGTTTGCAGTTGGATCATCACACTTCTTAGAGCAGTATAATTCACCATCTTTGTTTTTAAGCATTATAGCACCACATCTTTGACAAACCTCATTAGTTGGCTCATCATTGTATAAAACCTTGCATTTTGGGAAATTTGAGCATGAATAGAATATATTTCCTCTATTTCTTCCTCTTAAAGCTGTGTGTTTTACAAAATGACCTGTCTTACAGCTTGGGCATGTAACTTCAATTACATCATTACAATGCTTACTACAATATTCCTTACCTTCACTATCCTTAAGCATTATTGCGCCACAATTTGGGCAAATATCATGCGTTGGTAAATCATTAAATATTGTCTTACACTTTGGATAATCCTTACATGCATAATAAGTATTACCCTTATTCTTACCAGTCTTTGCTACCTTGCTAAATAAATTATATTTACCACAAGTAGGGCATAATACACCAGTATCAGAATCCTCTATTTCTTCTTTTTTAATAAATTTACAAGTAGGATAATTTGAGCATGATGTAAATTCACCATATTTACCTAATCTTATAACTAATTTATTTCCACATAAAGGACAAATTTCATCAGTCTCAATTGGATACTTAGAATCCATCTTTTCCTGAGCCTCATCAAATTGCATCATAAAGTCGTTATAGAATTTCTCTAAAACATTTTCTTTCTTTTCTTTAGCATTTGCAATTTCATCAAGGTCAGTTTCCATATCTGCAGTATAACCAACATTAATTATTTCATCAAAATATTCTTGTAATTTATCTGATGTTAGCATACCTTGCTCTGTTGGTACAATAGACTTTTTATCAAGCTTAATATAGCTTCTATCCTTTAAAGTCTTAATTGTTTGAGCATAAGTTGATGGTCTACCAATACCAAGCGATTCCATATCCTTAATAATAGATGCCTCAGTATATCTCTTCTTTGGCTCTGTAAGCTTATCTAAAATATTAACCTCATTAGCTTTAAATCTATCGCCAGTTTTAAAGACAGGAATAATTTCATCCTTATCATTATCATCCTTATATACCTTAAGGAAACCATCAAATAGAATTTGAGAGCCTGATACATTCCATAATGAATCAGTATTAGTAAAAATTACATTTGTTTGATTAAATGTTGCATTAGACATTAATGATGCTAATGTTCTCTTATATATTAAGCTATAAAGCTTATATTGATCAGATGTTAAATATTCTTTAATAATTTCAGGCTGTCTAGATATAGATGTTGGTCTTATACCTTCATGTGCATCCTGCATGCCTTTTTGATTTTTATTATGAACATAACCTAAGTATTCTTTACCATATTTTGCATTAATGAATGAAGATGCTTCTTTAACAAAAGAATCAGCCAATCTTGTAGAGTCAGTTCTCATATATGTAATTAAACCGACTTCTTCATTTCCAACCTTAACACCTTCATATAGTGATTGTGCAACACTCATAGTACGAGTAGGTGAGAATCCTAATTTAGATGATGCATCCTGCTGTAATGTTGATGTTGTAAATGTTGGATAAGGAGTACGTGATGTCTTCTTAGTAACAATATCTGATACAACAAAATCATCTAGTTTTGGTTTTAAATCTTCTAAAATCTTTCTATCAGTAATTTTATTTTTACTTGTTATAGAAAAATCATTAACCTTATTTAATTTTAGCTTAAAGTTATCAAATAAAGCTTCCATTTCATAATATGCAGTAGGAATAAAAGCTAATATTTCTTTTTCAAGCTTACATATTAATAATAAAACAACTGATTGAACACGTCCTGCTGATTTTGAGCCAATCTTCTTTTGTAATAATTTAGAAAGCTTAAATCCTAAGATTCTATCAATGATTCTTCTTGTTTCTTGGCTTTCAACCATATTCATATTAATTGGATGAGGATTCTTTAAAGCCTCAAGGACAGCATTCTTTGTAATTTCATGGAATTCAATTCTATTATTATCATCAAAGCTTAAGCCTAAGTTTTTAGCAAGGTGGTAAGCAATTGCCTCACCTTCTCTATCGGGGTCGGATGCTAAAAATACTTGATGACCCTTACAAGCTTTTTTTAATTCATTAACTAATTTAACTTTCTCAGGCATAATTACATAATTAGCCTGGAACTTATTTTCAATATCAATTCCAAGACCACCCTTACCCTTAGTAGATAAATCAGATATATGACCCATACTTGATAATACAGTATATCCATCTCCTAAGAAGGATTTAATTGAATGTGTTTTTGTAGGTGATTCTACAATTATTATTTTGTCCATATTATCACCATCCTAACGCCCTTAATATTATTTCAAAACATTTTTAAAGTCAAGGACATATTTTCTATCAATATATATATAAAATATATAAATATTTTATTAAAATTTATGTTTTTTTAGAAAAGAAAAAAGGGAACGTTTTCCCTATTTTTCCTCATGATTATAATCTTCGTCATCATCATTAAATAAATCTAATGATAGCTGTCTATTCTTAGCTAAGTAATCAGATACAGGAGAATATGTTTTTCTATGAATCTTAGAAGGACCATATTTCCAAATAGCTTCTATATGTGTCTTTGTACCATAGCCTTTATGGTTCTTAAAGCCATAATTAGGATACTTAATATCCATTTTTTCCATATAATGATCTCTTGATACTTTCGCAAGAATGGATGCTGCAGCAATTGATGCACTTAAAGCATCACCATGTATTACTGATGTATGGTTAATTTTTAATTCATCCATAGGCATTGCATCAATTAATACATGCTCAGGTTCTATTTTTAAACCCATAATTGCTTCAAACATACCTTTTTTTGTTGCTTGATAAATATTCATTTCGTCTATATCCTTAACAGAAACATAAACTATTTTATATGCTTTGCATCTTTTTATTATTTGCTTATATAATTCTTCTCTTTTTTTCTCAGATATTTGCTTTGAATCAAATAATCCTGGAATACGATCAAATTCATCTAATATAACAGCTGCAACAACAACAGGTCCTGCAAGAGGTCCTCTTCCTGCCTCATCGACTCCAGCTATTACCTTAACTCCACTATCATATAAATCATTTTCATATTTATACATATCAATATCATCATATTTGTGGTGTCTCATAGCTCATCCTTCCAATCTTAACATTTCTTAAATCATATAAGAATAATTTAACAACTCTATCTAAGTCAACCTCAGCGCCCTTCTTTATAGCGCCTCTTTTAATACCTATTTCTTCTAATAGCTGATATCCATCCTTATTTTCAATATCTGATAAGTTATATCTTTCTTTTAATAAATTAGGATAATGCTCTTTTGTATAATCTATTGCTTCTACAGTTAATTCTCTTAAATCAAGAATATCATCTTTAATAGAACCAGCCATAAATAGCTTTAAGCCAACCATTTGGTCTTCAAATTTAGGCCATAAAACACCTGGAGTGTCTAATAGTCTTAGTGTATCAGATACCTGAATCCAGCTTTCTGATTTAGTAACACCAGGCTTATCTCCTACAACAACAGCCTTTCTTTTCGCAAGCTTATTTATTAATGTAGATTTACCTACATTAGGAATACCTACAATCATAGCTTTAATATCACGTGATTTAATACCTTTTTCTAATCTCTTTTTAAATAATTCCTCTAATGCCTTATTACAATAAGGTATTATTTGCTTAATATTATAATTTGCTTCACTATCAATATCTAAAGCTAAGATATTATTAGCTTTATAATAATTAATCCAATCCTTTGTAACCTTAGGATCTGCCATCATTGCTTTTGTTAAAATGACAAGACGTGGCTTTTTATTAATAATGTCATTTAACAAAGGATTAGTAGATGAATAAGGTATTCTTGAATCCTTAAGCTCTATAACTAAGTCTACCTTTTTGACATATTCTGTTATTTCTCTTTTTGCCTTAGCCATATGGCCAGGGAACCACTGAATGTCTTTCATAAAAACTCCTAAATTGAACCAAATTTGCTAAATGGGAAGATTCTTAAGAATGCTTTACCAAATACTGATTTAGTAGATATTACACCAAATATACGTGAATCAAGTGAATTCTTTCTATTATCTCCAAACACTAATAAGTACCCCTTTGGTACAGTTATTGTTGCAAGAGTGTTTAATTCTTCACTTGTATATTCATTTGTAATATCATTTATAGATTCGATGATATTATACCAGCTATTTACACTAGTATTAGAGCCATCTCCTCTTTCAAAATCATATATTTCTTCACCATTAATATAAAATGTTAAAGTAACATAATCAAAGCTTAAAACATCATCCTTTACTGCCATTACTCTTTTAATGTAGAAGGAATGACTTGATTCATCATAGCTAGATTCCTGATAGTCATGAGAATCAAAGATAACAATATCACCCTTTTTAGGTGTGTAAAATAAATTTGTTGATAATAGTGCATCACCATTTTCTAATGTATCGTACATACTATTTCCAACAACAACGCAAGGTGTTGCGATAAAAATAAGTAAAAATAATAATATAGAAAAACATTTTGAAATAAATGCTGCCATATCAAGCTTTGAATCTATTTTATTTATTAGTGGGTACCAATCTTTTTTTAATTTAAGCTTGTGTACTAAAATTAATGTACCAAGTGTAACATAATACAAGAAAAATAAAATAGTTGCAAGTAAATAAATAATTAATCCTAATGCTTTTGTATTTCCAAGGACTGAACCAAAGATATTTGAGAACATAACAATTCTTGACATATTAATTAGAGTAATTAATATTATCAAAAATGAAATTGAAAGAAATACAATTATTTTTATGAATAATTTTTTCTTTTTATTATCATTATCTTCAATAATCACATTAGTATTAATAGTCTCATTATTTTCCATCAATAATCCCCCAATACTAATTTTGAGAGCCAAAAATTTGATCTAATTGGAATGAATCTACTAATATATCACGTGGCTTTGTACCAGCCTTAGGAGAAACAATTCCTCTTTCTTCTAGAATAGCAACAACTCTAGATGCTCTATTAAAGCCTAGACCAAATTGATTTTGAATTGCATTAATTGAGCATGCTTGTCCATCAACACAAAATCTAGCTACACTTTCAATTAATTCTTCAGATTCAGTATTTGCCTTACCAGAACCAGCTCCACCATTTCCTGATGAACCTTGGCTTCTTGCGATACTATCTCTTAATTCCTCATGAGTAAATACATAATCAGGTTCATAAGATGTAGTTAAATATGAACAAATACCTTCAATTTCAGAATCTGAAATATAAGCACCCTGAGCACGAATTGGATTACCATTATTCTTAATAATCATATCACCACGACCTAGTAATTCTTCTGCTCCTGTCTCATCTAGAATAACTGATGAGTCAACTGAAGATGCAACTCTAAATGCGATACGGCAAGGGAAGTTTGCTTTAATTGTACCATTAACAATATCAGCAGTTGGACGTTGTGTTGCAAGTATTACATGAATACCGCAGGCTCTAGCTTTTTGTCCTAAACGAACAATTGAATCATTAACTTCACTTCCACACTGCATAATTAAATCATTAAATTCATCTACAATAATTACATAATAAGGTAGGTTTTCTAAATTAAATTCAGGATGATCCTTCTGTTTTTGAATATAGTCACCAATATTTCTAACTCTATTACGTTGGAATACCTGATATCTACGGTCCATTTCTGTACAAGCCCACTTTAATGCTTCTCCTGCTTCATCAGGCTCAGTTAAAACTGGTGTTGCAAGATGTGGAATATCTTCATAGAAAGACATTTCAACCTTTTTAGGGTCAACTAAAATTAGCTTTAATCTTTCAGGCGAATTCTTTGTAATTAATGAACATAAAATTGTATTAATACATACTGACTTACCTGATTGAGTAGCACCGGCAATTAAGCAGTGTGGCATAGATGTAATATTTTCATAAACAGGTGTACCATCAATATTCTTACCTAAAACTACATTTAATGGCTTGCCATCAAGTAAGAATGAATCAGAACAAATATCACCAAATTTAACTACATCAGCCTTATCATTTGGTGCTTCAATACCAACAGTTGCCTTACCTGGAATTGGAATTTGTAATCTAATAGATGGTGCTTTTAATACCATCTTTAAATTATCAACAATATTACCAAATTTCTTTACATTAACACCTGTTGCAACACCAACTTCATATAATGTGAACGCAGGACCTTTTGTATATGCAACAACTTCACCTTCAATACCGAAGGCTTTTAATGTTTCATTAATAATAGTTTTCTTCTCTTCAAGCCATTGTGGATGTAGGTCAATATCTCCTTCACTCTTAGGGAATAACTTCTTATAAGGAACCTTATAGTTCTTATATTTATTATCCTCAACCTTTGGTTTTGGCTTTTCTTGCTGCTGTTGTTTTTCTATAACCTCAGGCTTTGCATCAACTGGTGTAGGCTTATGAGAAACCCTACTTATATTATCGATTCCACGAACAGTATTTTCACCTTCATGTCCTGGTACAACAGTACCACCCTTAGACATACGTATAGCATCCTCGATAGACATTTCCTTTGAAACTGCTGGATTCTTATAATTCTTTTCTTCTTGTGTTAATTCTGGCTTTGTAACATCATCATCAAAGAATAAATTTGGAGTCTTAAGATTAGGAACATTATCAAATGATAAATCACTTGAATCAACATTCTTCTTAATTTGCTTTAAAGCTTCTCTATCATTATTCTTTTCTTCAGCCTCATTTTTAATAAGGAATGATGGAATATTAGCCTGCTTTGGCTTTGCTAATGATTCATCATAGCCATTGAAGCTAAATTCCTTAGAATCCTCTTCCATATCCTCATCTAGGTCAATATGAATCTTGAATTCAGGCTCATCATATTCCTCAGAAGAGCTTTCCACATTATTATCAAAATCTAGACTTATATTATCTTCTTTTTCTTCAAAGTCCTCTAATTCAGATACATCAGAAGAAATTAAACTATCAAGCATAGTTGAACGATTAACCTGCTTAGGCTTAATTTTTTGTAGCTTAGAATCATCATATTCACCACCACCTATTTCTTTAAGCTTTTCATTATCTAAAATTTGGAATTCATAATATTCACTACCATGCTTTTTAATAACATCTTCCTTAGATAAGTGCTTTGCTTCCTCATCTCTTAAATAATCATATGCATCATCAACATCATTGTAACCCGAATTATCAATGAAGCTCTTTTTATCAGCAACATGAGTACCAAAATAAGGACTCGCTACTTGTGTAGGACGAAATTTTCTTCTTTCAGCAATATGCTCATCAGCTCTATATTCCTGAAATATTTCAAAATTTTCATCGTTATCTTCAATTAAAATTTCTTCTTGCTTTTTCTTCTTTCCAAACATACTAGTCCCTCTTTAACATACTCATATTTTCATCATATTCATGAACTATATTATCATTATCACTTGATATAACAATAGGATATTTTTTTAGTGAGAATTCTTCATCAAATGAATCAGAATCATTTGAAGCATTTTCTTTTTCTAATGATTCTTTAGCATCTGTTATTTCTTTATCTAACTCTTCATATAATTCATCAATATTAGTTTCTAAGGATACTTCCTTTTCAAATACCTTCTTAGAATAAATTTTATAAGTTTCTTCTCCTACAATTGCTATAACAATTAAGCATAATTTATTAATAATAATCCCCAAAGTATTATTTATAACTAATGTTCTAAACCATGTTGCTGGATTTATAACATTTAATACCTTTTTAACGCGCTGAAACTTCTTATTAGCATTAACAGTTGTTTTAAATACTTTAGATGAAGTAATATTTATTGTTGTCTTTGATAACGCAACAATCTGTGATATTTTTAAGCGTAATAATAATCTTAATCCCTTACGATTTAAAAGATCATTAATTCTTTTTTGAATATAACCAATAAGTACAACAGTTTCATCAACACTTAATTCTAGCAATGGATGCTTAGAATTAGGATAATATGATGAAGCAATTTCTAACGCAAGATCTTGCACGATAGTTTTACAATAAGCAGGCTTAGATAAATCTCCCCTTAAGCTTCTATCCTTAAAAGTTTTTTGTGCATCTAAAACCATCTGCTTTACATCGTTATCTGTTAATGAGTCCTCTTCTGTTTTAACCATATATCTTTTATCATGTAATGATAATAATACAAGTAAGACATATATTAATAATATTAACGCAGAGCCAAAAAACACACCTATTACAAAGCTTAAAATAGATGAAAAATCTAATCTTATTGGGAATGTAAAATTGAACATATTAACACCTCCCACAATACTTATATTATAGTATAAACTATATTAAATTGAAAGAATATTAAATTGAAATTGAAAATTATTTATAAATAATATAATATTATTTATGAGGCGATAACATGAAATATTTATGTTTAATGGATTTCGATGGTACAATTACATCTAATTTATTAGATCTTTCTTCCTATGGAAGAACATATTTAAAAGAATATTTAATTAATAATAAAATGTGCATCATATCAGAAGAATCATTTGATAATCTTTATAATTGGTGTAAAAGAAATGAATTAGAATGTGATATTGCATCTATTTCATCAAGTAAATCTTTAATTAATAATAATTTATTATATGATTCTATAAATAAAAATATTATCAACGAATTAATTAATAAATTTAACGATGGAATATATACAACATTTGGTGAGACAGAAAAATATCCTTTTGTATCACATTTTAAAGAAAGATTACATTTCTTCTACCCTAAGGATTATAAAATTGTAGACTCATTTGATAATAATATTTTATCTATAACTATTGCAATTCAAAATGAATATAGTAGTGAATTAAAAAAATTTTTAAGTAGTAATAATTTATTTTTTGAAACAAAAGGTAAAGATAAAAATAGAGAGCTTTTAAGAGTTAAAAATTCCTTATTTAATAAGGAAAAAGTCGCATATAATTTAATTAATCAATATCAAGGATATAAAACAATTTCTATAACTGATTCAATTGTAGATAAGGAATTATTTAATATATCTGATATATCTATCGCCATGATTAATGGTGATGATGAAATAAAGAAAATGGCCCAGTATGTAACTGAATATGATTCATTACATGACGGAGCCATTAAAATGCTAGATTATATCTGCCATTTTGAGTAAGTAGATTGCATTTGTTGTATCAGATGCACCACTTTTGATTTTATAATCAAAGGTAATTTTATCATCAATGTATTTCTCATTGAAATGATAATTTAAAATTCCATCTTCCTTTGCAAGCTCAAAATCATGAGTAGATATAATAAATATTGAATTTGAATCTAGTAATTTTTTAATTACACTAGCTGAGGCACTGACCCTATCATGGGTATTAGTGCCTTTAAATATTTCATCAACTAATATTAAGCATCTTTCTTCTTTATAATATTTCATCATTTCCTTCATTCTTAATATTTCTGCATAGAATGTTGAAATACCTTCATTAAGCATATCATTTGCTCTTAAAGATGTTAAAATTTTTAGTCTAGGTGCACTATATTTTTTTGCACAAACAATACCACCTGCATTAAATAATGTTTCATTTATTGCAAGAGTACGCATAAATGTAGTTTTACCACTCATATTAGAGCCTGTCAAAACTATACCATGATCAAATTTAATATCATTTGCTACACAGTTTTTAACAAGTGGGTGATACATACATTCTACATCAATTATATCCCCATCTTCTGGAATAGAATATATTTCATTATCAATACCAATGTTTGCTAGGGATAATGCTAGTTCTATTTCTGCAATATTATCGAATGTATTTTTAATTTTTGAAACAGATTTAGTATTAATATTATAATAAACAATTAAAAATATATCACTTACAAATAATGTATTTAAAATAATATCTATAATACTATTTTTCTTTAGATTAAATAAACCATATATTTTATTTAATTTCTTTAAATATGAAACTTCTTCTTTAATACTATCTTTTAATTCATTAAATCTATTTTGATCTAATTTAGAATTAATAATTACATCATCTACATATAAATAAGCTTTAACTGTTTCTTGATACATTCCACCATCAAGCTTAAATATATCATTAGATAAAAAGATTTTAGATAAGAATAAATTTGTTATTGCAAAAACAAATAGAAAATAAGGATTTAATCCTAATGTAAATATTAATACTATATATACTATCATTCCTATAAATGATAATAATGGTAATATAAATAATGGATTAAATTTAATTTTATTCTCACTTACACTTAATAATTCATCATAATTAACTTTTTTATTATTTTTAAAATGATATAGTGAAGCCTCAATATTAATAGATTCCTCATCATTTGCAAAAGAATTAACCATATCCTTAAATGAAGAAGGCATTTCTTTTGGCTTAGTTAGCTGTCTAGCTAGTAATTCTCTTCCTTTTTTAGTTTTTGCAACAGTAATATATTGATATAAAGAATTTCTTCCAAAAATGTCTAAATCAGATATTTTATAATCCTCTTTATTTTTAAAATCTTCTCCTAAGTCATTAAATGAATTTAATTTAAGCTCTCTTCTTAAATTATGATTCTTGTAACACTTATCTTTATCTAAAAGATTATCGTATATATTATAAAATTTATTTGTAAATATAATAAGTAATATGAAAATAACTAATGTTATAGCTAATGCTATACCATATGTTAAATATTCCTTTAATGATAATAATAGAATAAATTCAACTACAAGTACTAGAAGCATTAAAATTCTTATTAATGATATAGTACTTGTAATTTTTTTATATTTATTTATTAGTACATTAAGATTATCTATATTCTTAAATACTAACATAATATCCTCTTAGTCATCAACCTCAATTGGCTTAATATGCCAAATGTCTCTATTATATTCACGCATTGTTCTATCTGTTGTAAAATAGCCTGACATTGCTGTATTAACAATTGATGCGCGTAACCACTTTTCTTGATCCTTATATAACTCATTTAAGTGCTCATGAGCAGTAATATATGATGCAAAATCCTTTAAAATGAAATAATTATCAGAATATAATAAATTATTTCTTATATCAAAAAATTCATCTCTACTAACATTATTAAAGAAGCCATTAGTTAATTGATCAATTACTGTTCTAACTCTAATATCTGAATTATAAATATCCATTGGGTCATAACCACCATCTCTATAAATAGATGTTACTTCTTCAGCGTTCATACCAAATATTTCAATATTCTTATCACCAACGAAATTAGCAATTTCAACATTAGCACCATCAAGTGTACCTAATGTAATTGCACCATTCATCATAAACTTCATGTTAGATGTACCTGATGCTTCCTTTGATGCAGTTGAAATTTGTTCACTAATATTTGCAGCTGGCATAATAGTTTCTGCATATGTAACATTATAATTAATTACAAATACAACCTTAAGATATTTATTTGTTTCAGGGTCATTATTTACCTTATCTGCAATTGTATTAATTAATTTAATGATCTTCTTTGCAAACCAGTATCCTGGTGCTGATTTTGCACCAAAGATAAATGAATGAGGTACATAATTACTTCTAAATTCAAGATCAGTTTTTAATCTATTATAGATATACATAATATGAAGTGCATTCATAAGCTGTCTTTTATATTCATGTAATCTCTTAACCTGAACATCAAATATTGAATTTACATCTAATGATACACCTTGAGATTTAAATATCTTATTAGCAAGTGCGGCTTTTCTTGCTTGCTTCATCTTATAGAATCTCTTTTGTACTTCAGGATCATTTTTATATTTTAATAATTTCTTTAATTCTACTTCAGGATCCTTAACCCAGTTAGGGCAATATTCATTAAGGATATCCTTAAGTTCTGGATTAATATGTAAGCACCATCTTCTATGTGTTATACCATTTGTTTTATTATTAAACTTATTTGGATAATAATCACTAAATGTCTTCATTTCGATATTCTTTAAAATTTCAGTATGAAGCTTTGCAACACCATTTACAGAGAATGATCCATGAATTGCTAAGTTAGCCATATGAATTTTATCATCCTTGATAATAGCCATTTCATATACTTCATTAGAGTTTGGTCCATATTTTTCTTCTAATTCAATTAATAATCTTCTATTAATTTCTTCAGTTATTGTATAAATTCTTGGTAATAATCTTGCAAATAATCCTACAGGCCATTTTTCTAATGCTTCAGATAAGATTGTATGGTTTGTATATGCACATGTATTCTTTGTTATTTCCCAAGCCTGATCCCAATCAACATTATATTCATCAACTAATAATCTCATTAATTCAGGAACTATTAATGCTGGGTGAGTATCATTAATATGGAAGCATAAATGCTTATGTAAATCCTTACAAGTACCATGAACCTTTAAGAATTGTCTTACAGATGATGTAACACCTGCAGAAACAAAGAAATATTGCTGCTTCAAGCGTAGAATCTTTCCTTCTTCTGTATCATCATTTGGATATAGCATAGAAGAAATTTCTCTTACATCTCTTAAATAATTGAATGCATCATCTGGATATGTAGATGCAGGCTCACTACTCCATAGTCTTAGTGTAGTAACAAAGTGATTACCATCACCAACAATTGGAATATCATAAGGTACAGCCTTAACATATTGAGCATCTTTATGCTCAACTATAAGCTTACCATTACCTTGAGATTGGATATCAATATATCCATAAAAAGGTATTTCAACAGCTTCATCAGCTCTTCTTATTTCCCAAACATTAACATCCTTTAACCAACGGTCTGGGTGCTCAACCTGATATCCATTTTTAACACCTTGCTCAAAGAACCCATAACGATATCTAATACAGTTGCCAATTACAGGTAAGTTAAGTGATGCAACTGAATCCATGAAACAGGCAGCAAGTCTACCTAAACCACCATTACCTAATCCGGCATCAGTTTCTTGATGTTCAACCTCATTAATATCAATTCCTAAATCAGAAAAAGCCTCTTTAACAACATCATAAACACCAGCGTTCATTAAATTGTTTGTAATCATTCTTCCCATTAGGAATTCCATTGAGAAATAAATTACTGTCTTTTGAGATTTTTTACAAAATGCCATTTCTGTATTATGCCAATACTTTGCAATATACATTCTTAGCATTTCTCCTAATACTACATATTGCTGATATGGAGTTGATTTTTTAAAATCTATTGCATATTTATTTTCAACATTTGAAATAAATTCTTTTTTAAATAATTCTTTATCATCAAAATATGGGTAATTCATTATTTACTAACCTTCTTTCTTGTTATCTTCTTAGTCTTTTCTTTAGGAGTTTTATCTTCTTTTTTAGTTTCCTTATAATGTGCTTTTAAAAATATTATTCCTAAAGGTGGTATATTAACTAAAATAGAATGATTTTGATTGTCTTGATTATAATCCTCAACCATAATGTGACCTACATTCTTATGATTACTTCCGTTATAAATATCCCAATCAGAATTCATTATTTCTTCATAATATAATGCATCCTTACAACCTATTCTATAGTTATTATACGTATTTGGAGTTGCGTTCATTATAACTAATATATGATCATGATAATCATTTGCATATCTTACAAATGAATAAATAGATTGTAATTCATTATCAGCCATAATCCACTCAAATCCTAGTGGGTCGTATTCACGCTCATATAATGACTTTTCATCCTTATAAAGCTTAGTAACCTCTTTTACAAAACGATTTGCTGAATTATGTAATGGATATGTTAACACATTCCAAGGTAATTCACCTTCATAATGCCATTCATCATATGAAGCTAATTCATTACCCATGAATAGTAATTTTTTACCAGGGTGAGCAATCATATAACCAATTAGCAATCTAAAATTTGCAAATTGCTGCCATTGATCTCCTGGCATCTTATTTAATAATGACCCCTTCATATGTACTACCTCATCATGAGATAGAGGTAGGCAGAATTGTTCTGAATAGAAATATGCCATTGAGAATGTTAGCTTATGGTGATGATATCTTCTATAAATTGGATCAAGCTTAAAATATGATAATGTATCATTCATCCAGCCTAAATCCCATTTATAATTAAATCCTAATCCCCCCATATCTGCAGGTAGGGTTACACCTTTATAATCGCTAGAATCTTCTGCCATTAATAATAATCTATCATCAAAAGAGAATATTGTTTTTGAAAGCTGTCTTAAGAAATCACAAGCACCATTATTAACTCCTCTATCCTTATTACCAAGCCAATATATTATATTAGATACTGCATCAATTCTAAATCCATCAACATGGAAATATTTTAAATAAAACATTGCATTAGAAATTAAAAACGATTTTGTAACACCTTTTCCTAAATCAAAGTTTGCAGTACCCCAATTTACATTTTCTCTATCGCATTCCTTATCATATTCAAATAAATATGTTCCATCAAATCTATATAAGCCAAAATCATCCTTATTAGTATGACCTGGTACCCAGTCCATTATTACACCAAATCCAGCCTTATGTAATTCTTGTACAAACCACATAAAATCCTTTGGTCTACCATATCTTGGTGTAATTGCATAATATCCTGTACCCTGATATCCCCAAGACATATCTAGTGGATAATCATAAACAGGCATTAATTCTACATAATTATATCCATAATCACGTAAGAACTTTATAAGCTCTGGTGCAATTTCTTGAAATGTTAAGAATTCTCTACCATCCCAAGGACGCTTCCATGAGCCAATATGCATTTCATATATCATAAGTGGAGTATTATATGTTTTAGGTCTTGTATACATCCATAAATCATCATCAAATTTATAACCATCAATATCATAAATTTTTGAATCATGTGAAGGTCTTACCTGAGAATAAAATGCATAAGGATCTGCCTTATATATTTCTTCATCCTGCCAAGTATGCATAAGATATTTATATCTCATCCATTCTAAATTACCTTCTACATAAGCATAAAAAATACCGCCAATAATATGTTCCATATGTATTTCACCGGCTCTAAAATCTTGCCATTCTCCCACAACATAGCAATCCTTAGCGTTAGGTGCATATAGACAAAATTCACATGCTATATTTTCACCCTTATCATTTTTTACTAAATGAGCACCAAATACAGTATATGCATCTTGGTTAGTACCATTCTTATAGAAATATAAAAAATCTTCATTTATTTTATCCCTAACTAACATATTATCACTCCCATTCTAATAGTTATCATCTTTAATATTATACTATATAATATTACTTTTAACAATAAAATGAAGAATTATAAAAAAGTAGTGATTAAATTTATCACTACTTAATATCTAATGTATTTATATCTTGATATGTATATCCTCTTTGTAATAAATATGCTTTTATTTTATTAATACGCATGTAATCATCATATTTATTATATTTATCTTTAATTTTTTGATATAAGCTTTCTAAACATTCATAATAAATATCTAAATCTATTTTAGATAATTCATCTTCTATATCATTAATATCAAATCCTTTTGATTTAAGTTTTTTTTTAATCATAAGAATTCCATTTTTATCTTTAATATAGGTTCTAATTAAGGATTCTATTACATTTTTATCATTTAAGACTTTACTATTTTCTAATTTATCTAAAATAGTATTAGCATTTTTTTGACTTATGCCTTTTTTAATTAGGTAGGTATATATTTCACTTCTACCCTTCATATATCTAATATGATAATCTAATGCTTTGTTATAATAATAATTTAAATCCTCAGCTTTAATTGCATCATTTAATATTTCTTTTGTAATTTCTTTTCCTTTAACCAATCTAAAGTCAACTATAGTATCCTCTTGGAATTTATATTCCTTATCATCAATTGTTACTATATAACCTTTTTTAGTTTCTTTTAAATCATTAACAATCAAAATATCACCTAATTCTTTTTAGCATTAAATTTTAAATATGCTTGCATAAAGCCCATTAAGTCTCCATCCATTACAGATTGAACATTACCAACCTCATAATTAGTTCTATGGTCTTTTACTAAAGTATATGGTGTAAATACGTAGCTTCTTATTTGAGAACCAAAATTAATAGCCATTTGTGTTCCCTTTAGGGCATCAATTTCATCTTGCTTTTTCTTTATTTCTATTTGTAAAAGCTTACTTTTTAATACCTTCATACAAATATCTTTATTCTTTAACTGGCTTCTTTCGTTTTGACATGTAACAACTATACCTGTTGGAATATGTGTAACTCTTACTGCAGAATATGTTGTATTAACACCTTGTCCACCGTGTCCTGAAGAAAGATATGTATCAATTCTTAAATCCTCATCTGGTATTACAATTTCATTATCATCATTAACTTCAGGTACTACATCAATACTACAAAATGAGGTATGTCTTCTTTTGTTAGAATCAAATGGTGATATTCTAACTAAACGATGAACACCTGCTTCACCTTTAAAATACCCATAAGCATATTCACCTTTAATAGATAATGTTGCAGATTTAATACCTGCCTCATCACCTTGCTCATATGCTAATATTTCAGCCTTATAGCCATTTGCTAAAGAGAATCTCTGATACATTCTAAATAGCATTAAAGCCCAATCCATTGATTCAGTACCACCAGCACCTGGATGGAATTCTAAAATACAATTATTGTAATCATATTTTCCAGATAATAAAGCCTTAACCTCAGATTCATCAATATATTTGATGAAAACTTTAATCATTTCTTCCATCATACTCATAGCTTCATTATCTTCTAATGCCATATCTACAATATCTTTAATATCTCCTAAGTCATTAAAAGCCTTATTATAAAGCTCAATATCACCTTTTAATAAATTAAATCTTTGTAATGTCTTTTGAGCATGATCCTGATCATTCCAAAATGTATCTGATTTAATTTCTTTAGATAATTCATCAAATTCAGGTTGTTTTGTTTTAATATCTAATGCTTCATATAAATCATGAACTCTTTTATCATATTCTTCTATAAATTTATTTATTTCATATCTTTCCATGATAAATACCTCACAACGATTATAAAATATTTAATATTTTATTTCAACAATAATAATTTTCGAAAATAAAAGGCTCAAACGAGCCTTAAATTCTTATTTTTTTAAAGTTTTAACGAAGTCTTCTAATCTATTTAAAGCTTCCTTTAATTCATCTAAAGAATAAGCGTAACTTATTCTCATGAAACCTTCTCCAGATTCACCAAAAGCATTACCCGGAACTATAACAAGCTTTTTCTCATTTAGAAGTCTTAAAGCAAATTCTTCACTTGAAAGACCAAACTGTCTTACATCTGGGAACACGTAGAATGCACCCTTTGGTTCAAAGCATGGAATTCCAATTTCAGATAGTCTATATAGAACATATCTTCTTCTTTCATCATATGCTTCTCTCATAATATTAACATCTTCATCGCCATTATTTAAAGCTTCAATACCTGCATATTGAGAATTAGTTGGAGCACACATAATAGCAAATTGATGTATTTTAGTCATCTGACGAATAATCTCTTCAGGACCTGAAGCATAACCTAGTCTCCATCCTGTCATTGAATAAGCCTTACTAAAACCATTAACAACAATAGTTCTTTCCTTCATGCCAGGTATAGACGCGATAGATGTATGATTTCCATCATATGTTAATTCAGAATAGATTTCATCTGAAATTACACATAAATCATGCTTAATAACAACCTCAGCAATCTTTTCTAAATCACTTTTAGTCATAATTGCACCTGTTGGGTTATTTGGATAACAAATAACTAAAACCTTAGATTTAGGTGTAATAGCTTGTTCTAATTCTTCAGGTGTTAATCTAAATTGATTTTCATTTTTTAGATTAATTGTAACAGGCTTTGCACCTGCTAAAATTGCACAAGGCTCATAAGATACATAGCATGGAGTTGTAATAATTACCTCATCACCATCTTCAACTATTGCTCTTAGTGCCATATCAATTGCTTCACTACCACCTACTGTAACAAGTACTTCCTTTAAAGGATTATATGTTACATTAATTTTTCTTTCTAAGTAATTAGATATAGCAATTCTTAATTCCTTTAAACCAGAATTAGAAGTATACATAGTTTTACCTTTTTCTAATGTATAAATACCTTCTTCTCTGATATGCCAAGGAGTATCAAAATCAGGTTCACCTACACCAAGTGATATTACACCCTTCATTTCTGATGCAATATCAAAAAACTTTCTTATTCCTGATGGTTTTAGTGCAGTAACCTTTTTAGAAACAAAACTACGCATTATGCACTAACGACCATCCTTTCATCTTTTTTAGCTTCTACTAAAGATGTTCCATGATCTTTATATTTCTTTAATACGAAATGAGTTGATGTTGATAAAATTGAATCTACTGCAGAAAGCTTTTCAAAAACGAATTTTGAAACCTCCTTCATAGACTTACCTTCAATCATAACCATAAAGTCAAATCCACCACTCATTAAATAAACACTAGTCACTTCAGGGAAACGTGAAATTCTTTCTGCAAGAGTTTCAAATCCAATTCCTCTTTGAGGTGTAACCTTTACTTCAATTAACGCAGTAACGATTTCCTTAGATGTATTATCCCAATTTATTAAAGTAGTATAACCACAGATTATGTGCTCTTTAGTCATCAAATCGATTTCATTCGCGAGCTCAACCTCACTTACTCCAAGCATAATCGCTAAATCATGAAGTTCTATTCTACTATTTTGTTCAAGATTTCTTAAGATTTTTTCTCTTTGTAATTCAGTCATACTATTAATTCTCCTATCTATATGTCTTCTTATGCTCTTCTATAGCCTCTTGGCATTTTAAAGAAAGCTCTTTAATATCAGATTTATCAATAAAGTCTTTAAATCCCTTATAGAATTGTTCTTTATTATAACCTTTTGAATTAAATTTATGTACCCTACCATATTGCTTCTTTAAATGCTTATTAAATATTTTAACCTCAACATAGGATGTAACCTCTTTTGTTACATTTGTTTTAATTAAAAAATCATTCTTTTCAACTGTTGCTTCAACTATACAATTCTTATCATAAATATATGCAATATTAATATAACCACTTGGATGGATTATTGCATCTAATTTATATGGTTCAATACCATAATTTGAAACCTCTGATACTAGTTCACCCTTAACATAAGTATTTAGTATTTCAGTAAATAAAGGCTTCTTTTTAGGCAAAAACTTTATTATATATAGTCTTATAAATCCAGCTATAAAGAATAAAATTAAAGCACTTATACCAATTGCTAAAAAGATATAATCTCTCATCTCATATTCAGTCTTTGATATTAGATTTATTATTGAATAAATTAGGAAGCAAAATCCTAAAAATGATAAAAAGAAATATACTTTATAGCCTCTATTATGATTTCTTTCAACTGCATAAAAAGCATTTAACTTTTTCTCATAATCTGAATAAATCTTCATACTGCACCTCAAATATAAGATTAGTCTTATTATACACTTTTTTATATATAAATTCAATTTATATTAAATAGTATAAATTTAAGACAAAAATACAATAATTTATTGTATAATTTATATGGTGATTAATTTATGGAAATATATATAGATAATAAATCAGATTTTTATGATAATGATTTAAAAAACAGTAACTTATGTATTACTGTTAAAGATAATGATAATTTTTATTATTATGAATATCATATTGATGATAGATCTGCAAAAGTTAGATTTAATGACAATAAATATATTGAAGAAGCTACTTCTTTTTTTCATGATATAAATAAATATATTACAAGTGTTAGATCATTTGATGAATCATATTATGAAAAATTCAATGAGGTTTTTACATATAAATTACCAATAAAAGTAATATTACCAACAGAATTTATATTATCTAAGGAAAGATATGAAAATATAGATAAAACATTAAAGGATTTAGATAATGTTTATCTTCCTGTTGCAATAATTGATGATGAATATGTTTTATTAGATGGTCATTATAGATTATTTATTTTACAGGAAAACCTAAAGAAAATGGTTAATGTTTACCTAGATGAAGCTGAAGGATATATTAAAGACTTAATTTATATTGGTAAAGAGCAAAATATAAAAACAATTAAGGATGTTGAAGTGGTATCTGAAAAGCAATATAAAGCAATTTGGGAACCATTTATTGAACAAATTAAAAATAATACATTTTAAATAAAAAGTCCATGTAAAGTTATTACATGGACCATTTTTTATAAATTATTAATATAAGCATTTAATGCTGTAACACTATAGAAATTAGAATATTCGTAATCATAATCAACATCAACTCCGTCATCTACAATTTCATATGTATTATTTTCTTCATCATAATTACATAGGCATACTGGACCTGATGTTTGGAAAGATGTACCATCTGGTAATGATGTTGGTAATACAACACAAGCACCACCACCTGTATGCTTACCTAATGTTTTAGCAATATTATTTTCTATACATAGGTTAGTAAATTCATTTGCAGCTGAATATGTAAATCCTGATGCTAGAATATAGAAATCATATGTTGATGCATATGAATCATCATCTGTAAAATCACCATCTAAGTCTACATCAACCTGATATGTATATTTAATTAATGCACCTGTAAGCTCATTATAGGTATACATTACAATATCATTATCAGTTAATAAGCCTAATGTTTCAACCATAGATGCAATTGACCCACCACCATTTAAGCCAAGGTTCAATGCAATATTCTTATATTGACCATTAATTGAATTTAATATGCTTTTTTATGTAGAATATGTATCATTAGATGAATCACTACTATCTAGGGAGAATGAATCTATTTCAATTACTGCTGTATTACCTGATGCTCTATAAGGAGATGATGTGCGTGCAAATTTTGAAGCCTTATAATAGTTTTCTAAAGTTTGATATGCTTTATTTAATTTAGTTCTTCTTTCTCCTAATGATGTTGAATCTGCTTCACTAGTATTTCCAAATTTATATGAAGATATTCCTGTATGTCCATCATCAATGATAGTATATAAGAATGATGTTAATGCTTCAATATCACTTCCATCAGTTTTTAATAAATCCTCTTTATATGGTTCTAATATTTCATATACTGATTCATATCCTCTATATGTTTTTAAGCCAAATAAATTATCATATATAAATGCTAATGTATTATAAGAATATTCTCTTAATTCTTCATCATCTTCTAAGCTAATATTACCAAATAGCATACTTTTTTCTTGGTTTGAAGCTGTAGAGCTATCACAAACATATCCAGAACCAGTAAAGTAAACATTATAATATAGTGGAGATGCAATAATTGAATTAATAATTGAAACTGGTAATAATGCTTTATTATCAATTTGATACATTTGCATATTATAATCTGATAAATTAATTGTAACAGTTTCAGGAGATATTACATATTCTTTTGTTGTTTTTACTCTTTTGCTAGTTAAAGAATATGTATTAGAATTTGCTAATGCATCAATATAGAAAGGACAATTATTTAGAGTTATTTCATTATTTGAAGGTGAAATTGTAATTGTATATGCATCACCATCAGAGCTTGTTCTTTCATATGTATATGTATTTGTTGTTGAATCATATGTTTTTGAAATAGAGTTATAGCTTAATTTATCACTTAATATATATAAGAAATCCTCCATTGAAACATATGGTACTAATGATTCATCAATAAAATATGTTGTTAATGTACTAGGGGTATTCATTGAAGCTGAATAAGTACGTGTAACACCTAATGTTTGCATTTCATAATTAACTTGTGGTGTAGTATCAGTTGTTGTTATTACATCTTCAGTTGTTGTTGCAACTGTAGTTGTATTTGAAGTTGTTTCAGCACTTGTAGTAGTATTAGATGTTGTTGTATTACTTGAAGTTGTTGTATTAGTAGTTGTTGAGCTACTTGTTGTAGTACTAGTAGATTTAGATGTAGTTGTTGCTACTTCTGTTGTTGTAGATAATGTAGTAGTTGATGTATTTGTAGTTGTATTTAATGTAGTTGTACTAGTTGTAGTTGCACTTGTTGTAGTACTAGTAGTTGATGATGTTCTAAGTGAATCTAATAAAGTACATGATGACAATACCATAACTAATCCCAATGATAGTGCACCATATAATATTCTTTTCTTTTTCATAAAAATACCTCATTTCTTTATAATTCACAAAGATTATATGATTAAATACTTAAGTAAACCTAAATGAATTTTGTAAAAAATATGTGAATTTAAAAAAGACGACTTTGAGTCGTCCTTTTATTAATTAAATTAATTCTTAAGTGAGTTTAATGGTGCAGGAATCTGACCGCCACGATTAATAAATACATCTGGCTTTACAGTAGAAACCTTCATAATAGGACCATATCCTAAAAGTCCACCAAAGTTAACAATATCTCCTGCCTTGCGGCCAATTGCTGGAATAACTCTTACTGCAGTTGTCTTAGAGTTAATCATACCAATTGCAGCTTCATCAGCAATAATACCAGAAATAACTTCAGGAGTTGTATCACCAGGAATAATAATCATATCAAGACCTACTGAACATACAGCAGTCATTGCTTCTAGCTTTTCAATAGATAAAGCGCCTGATTCAGCAGCAGCAATCATACCAGCATCTTCTGAAACTGGAATAAATGCACCTGATAAACCACCAACTCTAGATGAAGCCATAACTCCACCTTTTTTAACCGCATCATTTAACATAGCAAGAGTTGCAGTTGTACCACAAGCACCACATTGTTCAAGACCAATTTCTTCAAGAATGTGAGCAACTGAATCACCAACAGCTGGAGTTGGAGCAAGTGATAAGTCAACAATTCCAAATGGAACTCCTAACATCTTAGATGCTTCTACACCAACAAGTTGACCCATACGAGTAACCTTAAATGCAGTCTTCTTAATAATATCCGCGATTTCAGAAATTGGGGCATCCTTAGGTGCCTTTGCTAATGCAGCACGTACAACACCAGGTCCAGATACACCAACATTAATTTCAACATCTGGTTCACCAACACCATGGAAAGCACCAGCCATAAATGGATTATCTTCTACTGCGTTGCAGAATACAACAAGCTTAGAAGCTCCAATGCATTCTCTATCCTTTGTTAATTGAGCTGCTTCAACAACCTTTTGACCCATAAGCTTTACAGCGTCAAGGTTAATACCAGCTCTAGTTGATCCAACGTTAACTGATGAACAAACTAATTCAGTTTCAGCTAAAGCACGTGGAATTGAATCAATTAATTCTCTATCACCAGCAGAGAAACCCTTTTGTACTAATGCACTATAACCACCAACAAAGTTAACTCCAATATCATGAGCAACCTTATCTAATGTCTTTGCATATTTAACTGGATCTCCTCCTGATACACCAACTAACATTGATATAGGTGTAACAGAGATTCTTTTGTTAACAATAGGAATACCATATTTCTTAGAAATAGTTTCTCCTGTCTTAACTAAATCTTTAGCACATCTATAAATTTTGTTATATACCTTTTCACAAGACTTATCAATATCAGTATCCATACAGTCGATTAAAGAAATACCCATTGTAATTGTTCTTACATCAAGGTTTTCTTCTTGAATCATTTTGATGGTTTCCATTATTTCGTTATTAGTATACATTTTTTTACCACCTTTTAAATATTGTGCATTAAGTTGAAGATATCTTCATGCATGCAGTGAATTTCTAATCTCTTTTCTTTGCCTAGTGCAACCATTTCGTCTACAAATTTTGTAAATTCAATGTCTAATTCATCAATGTTAATAATCATAAACATTGCAAAATAATCATCAATGATTGTTTGCGTAACATCATTAACATTTGCCTTATGCTCTGAGCATAATGTTGCTACACTAGCAAGAATACCTACTGTATCCTTACCTACTACTGAAAGAATTGCATTCATAATTCTAAATTACCTCACTTATTTTATATTAAAATCTATTTTATTTTACTATAAATATTTATATTTATAAATATCATGTTAAATATAATTCATTGTAAACGTTTACTAACTATATAAATTTAGTGAACTTATTATCTTTAGATTACAATAACAATTTACACTAAACCAGAATACAATTGTTGCAAGAGAATAAAAGACTGTTAAAGATGCAGGTAGTAAATATCTAGCTGCAGAAATCAAACTATTTTTATCCTGAAAATGCATCTTTTTTACTAGAATTACATGAGTTATAGCAAAGAATATCATATAACAAAGTGCCATTATAATTATCCAATCATAAGAGAATTTTGGAGTTGCTGAAAAATTAACATTAAATCCACCATTCATAAAAATGATATTCCATGACATAATCATAATAGTCAATAATACTACTAAAAACGCAAGATGTAATGCGTATCCAGCGTATTTAAATTTCTTTAACACAAAGCATAATAATATGGCAAAAAGTGTCAATATTGTTAATGAAAATAATATTATATTAAAAATTAAAAATATTACCATATTACAACCTCCCACAATCTCTTATTATAATTATAAATCATTTTTATTGATTAATCAAACAAATAAAAAATGCAAGAATATTTCTATCCTTGCATTAAATAGTAAATTTAAAATTACTTAGGCTGCTTTCCGATATAAGCTAAAATACCACCATCAACGTATAAAATGTGACCATTTACAGCATTTGAAGCATCAGAAGCTAAGAATACAGCTGGACCAGCTAATTCTTCTGGTTCTAACCAACGTCCTGCAGGTGTCTTAGCTACGATGAAAGAGTCGAATGGATGACGAGAACCGTCAGCCTGTCTTTCACGTAATGGAGCAGTTTGTGGAGTTGCGATGTAACCAGGTCCAATACCATTACATTGAATATTGAATTCACCATATTCAGAACAGATATTACGAGTTAACATCTTTAAACCACCCTTAGCAGCTGCATAAGCAGAAACTGTTTCACGTCCTAATTCAGACATCATAGAGCAGATGTTAATAATCTTACCATGACCCTTCTTAATCATTCCAGGAATAACTGCCTTAGAAACTATGAAAGGAGCATTTAAATCTACGTCAATAACCTGACGGAATTGAGCTGCAGTCATTTCAAGCATAGGAATTCTCTTAATGATACCAGCATTGTTAACTAAAATATCGATAACTCCTACTTCCTTTTCAATCTTTGCAACCATTGCATTAACAGCATCTTCATCAGTTACGTCACATACATAACCATGAGCAGCGATACCTTCAGCCTTATAAGCTTCAAGACCCTTGTCTACTAATTCCTGCTTAATATCGTTGAATACGATAGTAGCACCAGCAGCAGCGAATCCCTTAGCAATATTAAAACCGATACCATAAGATGCACCAGTGACTAGAGCAACTTTGCCATCTAGTCTGAAATCATTCATTGTCATTTTTTTCTTCCTCCATTTTTATTTATGAACAATTAGGTATTGTTCTTACCTTATAAATAATTAAGCTTTTATAAAGATTTAAGCTTATTATTAATGAAATTAAATGAGAATTCCATATCTTCAGGCTTAGAGCCTTCAAATATTAAATACGCATTAGGATAGTTAGCTTTGATTTTAGGTAACATATAATCAAAATTCATTATTCCCTTTCCAATACAGCATTGCTTTAAAGCACCATCTTCAACAACAAAGTCCTTAATATGGAAAATAACAATTCTATCCTTAAATAACTCTAAACATCTATCAAATATTTCAGTATGCTTTTGATAATTTTCCATTGCAAGATAATTATAAATATCTACTGTATAATAAATTGAATTAGAACCAATCTTATCTACTAATTCCTTTAGACGATCTGGATTCCACATACAGTGGCCAAATGCACCTTCTAAAGCAATTTTAGCATTATTTTCTTCTGCTACCTTAGCTAAATCACCAAAAATTTTAATGTTTTCTTCTAATGCAGCTGGTTCTCTATTTAGAGGGTTGTAAGTCCACTTATCATCATTATATGAGCCTGTTTCACTACCAACAAATCCAGCATGGAAATCATTCTCATATACTAAATGCTCAGCAAACTTAGCTTTAAGCTGTTCTACTTTAGCTTTATCAGAATGTACAGGGTTAAAATATGCACCTAGCATAGCAATTTCAATTCCTTCATTCTTAAAAGTTTCATAGTAATAATTAGCTTTTTCTTTAGATAATGTTCCGGCTAATCCTGATTCGCCTTCAATTGCTTTATTTAATACTAGTTGAACTGCATCAAAGCCAACTGCTTTAGCCTTTTTGGCTAAAGTTACGGCATCAGATTTACCAAAATCATGTACTCTAACTCCTATTTTCATACTTATTACCTCCATATGAAATAGATAGACATTAAGTGCCACAAATAATCATGTGACACTTAACATAATAATTTTTAATTATAATTAACGTTGAACACGTCCGTTTGCAGAACCACCTGCTAATGCATTAACTTCTGCTTCAGAAACTAAGTTGTAATCTCCGTTAATAGTATGCTTTAATGCTGATGCAGCTACTGCGAATTCAAGAGCCTTAGCTTGGTCACCATTGAACTTAATTAAACCATTGATAACTCCACCAGAGAATGAGTCACCACCACCAACACGGTCAACGATTGGGTTAAGATCATAATGCTTTGATTCATAGAATTCCTTACCATTATAGATTAATGCCTTCCAACCATTGTGTGTAGCTGAAATTGATTCACGTAATGTAGAAATAACATACTTGAAATTGAATTCCTTAGCCATTTGTTCGAAAATCTTGTGGTATCCAGCAGCATCTGTCTTACCGCCTTCAACGTCTGCTTCTGGCTTGAAGCCTAAGCATAATTCTGCATCTTCTTCATTTCCGATACATACATCTACATACTTCATTAAAGGCTTCATGATAGAAATTGCCTTTTCAGAAGTCCATAACTTCTTACGGAAGTTTAAGTCAACTGATACTGTTACACCATTTCTCTTAGCAGCTTCACAAGCTAACTTAGTTAATTCAGCAGCCTTATCAGAAATAGCTGGAGTGATTCCTGACCAGTGGAACCAAGTTGCACCCTTCATGATTGCATCAAAATCGAAATCTGTTGGATCTGCTTCAGCGATTGCAGAATGTGCTCTATCATATAAAACCTTTGAAGGTCTCATTGAAGCACCAGTTTCAGCATAGTAAATACCTACTCTGTCTCCGCCTCTAGCGATGTAGTCAGTATGAACGCCATAACGTCTTAATGAGTTTAAAGCTGCCTGACCAATTTCATGAGTTGGAAGCTTAGATACGAAATAAGCATCATGTCCATAGTTTGCTAATGAAACTGCAACGTTTGCTTCTCCTCCACCCCAAATGATATCGAAGTTATCAACCTGAACAAATCTCTTGTTTCCTGCAGGTGATAATCTTAACATTAATTCTCCTAATGTAACTACCTTTGCCATTTTAAAATATTTCTCCTTTTCTCTTATTTATTATTTTTCAATTTTTACTTTGACAACAACTTTTTCAACGATTTCATCATCAGCCTTACATTTTGCTAGATGAACATCTTCTGTATAAACTAGAGCAAAACCTTCCTCTAGAGTGAAGTATACAGCACCTTCAACTTTGCTTGGATCATCTCCATTGTACTTAGTTACGTCCTTAACATCATTATATTCAGTAGTAACCTTTAATGAAGGGTTAGTAATATGAGTATAACCAATTATTTCTTTTCCCTTTAATACAATTTGGATATCAATATAATTTTCATGATTTTCAAAGAAGCACTCATTTAAAGGACGTGCAACATATGTATCACGATTAATATATACATTATCACCATCAACAACAGTCTTACCCTTAGGTAAAGCCATTAAGTCATGAGATAATAAATAATCAATTGCAGTGTCTATATTATGAGCTATACCCTTATAACGATATAGATCAACTAACTTTCCTACTATCATTTTTTTCTCCTTAATTATCTTACAACTTCAGCAGAGCCATTTGCAGCCATGAACTGCTCAATATCATCAATTGCGAATGTTGCAGCATCGCCATAAATAGTATGCTTTAATACTGATGTCGCAAGTCCGAATCTTACTGCATAATTAGGATCATTAAAATTCTTTAATAATCCGTGTATTACACCTGATGCGAAAGCATCACCACCACCAATACGGTCAAAAATATTGAAACGAATTGGTTCTGTTAGATGCCATGTTAATTCATCACCATTTAGGCTGAAATAGTATCCTGCAAGAGAATTATCAGTTGCAGTATAAACTACTCTATCTGTACCAAAAATATACTTTAAATTATATTTTCTAATCATCTTAGGGAAGACATTTCTTCTCTTAGCGCCTAAAGTTTCATTCATATCGAATCCTTCATCAAGTGGAATTTCAAGAATTGTATTAGCATCGTAGAATGATGCGAAAACAATATCCACATAATTCATGAATTCTTTATAAACTGGTCTAGCTTCTTCGACAGTCCAAAGTTTAGCACGATAGTTAAAATCAAAGCTTACTGGAACATTATGTTTCTTAGCTTCTTTAACTGCTCTTAAAGCTACTCTTCTAACTCTTTCACCTAAAGCTAATGTAATTCCAGATAAATGGAACCATGTTGCATCAGTAAATATTTCATCCCAGTCAAATTCATCCTCTTGGATACGAGTGATAGCACTATGCTTACGGTTATAGATTACCTTTGAAGGTCTTCCACCGAAACCAGTCTCTAAGAAGTAAATACCAATTGTAGTAGAACCTCTTACAATATATTTAGTGTTAACACCATTTGCCTGTAAATGTGTAACTGCTCCATCACCTAGCTGATTAGGTGGAAGTTTAGACATAAAATAAGTCTTATGTCCCATATGAGCTAAAGATACTGCTACGTTAGCTTCTCCTCCACCATAATTAACTATAAATGAATGAGTTTGATTGATTGTTGCATAATCTGGTGTAGATAATCTTAGCATTATTTCACCAAAAGTAATAATTTTTTCTTCTTTCATTCAATCAGCTCATTTCTTTTTTTATTTGTTATAAATTAATATTTTAAACTAAATTACTTTGCAGCAAGTTCTGCTCTTGCAGCCTTAACAGCTTCAACATATTGTCTAGCACGAACTGTAGTTTCTGCTAAATCACCCTTTGCAGCTGGTGCAGTTAAATGTGAACCAGAAGAAATTGCAACAGCACCCTTCTTAATCCATTCGCCTGCGTTTTCAAGGTTAACACCACCTGATGGCATTAAATCACAGTAAGGAAGTGGTCCCTTAACGTCCTTAATGAAGTCAGGTCCTAACATATCGCCAGGGAATACCTTGATTACATCTGAACCATATTCCATAGCTGTAACAATTTCCTTAATTGTTTGGCAACCAGGTACATATGGAACCTGATATCTGTTGCATAATAAAGCAACTTCCATGTTCCAAGATGGTGCAACGATAAATTCAGCACCAGCAAGGATTGCAGCACGTGCAGTTTCAGGGTCTAATACAGAACCAGCACCAACACATAACTTAGATGCAGGAATTTGTTCCTTTAAAGCACGAATAACTCTATCAGCACCAGGTACTGTGAAAGTTACTTCAATTGATTCTACTCCTCCATCTGTACATGCCTTAGCAATGTTGATAGCTTCTTCTTCATTCTTAGCACGAACAACGGCAACAACACCACACTTAGCAATTCTAGTTAAAACATCGAATTTCTTTTTCATTATATATAACCTCTTTCGTATTTTAATGTAATTTCTTACGAAATTATACATATATCATTATAATTTTATTTCTCATATTTGTCAATTTAATTTAGCTAAAAGTCCAAGCCTATTAGGCTAATTTTGTCCAAAAATTAAAATCCCAGAATAATCTGGGATAATTAATTACTTATTTTGACCGTGACAGAATTTATATTTCTTACCAGATCCACATGGACATGCGTCATTAGGACCTACATTTAAGAATAAAGATTCATCTAATTTTGGTTCTTCAGGCTTTTGAATTAAGCCATGGCAGAATTTAAATTTCTTACCAGATCCACATGGACATGCATCATTAGGACCTACATTTAAAAGCTGTTCAGCACTTAATGGCTTTAATCCATCTGATGTGATTCTAGGCATTAATTCTTCAAGCTCTCTATCTAATGGAGATTCTGCATGAACTGGTTGGCTAATAGGTGTATTTTGATTACCTAAAGCACCATGGCAGAACTTAAATTTCTTACCAGATCCACATGGACATGGATCATTAGGATTACAGTTAACAAATTTGTTTCTATAAGGATCAGCTTTTCTAACCTTAGACATATCTTGGTTAGTATTTAATCCCTTCATTGGGTCTTGTTCAGGAGTTTGACGACGGAATGTTACTCTTGCATGCATTGCTGTAACAAAAATTTCTTCGTTCATCTTCTTATTTAATCTCTCGAACTTTCTATAACCTTCACGTTGATATAATTCAAGTGGGTTATTTTGAGCATATTGCTGTAAATAAATACCTTGACGGAATCCATCCATATCATCAATATGTTCTCTCCAGTTCTTATCTAAGATAGGTAAGATAATTCTCTTAATGAACATCATCTTATTCTTCTTAATAGCATCTGGATCTTCTTCTAAAGCTTCCTTTGGAATATATTCCTTGAAATCATCTTCAAACTTTTGTAATCTTTGATCAACTTCTTTTTCAACTTGACTATAGATATAATCTTCAATATCTTCATCATCATCAAGTGATTTTACAACATTAACATCTAATAATGGTTCACCAATCATATGCTCATTAAATACTTTAGTTAACTTTTCATCATCAAAGTCTTCATCAGAATTCATGAAATCCTGAACCTTATTATGAATAGCAATCTTTAAAATTTGCTTTAATAGGTCATCAAGCTCTTGAGCCTTAACTACTTGCTGTCTTTCCTTATAGAATGTTTCTCTTTGACGACGGATAACATCATCATATCTTAGTACATTCTTACGTGAATCGTAGTTAATACCTTCAATCTTTTCTTGAGCCATTGTAACCATCTTTTGAATCATTCTAGATTCGATTGGCTTTGTTTCATCACCTTCACCCATTAAACGAATGATTTGTGCAAGCTTCATCTTAAATGAATCTCCACCGAAACGAATCATTAATTCATCTTCTGTTGATAAGAAGAATCTTGAATAACCAGGGTCACCTTGACGACCAGCACGACCACGTAGCTGATTATCAATACGACGAGATTGGAATCTTTCTGTACCTAAAACTGCTAAACCACCAAGTTCTGCAACTCCAGGTCCAAGCTTAATATCGGTACCACGACCAGCCATGTTTGTTGAAATTGTTACTGCTCCTCTTTCACCAGCGTGAGAAACAATTTCTGCTTCTCTAGCATTATTCTTAGCATTTAATACTTCATGAGGAATTCCTTCCTTATTAAGCATCTTATCTACTAATTCTGATGTTTCAACGTTTGCAGTACCAACTAGAATAGGCTGTCCCTTTTCATGACGTTCCTTAATTTCTTCAACTAGTGCCTTAAATTTAAATTCAGGTGATAAGAAAATTAAGTCTGGTGCATCAATTCTTTTAACTGGACGGTTTGTTGGAACTTCAACAACATACATATTATATATATCACGGAATTCTTCTTCCTCAGTTTTTGCTGTACCTGTCATACCTGAAAGCTTATTATACATACGGAAGAAATTCTGATATGTAATAGTTGCAACTGTAATAGTTTCTTTCTTAATTTCTACGCCTTCCTTAGCTTCAATAGCTTGGTGAAGACCTTCAGAATATTGTCTACCTTTTAAAATACGTCCTGTAGACTGGTCTACAATTAATACTTCTCCATCTTGTACAACATATTCTTTTCCATTTTCGAAAATGAAATGTGCTTTTAATGCATTATTAATTCTATGAACTAAATCAACATGAGTAATATCATATAAGTTTTCAACATGGAAATATTTTTCACCACGAGTAACACCTTCTGGTGTCAATGAAACTGTTCTTGATTCTTCATCGATAGAATATTCATTTTCCTTTAATCCAGCAACGAATGCATTAGCTCTTTCATATAAACCATTATCAGCCTTTGCAGGACCAGAAATAATTAATGGTGTTCTTGCATCATCAATTAAAATTGAATCGACTTCATCGATAATTGCATAATTTAAGCCCTTTAGTTGTGTAATATCTTCCTCATTTGGAACCATATTATCACGTAGGTAGTCGAAACCTAATTCAGAGTTTGTTGAATAAATGATATCACAATTATATACTTCACGCTTTTGTTGACGATTTAAATCTCTTAAGTTTAATCCTACAGTTAAACCTAACCAACGATAAATATCACCAATGATACCTTCAGTTTCACGACCTGCTAAGTATTCATTTACTGTTACAATATGTACACCCTTGCCAGTTAACGCATTTAAATATGCTGGGAATACTCCTGTTAAAGTTTTACCTTCACCAGTCTTCATTTCAGCAATATTACCACCGTTAATTGCGATTGCACCGATTAACTGTACTTCATAAGCCTTCATTCCTGAAACTCTATATGCAGCTTCTCTTGCTACTGCATAAGCTTCAACTAAAATATCATCTACAGTTTTACCATTTCTTAATAACTCCTGGAAATATGGAGTTTTTGCTTTTAACTCTTCATCGCTAAGTTTAGACATTTCCTCATCTAAAGCGATGATCTTCTTTGCTAACTTGGCACATCTTTTATATTCTTTATAGCCGTTATCAAATAATTTCTTTAATCCCATATTTAAAAATTACCCAAACTAATTGAATAGTCCTTTCATAAAATATCAATATATATAATACTATATATTGTTGTTTTTTTCAAATAAAAATAACATATTAAACAAAACGAAGGTGCGTTTATGAAAACGCACCTCATTTTCTAAATTTTAAGTATTCTTACTTAGATTCAGTTTCGATAACTGCATAATCTCCATCATCTCTTAGGTAGATTACGTTAGTCTTCATTGTTTCCTTATCTAAATATACGAAGAAGTCATGTCCTAATAATTCCATTTGGTCAATTGCTTCATCCTTAGTCATAGGTTCAAGTTCAACTTTCTTGCTTCTTGTAACCTTTGGCTCTGGTTCATTTACTGCAACATCACTTGGTTCTTCTGCGTAACGAATAGAAGTTTTACCTAATTTATCCTTTACTCGGTCATTGTGTCTTCTAACCTGAGTTAATAACTTGTCAATAGATTTGTCAATTGCTGCATAAATATCGACATCTGAAACTTCAGAACGTAAAATTCTTCCACCCTTTACAGGAATTGTAACTTCCACTTTATGGAATGTCTTATAGACCTTGCATACAACTCTTGCATGAGTTAGATCTGCATCAGGGATTCTTCCGTCTAGTTTTGCTAATTTCTTTTCAGCATACTCCCTATTTGCTTCAGAAGGTGTAAAACCGTTCTTTCCTAATACTTCAATTTTCATAATGATCACCTCTACCCATATTATAGCATTTGGATTGGTATTTTACAAATAAAATAATAAATTTTTAAAATTTATGCATTAAAAATTCCAAATTCAAACTTTAGTCCTTTATGCTAAAGCATAATATTACAATATCAGATTTCTCAATTTTGCTAATACAATCTAAATATTCATAAAAGTCATATGTATATTTCAAATCGTCTAAAAATATCACCTTAACACCATTGTTATATAAAGATAAAAACACCTTTGAATACTCCTTAAAGAAATAGTTATAATCTATTCTACTTTTTGTCTTAAATAATGATATTATCATTGCTTTATAAATATCTAATTGTATAGTTTCATAATTAATAGTTATAGGATATTTTTTATAACATGCTGGACATATATATGCTTTTTCTTCCTTAAATAGATTTAAGATACTTCTTTTAATAAAAAATCTCTCATTACATATTTTACATTTCATATTTTATTCTCCTCATATAAATAAGAGAACAAAAAAGCCATACGTTTTCCGTATGGCATAATTTTTTACTTTAATAATGACTTAAATTCATTAACCTTGTCTAATCTTTCCCATGGAAGATCAATATCATCACGACCAAAGTGACCATATGCAGCAGTCTGCTGATAAATTGGACGCTTTAAATCTAATGTTTCGATAATTCCCTTTGGAGTAAGCTTAAATACTTCTTTAATCTTATTAACAATTACATCTTCTTTTACACTAGAAGTACCAAATGTATCTACATTAATAGATACAGGCTCTGCAACACCAATTGCATAAGATAATTGAATTTGGCAACGCTTTGCAACACCTGCAGCAACGATATTCTTTGCGATATATCTTGCCATATAAGATGCACTTCTATCTACCTTAGATGGGTCCTTACCTGAGAATGCTCCACCACCATGGCATGCAGCTCCACCATATGTATCAACAATAATCTTTCTACCAGTTAAACCAGAGTCTCCTTGAGGTCCACCAATAACGAATCTACCTGTTGGGTTGCATAGATATTTAGTATTACTATCTACTAATTCCTTTGGTACAACTGTATCAATAACATATTTCTTAATATCTGCTTTAATTTGTTCTAAAGTAACATCAGGAGAATGCTGAGTTGAAATTAATATTGTGTCAATTCTAACAATCTTATCATCATCATATTCAACTGTAACCTGTGTCTTACCATCTGGTCTTAAATACTCTAGTGTACCATTCTTTCTAACCTCAGCAAGCTTTCTTGCAAGCTTATGTGCCAAAGTTATAGCAAGTGGCATATATACTGATGTTTCATCACAAGCATAACCAAACATAATACCTTGGTCACCAGCACCTTGCTCATGTCCTTCAGTTTCATCAACACCCATAGCGATATCTGGAGATTGAGGATCAATTGCTGTTAAAACTGCTAAATTATCAGCATCAAAGCCAAACTTTCCTCTTACATATCCAATTCTTGTTACTGTATCACGAACAATCTTTTGTACATCTACATAATGATTTGTAGTAACTTCTCCAAAAACCATTACCATACCTGTTGCACAAATTGTTTCTGCAGCAACTCTACCATTAGGGTCATTTGCTAAAATATCATCTAAAATTGCATCACTGATTTGGTCTGCGATCTTATCAGGATGTCCTTCTGTAACTGATTCTGATGTAAATAATCTTCTCATATTTTTAAATCACTTATGAAATTATTGTACTTAATTTCATATTATCCTTTCATTATTAATATTTGTCAGTACAAGGCAAAAAGCTTATAAAGCTTTCTTTTCTAAAGCTTGCTTTAAAGCCTTAGAGAATTGGTCAGCACAGCTTGTCTTTCTAGCACCACAAATGTTTCCAGATAAAATATTAATTATCTCATTTGCCTCATGACCTTCAACAAGCTTAGAGATTGCCTTTAAATTACCATTGCAACCTCCAATAAACACTACATTATGAATAATATTATTGTCATCTAGCTCAAAAGATATCCTTCTTGAGCATACTCCTTCTGGAGTATAATTAAATTCCATATATTATATTCCTTTCTAAATTACATTTCATCATATATTTTTTCAAAATCAGAGCCAAATCTAATAAATCTATCAAAAACAACTGCGTCAAAATAAACCTGACACTTTGCTTGTAAGAACTGAATAGATTTTTGGTGATTATTTGCTCTCTTATAAGATTTTACACTTCTTAATGTTACATACATTTCACATATAAGAATGATTTGTGATTCTTGGTTTGATTGAATTTCTCTTTTTGCTTTAATAAACTCATCATCATCACTTCCTTCAAGTGATGCTCTTATAATATCCTCACATTTTCTAGATAATTGATATCTTGAAATAAGTGCACTACCTAATTCAGTTTGTTCTCTTAATGCTTCAAACTTTTCATCTTCACTTAAACCTTCTTTTGTATCGAAGCTTACGTGATTATCTACATGAATTTTTGAATAATTATATATCTCATCACATTTACTAGGTGGTAAAGATAAAAGAGATGCTAGCTTTTTAGACATTTGAGAAACAATTGATATTTCTCTTAATTCATCTTCTGTCATTTTATTACCACCAAGTGTAACATCAAATATTTTAGTTACAACATTAGTAAAATCCTCTTGAACCTGTCTTCTTTTTACTAATTCCTTTTTACGTTCATCCTGCATATAATTTGCCATAGATGCATAAATATATAAAATCAGCATATAAAGACCTAGTAGCAAGGATCTTATTAAAATATCTTGGAACTGACTCGACCTAAAGAACTCAGCTAAGAACATAAATGGATTATCTGCCTTAGATACATCTGCAATTACATTATATGTAACTACAAAATGTAAGATAGTAACAATTAAGAATACCCATAAAAAGATATTTCTTAATAGTTTCTTATCCTGATAGAATGCACAAATAGTTAACGCAATATAAACTAAAATATAACCACATTCACCAATAATCCACTTTGGTAAATCATTTGTAATAGACATACTTCCTTCAGAAACTGCAGTTAAGATAGTATCTGAGTTATATCTTAATTTTATATAAACTAATATGGCAGATAAAAACATGTAAAAGCATGAGAAATACTCAGCAATAAGCTGACTCATACTATCCTCAGGTCCCTTTTTCAAAAACTTTTTTAAAGTAAAGTTAATAAAGAATGATAAAGGGAATAATAATATTGTAAGTAAGAAGTTAGAAGGATCACCAAATATAAAACCAGCGAATGTAAAAATAAGAGTATATATTAAGTTAACAACAAAAATTATATTCTTAATAACAACATTCTTTCTATATAAAACTTGGTTATCATTTGTAACATCAATACCAACCTCAAAACCAAACATACGTTGAAATAAGGTGTTATTTTTAATTTTTGCTGCTATTCGATTTTTAAGTTTTGCAAAAGCCAAAATACCACCTCACATTATATTTATAATACCACATAAGTGGTATAAATTCACTATATAACTTCTCCAGTGATAAAAATCTTCTGTCCGTTTGAAAAATCTTTTCCAGATATAATCTTCTTACCTGGCATTAAAACTAAGTCTAGTGAAATCGCTGCATCCTTAGTCTTAAGGACAATACATTTTTTAGTATTAATTACAGTTCCAGGCTTTAAATTAGAATTATCTTCTACCTTTGATGCTTTATATACCTTAATCTTTATATCATTAACTAATAAATAAGCACCTGGGTTCATTGCAAGTCCTTTAATTTGATTAATTATATCTTTAGTATTATTGTCTAAATGTATTTCTTCCTCAGCTGGTAAGATATTAGGTGAATATGTTGCTAAAGCCTCATCCTGCTCAACACCTAAATTCTTATCATTATAAATATCATCTATAACATCTAATAATAAATCTCTACCAATTAATGATAATTCATTAAATACTGTAGATGAATTATCATCTTCTTTTATAACATATTCCTTCATTGCATAAATTAAACCAGCATCAAGCTTCTTTGTCATAGACATGATTGTAACACCAGTCTTTAAATCACCTTGCATTAAAGAACGTTGTATTGGAGCACCACCTCTATGGCGTGGAAGTAATGAACCATGTACATTTATTGCATGCTTAAATTTATTAAGAATGAAAGATGGAATATACTGTCCATATGCTGCAGTAACCATCATATCTGCATCACTTTCCATTATTGGTGCATTATCATCTTTTATATGCTCTGGTTGGAATAATGGCAAATTATTATTTTTAGCAAATTGAGCAACAGGAGTTAAAACCTCAACTCCTTTTTTCTTTGCTCTATTAGGCTGCGAAACAACTAAAGCTATTTCATATTTTTTTGATAAAGCTTCAAGAATTGGTACTGCAAAATCAGGAGTACCCATAAATATTATTTTCATCAATTACATCCTTTCTATGTCTAATGTGACATTTTTATCTGATTGATATTTTGGATATAGATATTTCACCATATCAAGTACACTATCTTCATATGCTAAAACTTGAATCTTGAAATAAAATATATCATTCTTTTTAAATATATCAGCCTCAACAGGACCTAATATTTTAGATTCAATAGAAGCCTTTTTTAGATTTGTTGCAATTATTTTTGCTTCCTCGTATGCTAAATTAGCATCAGAAGATGAAATAGTAATCATTAATGCTTCACTAAATGGAGGCATATGCTGTATTCTTCTATATTTAATCTCATTCTTATAAAAATGATCATAATCATTTATTTTAGAAGCCTCTATAACAAAGTGATTAGGATTATATGTTTGAATAATAGTCCTACCATCCTTTTCAGCACGACCACCTCTACCTGAAACCTGCATAATTAAATTAAATGCTTCACTAGATGCATTATATAGTGGATAATTTAATGCTAGGTCAGCATTAATTATACCAACTAATGTAACTAATGGGAAATCAAGTCCCATAGTTATCATTTTAGTACCAACTAAAATATCATAATCATGAGCTTTAAACCCTTGATACATTGCCTCATAATCTTCCATCTTCTTAGTTGTATCCATATCCATTCTATAGCACCTTGCATCAGGTAAAATATTAGCTAGCTCTTCCATTACTTTTTCTGTTCCTGTACCTAAGTATCTAATTTTTTCAGATCCACACTTAGGACAATTAACTGGATTCGGAATTTCATATCCACAATAGTGACATTTTAAAGTATTAGTTCTTTTATGGAATGTTAATGAAACATCACAATGAGGACATTTAACAACCTCTCCACAGCTTCTACACATAACAAATGAGGAATGACCTCTTCTATTAATGAATAAAATTGTTTGATTATGATTATTATAATTTTCAATAATCGCATTCTTTAATTTTAAAGAAAATACACTCTTATTTCCGTTTTTAAGCTCTTGCCTCATATCAACAATTTCACTTTCAGGAAATGGCTTCATGTTTGCACGGAAAGGCATTTCAATTAGCTTATATTCACCTTCACATGCCTTAAAGTAATCAGAAACATCAGGAGTTGCACTACCTAAAACTAAAGGACAATCATACTTTTTAGCACGAAGTCTTGCAATATCAATTGCACTATATTTAGGATTATTTTCTTGCTTATATGTTGATTCATGCTCCTCATCAACAATAATACATCCTAAATTTTTTAATGGTGCAAAAATTGCACTTCTAGCACCAATAACTATATCTACTTCTTGGGCTAAAATTCTTTTCCATTCATTATATTTTTCTTTAATAGATAATCTTGAATGTAGGATTGCAATTCTATTTTTAAATCTAGATTTAAATAAATCTGTAATTTGTGGTGTTAAAGATATTTCTGGTACTAGCATAATTGATGATTTATTATTACATCTTGCATCTTCAATTAATTCCATATAAACATTTGTTTTACCAGAGCCAGTAACACCATGGATTAAATATGTGTCATATTTATCCATTTTAATTGCTTCAATTGCATTTTTTTGATATTGATTTAAAGGTACCTTTTTATATTCCTTAATATATTCATCTTCCTTAGATTCAATTATTTCCTTTTTATATTTAGAAATAGCACCTATTGATTCTAATGTATCAATAACAGCTTTAGAATATCCTGAATCAGCAATCAATAATTTTTCTTCAATATCTTGATTTATTTCACTTAAATAATCTAACAAAGAAGAGCTTTTCTTACTTGGGCAAGAAATACTATCATCTACTAAATGAATCATTACCTCATAAGGATCTTCTTTTATTTGCTTAAATCTAGTATCAAAGGATATAGAATTATCTTTTAATAATTGATAACATAAATTCTTTTTATCATCATTCATATTATCAAATATAAGTTCTTTTTTATTTCCAAATAATGATTTTGTTAAATCATTATCAATTAATTTAGTAACAATTGTTTGATATTTTATTTTAAATGCTCTTGGAATTAGATTTTCTAAAGAAGAAATCATAAATGTAAAATTATTATTCGATATATATTTTGCAATTTCAATTCCTTCTTCATTAATAATTGGATTAATATCAATTACATCTTCTATATCCTTAAGATTTTTTGAATAATCAGTTTCTTCTTTTATCTCAATTACGAATGCAACTCTAATTTTATTTGCAAAATTTACTCTAACTCTTGCGCCTAATTTTACTACACCAAGGAGGTTATTTGGAATGTTATAGTCAAAGCTTTTATTAACTTGCTTATTTTTAATATCAATAATGACTGAAGCAATCATAAAATACCTCCTTAAAAAAATAAAAAGCCATCAAAAGACGGCATAGTTTATAATATATTGCCATCATTCAAGCTTTAGCACCGTTCTATTATAGTGGTTGCTTGGTAGTCACAGAGCTTGTCTCTCGTACCATCTTTATGACAATAAAATTATACTATTGTTTGATATTATATTCAATATAATTTATTAATTAAATTATACCTGTTGCTTCGCCTATTCTTTCATCAATATAATTGAATCTAGCTAATACTTTTACAACACCCTTTAATACTAAATATAATACTAATGTTTGTGGAACTAAATATAATAAATTCTTTGGTAGGCTTATCCATGTGAAATATTGAATAGCTTGATCATAATTAAACTGATTCATCATACTCCACCAAATAGTACCAAAAATAGCATTTATAACTATATTAACAAACAATCTTGCATAAAAGCATTTTGAGAATGTAACTTTAGTTCTATAAAAGCAAATACCATAAGTAAAGCCAGCCATCATTGCATCAAGTGTATATCCGAAGAACCATGGTCCTGATCCGTTAACACCTAAGAAGAACCCAATTGTATCAGATAATGCACCAATTATAATTCCTGCTAAAGGACCATATATTAATGCAATAATTGAGAAGAAAATATATGTTAATGATAGACCTAATGCACCAAATCCTGAAGGTAAATGTAGGAATTTACAAACTACCATCATCGCAAATAGTATAGCCATCATTGCAATATTAGATACCTTTTCAAATGGCTTAGATGCATAAGTCCAATATTTCTTATGGAATGGTGTTTTAAATATTTCTTCGTTATCGTGTATTTCTTTATAATCATTAAGTTTTCCCTTAAGGAATAAAAAAGTTACAATAACAAGAATTATTACTAAACCACCTAATGCAAATAGAGAAGATATTGCATAAGGATTTTGGTAATTATATAAATATGCAACATTACCAGATTTAATATTTATTCCTTCAATTTCAATATTAAATGTCTTTTCAGCATATAAAGCATGGTTTATTTCTTCTTTTACAAGTTCACCATTTTCGTCATATTCTGCTTCTTCATCTACTCTTTTTCCACTAGCTATTTCTTCTTCTGTATATAGCATATCTTGAGTAAATGTATAATTTTTAACACCAGAATCAAAATATGCTTTTACGAATTTATTAAACTTAGTAACACCTTCACTAATAGATTTACTAGATGTTACTGCAGTTGTAGTAAATACCTTATTCTTTAGCCAAATTGACCCATCTTTATAATACATATCATTAAATATTTGATCATATGTTGCATTAGTTGTAGTAAATATCTTAGACATACTCTTAGATATTCCTTCTTTATTATTATATTCAGTAACATATTTATTATATGATTTTATATTTGATTCTTGAGTCTTATAGTAGTCTTTTGAAAAATACTTTTCATATTCAGTATCAGTTACATCAACATCAATTCTATAATAACTGAAATTAGGATTATAGATAAATTGTGTTAAGAAATATCCTAACGCAAAGCTGAACATTAATACCACAAGTATTAATACTTTAAAACGGAAAATTGATTTAAAAAATTCTTTCATAAAAAAAGGCCTCCATTAAATAGAGTGCCACCATAAAAAAGTATATATAAACTACTTCATATTACAGCGGACGCGCCTAACCATCGCCACATTGTGTTCGTACATGACCAACTTCCCATATCATGTCACTTAACGCGATTAAGCTACTCTGTATATTTACAAATTAATTATATATGAAAAATATTTTATTGCAATAACAAATTGATAAAAAAAGAAATAAGGCGTAAACCTTATTTCATTAAATCTTTTATAGTATTAACTAATTCTTTAACCTGTTTAGTTGAATCATATGTTGAATCAATTATTATATCCGCATATTGCTTTGTTTTATTAATATATAAATCATGCATTGGCTTTACTGTATTAATATATTGCATTACTACAGTATCAATTGTTCTTGCACGTTCAACAACATCTCTTTTTAGTCTCCTTATAAATCTAATATCACTATCAGCTTCAACATAAATATTTAAATTAGATATTTTTCTTAATGCTTCATCATATAAGCCAAAAATACCTTCAATAATTATAATCTTTTTGGGTTCAATTAATTCTGTTTCATTTAATCTTGAATGAATTCTAAAATCATATAAAGGCGAATTAATAGATTTTCCTAATAATAGTTTCTTTATATTCTTCTTCATTAATTGAAAATCAATTGCGGAAGGATGGTCAAAATTAAAATCCTTCTTTTGTTCAAGTGATACATCATCATGACTTTTATAATAATTATCCATAGAAACAATAGATACATTTTCAATGCCTATTTCATCCTTAATTCTATTAACTAATGTAGTTTTACCTGAAGCAGTACCTCCAGCAATAAGTATTAATTTTGACATATAAAGGCCTCCTTATTCTATTACTTCTATTTCTACACCATCTTTATTTAAATACTTTGAATAATTATTTTCAATCAAAGTCTTTAAAGTAGTGCTATATACACTAATCTTAGTTAAAGATTCCATATAATAAAATGAACCATCAGCTAATCCAGTTGCAATATTAACTGTACTAGGAAGAACTAATTCTTCTATACTAGTATATGCAAAAGCAAATGAATATATTCTTTTAGTATTATTTAAAGAAATATTTTTTAAAGATGTTGCTTTAAAAAATGTAGATGAATTTATTTCTTCCACATTTAAAATAATATTATCTAGGCTACTACAATAAGAAAATGCATGAGTTTCAATCTCTAATACATTTTCTAAATTAATAACCTCAAGTCTACTACATTCACTAAATGCAAGCTTACCTATTTTTTCAATTGTTTCTGGTAAACTTACATTACGTAAATGGCTTTTAGATAAAAAGGCACGCTCTCCTATCATATTTACTTCATAATTTTTATATTCAGTTTTAATATCATAGCTACCTAAATTTCCTGTTACATCATATACTAATGCTTTAGTTTCCCCATTATCATTATATGTTCTATAAAGTATTCTTGCTCTTAAGCTAAATACTGTAAGAAATATTAATGCAAGCATTACAATAAGACATATTAGAAATTCAATATCATGCCTTTTTGCTCTCATATTTCACCTTTATTTAATTATGCTTATATTGTAGTTCATATAAATTATAATACATTCCTTTTCTATTTAAAAGTTCTTCATGACTTCCCATTTCTTTTAATTCGCCATGATGTAATACAATTATCTTATCAGCATTCTTAACTGTTGACAATCTATGAGCTACTATTATCATTGTACCAATATTTCTCATTTTTTCTAATGAATCTTGAATTAAAACCTCAGTTTCAGTATCAATATTAGCTGTTGCCTCATCTAATATCAACACATTAGGCTTATGAATTACTGTTCTTGCAAAAGATATAAGCTGTCTTTCACCAGCACTAAAGTTAGCGCCTCTTTCCATAACCTTATAGTCATAAGAATCAGGTAAACGTTCAATAATTTTATTAGCATTTACATATGTTGCTGCTTCTTTTATTTCATCAATTGTAAATGATTCATCTCTTAATGTGATATTAGATTTAATAGAGCCTGAGAACAAGAAAACATCCTGTAGCATTTGTCCTATACATCTTCTTAAATGTTCAGTATCTAAGTCATTAATTGGGTATCCATCAATTCTAATCTCACCCTTGTTAACTAAATAATTTTTACATATTAATGCAAGAATAGTAGATTTACCTGCACCTGTTGCACCAACGAATGCAACTGTTTGACCTGCTTCAATTGTAAATGAAACATCCTTTAGAATCCATTCATCTTCTAAATATTTGAACCATACATGATCAAATTCAATCTTACCATCAATATGATCAAGCTTTATTGCATCCTTTTTATCTATTATTTCAGGTATTGTATCTTGAATAGAGAATACCTTTTCTGCAGATGCAAATGCTTGCTGTAATGAATTAAATTGATCAGCTAAATTTTGTACTGGATCAAAGAAATTACCTATATATTGATAGAATGAAATATAATTTGATAAAGGTAATTGACCTTTTTTTAATAAGCCAAATCCAAAGAATAATACTGCAATACGAGTAACGATATATAAGAAGAAAATTAAAGGTCTAAAAATACCAAAAATGATAATTTGTTTTACTGATTCTTTAGTAAGCTTATCATTTAATTTCTTAAATTCTTCTCTTTTCTTATCCTCTTGATTGAAAACCTGTGTTATTTTCATACCACTTAAGTTTTCACTCAAATAAGTATTAACATTTGAAACACAACCTCTAACTATTCTATGTTCCTTTCTTTGGAAATATCTAAATAAAATAGTTATTGTAATTAATACAGGAGCAACAATTGCAATTATTATTGATAATTGTGGTGATAATAAAATCATCACAACAACTACAAATATTAAAGTTAATGAATAACGAATTAAATTAACAATAACAGTTGTATATAATTCATTGATATTGTTAATATCAGATGTAACTCTAGTAACAAGCTTACCAACAGGTAGCTTTGTGAATTGAGCAATAGATAGACTTTCAATATGCTCAAATGTTTCTTTTCTAATTCTTAGGATAGTTCTTTGACCAGCTTTTTGTAAAATCATAGTAGTTATATATAATACAACTGCATCAACTAATACAATTATTAAATACATAAAAGCTAGTGTTAAAGATATACTTAATCTAAAATTTTCTAATGTAACATAGCTAAAATTATTAATAAAGAAATTACATATTGAAACTAATTGCGGATCATCTGATTCTACAATTGATTCCATTTCTAATATTCCAATAAGCTTTCCTTCTACTAACGCAGGAAGTAAGCCTACAAATACAGTAATAATAGTTAAGAATAATGCTAATATGAACCATCCTAGTTCAGGCTTCATATAATTATATAATCTTTTTATAATTGCACTATCCTTATATGTTTTTATATTCTTGTTATCATCATTAATTTGCATTATTTTCACCTCCATTTTCAATCTTATTCTCAAGATTTTGAAGGTGTACCATTTCTTGATATAAAGAATTTGTTTTTAATAATTCCTCATGAGTACCAACACCTAAAACAACACCATCATCAATAACAATTATCTTATCAAGATTTTCTATTGTTGAGATTCTATGTGCAACAAATATTGTTGTCTTACCTCTTCTTTGCTGTCTTAAATTTGATAAAATAGTTGATTCAGTCTCAGTATCAACTGCAGATACAGAATCATCTAGAATTAATATTTCAGGATTCTTTATCAATGCTCTTGCAATAGATACTCTTTGCTTTTGTCCACCTGATAGAGTAACTCCTCTTTCACCTAATACTGTCTCATATTTATTAGTGAAGCTATCAATATTAGAATCTACAAATGCTTGCTGTGCTGCAAATGTAACCTCATCCATTGAAATTTCTTGAATAGTATCATATGAGAATGCAATATTATTTTTTATTGTATCAGAGAATAAGAAATTATCCTGAGGTACATAACCAATATTATCTCTTAATACCTTAAAAGGTATATTCATAATATCGTTACCATCAATAAATATACTTCCTTTTTCTACATTATAAGTACGTAATAATAAATCAACTATAGTTGTTTTACCAGAACCTGTCTTACCTATAATACCAACCATTTCACCTTCATTTATTTCAAATGAGATATCCTTTAATGCATAAATATCTTTAGAGTCAGGATATTTAAATGATAAATGGTTAAATTTAATATTACCTTTTATATCTCTAATATCTATTGCATCCTGATCCTTAATATCAACATTAGAATCTAAGAATTCTTCAATTCTTTTATAGCTTGTCTTACCTTCAGCTGTATATCTAATAATTAAAGATATTGCCATAAAAGGCCAAATTAATAAATCAAAATATCCAACAAATTTAACCATATTACCTGCAGTAAATTCATTACCAAAGAAAGATATATGATTATTTACAAAATATGAACCACCTGCAAATAAAACAACAAATATTAATGATATTAATAATGTTAATAATGTATCAAGCAATGTCGAATATCTAACATATTGGATATTTTTTTCAAAATTATCCTTATTAATTAAATCAAAATGTCTTAATTCAAGCTTTTCCTTAACGAATGCTTTAATAACAAATATACCAGAAAAGTTTTCTTCTGAAAAATCTGATAAGCTATCATATGCTTGCTGTCTTTTCAAAAACTTTTCTTTTAATTTCTTTTCAACAAATACCGCAGAAATAACAATAATAATCATAGGTACTACTGCCATTAATGTTAATAATGGATTAGTTATAATCATCATTGATAATGCAAATAGACCTAAGAATATCATATCTACGAATGCAACCATTCCAAGGCCAAATGATTGTCTTATTGTCATTAAATCATTTGTATATAACGCCATTAAAGAACCAACCTTATGCTCCTTATAATAGCCAACAGATAATTTTAATGAATGATTAAATAAATCATATCTTAAATCGCCTTCAATTCTATGTGAAGTGCCTATTACACAATATCTCCATAAGAATCTACCAACGAACATTAATAATGCAATAACTAATAAAATAATTGCATATATTTCAACACCATTGAATTTATATAGAAGTGAAGATTCACCTCCATTAATTCCATCTATTAAATCACCCCATACATATGGGATTAAAACTTGTGCAAAGTCAATTACAACAAGCGCAGTAATTCCTATAAAGAATGACCAAAAATATTTTTTATAAAATCTATTTAAATATTTACCAAACAACATAAAAAAAACCCCAGTAAAACAATCTATTTTAATAATAATTCCATGTCTTTTGGTAGTGATGCAAATAATTCTTTATTTTCTTTAGTATAAGGATCTATATAGCTAAGCTTATAGCTATGTAATGCTACCCTATCTATTAATTTATTATCGCTACCATATAAGACATCTCCAAGTAATGGATGTCCTAAACTAGACATGTGTACTCTTATTTGGTGAGTACGTCCTGTTTCTAATAAAACACTCAAATAAGAATAATTATGATATTCCTTTAACACATTATAATGTGTTACTGAATCCTTACCTGTTTTAGAAACAATATATTTACCATTAATATGTCTATCACTACCTATAGGCTTATTAATAGTCCCTTTTTTATTTTTTATGCTACCCATACATAATAATCTATATTCTCTTCTAAATTCATGAGTAGAAAAATAGTGATCAAAGTAAGATAATGTCATGTGATCTTTTACAAATACAATAATTCCTGTTGTATCCTTATCTAGTCTGTGGGCAAAATAGATATTACATGAAATACCTTTCTTTTTATAATATGAAGAAACTATATTACATAATGAATTATTATCATCATGAACAATAATCCCTTTTGGCTTATTAATTACTAATAAATGATCATCCTCATAAATAATATCTAACTTTCTATCTAAAGGCTTATATTCTACTTCTACCTTTTCATCTATAGAAATAATATCTCCTTTTTTTAGCATGAATCTTTCATTAATATTATTACCATTTACCTTTATTCTTTTTTCTAAAAATAATTTATAAATAAAAGGCTTAGATAAATAATAAGAAAGTAGATATTCTCTTATGTTTGAATCATTTAAAACCTTATATTCAAATATCATTTCTTAATATACCTAGAATCAATCATTCCAATATATCCATCCTTTTTGATAAGTGAATAAGGTTCACCTCTTTTAATAACAGAAATAATATCTCCTTTTCTAACAGAGATAAATTGGTTAGTACCATCATAAGAATAATATTTATTCTTAACCTTATCAAAATAGACAAAAGACTTATGAACCCACATGATTGTTTCTGTCTTAACATGTTTTACTAAATAAAAATCCAAATCCTGGTCAATAATTTCTATTTCATTATTACCATAGGTAATATTAACACCATTTGCATTCTTATAAGTTACATCTTCTTTCATAACATATTTTTCATAATGGTCTATTGCATGATATGAAATATTCATATCAGTAAGGTTATCTATCATAACAAAGTTAATCTGACCACCCTTAACTACATGATTACCACCATCAATAGAAAAAATATTCTTTTTAAAATCAAAGATTGGATTAACACATGATACATCTAATCTATAATTTCTTGTTGGGTTATGACCAACAATCATAATCATATCCTTAGGAGATGATAAATTATAGAAATTATCATATTTTAGCATTGGTAATGAATATTCAGGAATATTATTAATATCATCAATACCACCATGAACTAATACAATTTTATCATTGATAAAAATAACATCAGTAAGTGAATCCATAAAATCATAATACTTTTTATACTTTGTTAATAAAATTTCTTTAAATAATTCTACGTCTTCTTCTCTATCTAATCTTAAATTTTCTATATCTAATATATCATTTAGTATAGATAATTTTCTTGTGTTTACATAATATAATGTAGCCTTATGTGCTTCTTTAGGAAGTATAAAACGGAATACCTCATCACAGTTTCCACTCATCATAAATACATTTTCGTTATGAGATAATGCGATAATATAATCTAACATTTTTATATTTTCGCCAGGATCTCCTTTTTCAATCATATCTCCAATAACAAAAAGGTAATCGTCTGCAGAATATCCAATTTCTTCTAATCCCTTTTTAAAAGTCACTAAGTCACCATGCATATCAGAAACAAAGATCAGTCTTTTATCTAGTGGAAGATTTAATTTTTTAATTATCGTTTTCTTTATTTCTTCTGGCATCTATAGCTTTCTTCCTTTCTTCTTTTGAATATTTACATCCGCAATAATCCTGGCGATATAATCCATACTCGCAAGACAATTCTATACTTCTTTTATATCCATTTTCTTTTTTGAAATCTGAATATAAATATTTAATTCCAATTTCATTTTCTAGTTCAAAGCCAATTTCATTTATCCATTTAGAAACCTTATACGGTGAAATTGATAATGTTGTAGAAAAATAATCAAAGTTATGTTCTAAAGCCCATAATGCAGTCTTTTTTAGTCTTAGCTTATAGCATAAATAGCATCTATATGTTCTTTCTCCATCATGCTCATGACCTTTAATTGCATCATCATAATCAGAAGAGCAATATGTATCATGAACCGCTTTAATATTTGGATGGTGTAAAGCTAAAAATTCCTCCATAGTTTTTAATCTTAAATTATATTCATCTAAAGGCTGAATATTATCATTAGAATAAAAAATTGTTACATCAAATGCTTCACAAATTCTTTCGATGCATGCGCTTGAGCATGGTGCACAGCAAGCATGTAATAATAGTTTAGGCTTTTCTTCTTTTGTTTTTAAATCTTCTATAAGTTTTTTGAAGTTTTGATATAATTCTTTTTCATTAAAGCTCATAGCACACCTTCCATAACAAATATATTATATAATAATATTTGTTAATTTAATAGTTAGTTTTATTAATACTACTATTTCACATAGTTTTTAATCCAAAAGGAAAATTTCGCTTTGAAAAAAGCCTTTTCATTTTGAATTTATTTTAAAATGATGTTATAATATAGTTACAATAATCCTAAAGAAAGGGGGATTCAAATTGTTTTCTGTAGGTGACATTTTAATGTATACAACCTATGGTATTTGCAAAGTTGATGAATTGCAAGAAAAGGAGTTTATGGGAAAAGCTTCTTCTTATTACGTTTTAGTTCCATTAGATGAATCTAAAACCAAGCTATCAGTTCCTGTAGATAATCCATTTACTAAAGCAAGACTTCATTATCTTCTTAATAAAGAAGAGGCAACAAACATCATTAATCAAATTCCATATCTTACTACAAAATGGATTGATAATGATAACCTAAGGAAAAAGGAATTCTCTGATTGTATTAAGAATGGTGATAGAAAAGAAACTATCATTATCTTAAAATCAATAAGAGAGCATGAAAATTCACTAGTTGGAAAGGCTAGAAAGCTTCATGCCATCGATAGACAAATATATGATGATGGTATAAAGCTTATTGTTGATGAATTTGCATTCCTTTTTGGTATGGAAAAAGCTGATTTTTATACAGAACTTACAACATTAATAAATAAAAGCCTGGAACGATAAAATTGTTCCAGACTTTTTTATATATTTTCAATCATATTTTCTAATTCATTTATATATTTATCAGCATTTTTATAATCAAATGTTATTATTGATAATCTAATTAAATTTTCAGTTCCAGAAGGTCTTATTATAACCTTACTGAATTCTCCTAGTTGCTTTTCAATTTCACTTCTTCTATTGAATAATAAAATATTATTCATAACTCTTTCTTTATCATTTACTTTTATATTTATAAGCTTAGAGTATGAAAAATCTATTTCATTATAAAAATCATCTAGTGTTTTATTTAATTCTTTTAATGCCTTAAGTAATAATAAAGAAATTAATATTCCATCTCCTGTTGGGAATATATCTTTAACTATAATATGTCCTGATGCCTCACCACCTAAGGATAGATTATTCTTATTTAGAGCATCAAAAACATATTTATCTCCAACATTAACCTCAATAGTTTCTATATTTTTTTCTTTTAAAGCCTTTTTTATACCTAAATTAGACATAATTGTTGATACAATGGTATTTTTATTTAATTTGTTTTTACTATTCAAATATAAGGCTAAAATGTATGATATTACATCCCCATCAATTATATTACCATTCTTTGATACAGCAATTAATCTATCGCCATCACCATCAAATGCTAAGCCTAAATCACATTTATTATCTATTACATATTGTCTTATGTTATCGATATTAGTTGAACCACAATTTAGATTAACATTTCTTCCATTTGGATTTGATGCAATATATGAGACATTATTACTTACCTTATCAAAAACAATTTTTGATATATATGATGATGCACCATTTGCAGCATCAACTGCAATTTTTAAATCATATTTATTTATATATTTAGAAATGAATTCTAAATATTTTTTATTAGAATCATCTATAAAGCTTACAATACCCTTTTCATTTGAAATATAATATGCTTCTTTATCAATAAATTCTTCTAGCATCTCTTCTATATCCTTAGATAATTTAAATCCGTTTGATACGATTTTAATACCATTATCTGTATATGGATTATGAGATGCAGTAATCATTATTGCATAAGAATTATATAACATTGAATAATATATTAATTCAGGTGTTGAAACAACACCTAAGAATGTAACATTAATTCCAGCCATTGTAATTCCTTCAATTAAATGCCTTCTTATTAAAGAAGATGATTCTCTTGTATCTTCTGCCATTATTATGTTTTTAATATTTAGCTTAGATAAAGAATTACCAAGCTTTTTACATAGATGATATGGTAGAGTATCACCAGGAATTCCTCTTATACCATCAGTACCAAAATACTTCATATAAAAACCTACTTCTTATACTTTTTTGAATAACCCTTTTTAATAACTTCTTTTTGTCTTGCAATTACAAAATCATTTTCATCAAGGTTTGTTGTAACTGTTGATCCTGCAGCAATAAAAGAGCCATCTTTAATTGTTATAGGTGCAATTAAATTGCTGTTGCAACCAATAAATACATCATCACCAATTATTGTCTTATTCTTATTCTTTCCATCATAATTGACAGTAACTGTACCACAACCAAAATTAACATTCTTACCAACTATAGAATCACCAATATATGTTAAGTGGGCACATTTAGTACCAATACCAATATTAGAATTTTTAACTTCAATAAAATTACCTATTCTAACATCATTAGAAATATGTGTATTCATTCTAATATGTGCATATGGTCCTATTGTTACATTATCATCAATAATTGAATCACAAATATAAGAATTATTGATAGTAGATTTCCCAATTGTTGAATTAATAATTGTTGAATTCTCTTTAATAACCGCCCCAGACTTTATTATAGAATTAATAATTTTACAATTATTATAAATTCTTACACCAGGCTCTATTGTTGAATCAATTGAAACTACTGTTGCCTGAAAAGGATTTTCTAAATATACACCTTTTTTTAGTAAATTAACATTTATCTTTCTTTGAAGATATTGTTCTAGCATCGATAATTGTAAATTGTCATTACAGCCAGATACATTAACTGGATTATCTACAATATAAGCACCAATTTTTAATCCAGCATTAGATAGGATTTTTACCATTTCAGTAAAATTATATTCATTATTCTTATCTAATGATAAATTATCAATATATAATTTTAAAACTGAATTTTTAATAATATATATTTCTGAATTAACCTCACGAATCTGTTTTTCTTCAGGTGTTGCATCTTCTTCATCTACAACCGCTTTAACATTACCTAATGAATCCTTAATAACTCTACCATAGCCAAATGCGTCAGGTAATATAGCTGAAAGAAAGCCTAAATCAAGATTTTCTTTATTAAATTTTTCAACTAAATTTGTTAAATCAGAAGGGTCAATTAAAGAAACATCACCTGGCATTATAATTGAATAACCTTCATTAGATATCAAAGATAATGCCTTTTTAACTGCATCACCAGTACCTAATGGTTCTTCTTGAGTAACATAAGACAAGTCCTCAATTAAAGGAATTACATCTTCCTTTTTATAGCCTAAAACTGGTATTATTTTTAAATCATCTACCATTCTTAATGCTTGAATAACATAAGAAATCATAGGCTTATATAAGAGTTTTATTGCAGCCTTTGCAGTATCTTGGTGCATTCTTGTACCTAAACCTGCTGCAAGTACGATTGCATAGTTCATAAAAACATCTCCTAAAAATTTTTTCTAGTATAATCTAGGAATTCACTTAATTTAAAATGTGGCATATCAATTGGTTTATTATTAGTATTTATAATATAGTCAGTAATTAAAATTTTAGAAATACCATTAGGTAAGTCTATAAAATCATCATCTAAATCATTACCTACCATTATACATTCTTCTTCATTAATATTATGCTTATTTAATAATTCAATATAATATTCTTTTCTTGGCTTACAGAATGTACAATTTTCATATGTAGTAATATCTATGAAATCTTCTTCCTTTAATCCTGCCCATCTCATACGTTCTAATGTTGCAGCACGTGGATATAAAGGATTTGTTGCTAAAAAAAGCTTATATCCTTTTTGTTTTAACTCCTTAACTAAAGTTGATGGAATCATAGATTTATTTATTAGATTTTCTAATTTAGGAAATTCTTTTTCATAGAATAAGGCAAAAGAATCCTCTAAATAATTTCTTGTATCCTTGCCATAAATTAAATCTATTTGCTTCCAAAATCTTGAATAATTAGTTTCAGTCCCATCATTTTTAACTATATTATATGCAGATTTTATAAAAATATTTATAAAATCCTTATTATCAAAATTGAGTGTTTTAGAATAATTATCTACTAATTTAAAGTATTCATGTAGCAATAAATCCTGATTGACCTGTAATAATGTAGAATCTAGATCAAATAATATTACATTACGATTATTCTTCATCTGTTAAATATTCCTTTACTTCACAAATATACATTGTATGAATATCATCATCTTTGTAATTCATTTTCTTTATTTCTTCTGGTAAATCATTAAATTCTAAATCAATAGAATATATCTTCTTACATTTTAACACTCTTCTTGCCTCACTTATAATATACATATTTAAGTCTGGATCAAAGCCTGCATGTAGGCCTGTTTCTTTAAATTTATCACAATCACGTCCTGAGTTTCTACCAAAGAAAATCTTTTCCTTTTTATAATTATCACTTAAAAAAGATATAGAAACTGAATCAGTTTTTTCCATAAATTCATGTGTATATCTAGATTTTCTAACAAATACAAAGCATACAAATTTATCCCAAATTCTGCCAAATCCACCCCAAGATACAGTCATACCATTAGGACCTGTTGTTCTATTACCAGCAGTTACGATAGCAAAGCTTTCTTCAAAATCCTTGAAAGCATTAATATCAAATTCCTTTAAATCCTTTTTTAGCATTACATATTCCTCCCTTATATAATTAATAATAAAGCCATTAAGTTATTTAACATATGTGCAACAATAGATGCATAAATATTTTCTTTATTTATGTGATAAATAAAAGTTAACATACCTCCACATAATAAATATGGAATCAATTGTAATATCCATTCTGATGACATGTTAGTTGATAGCATATGTGGTAATGCAAATAATAATGAGCATCCTATATATGCGATAGGCAAGCTAAATCTTTTTAAGAATGTAAATGCAATCTTTCTATAAAATAATTCTTCTACTATTGGTGCAAGAAAAACTGTAGATATAACCATTAAAAATCCAACATTAGATCTTATAATTAAAACAATTAAATTTTGGTTATTTGATGACTTAGTAAATAAGCTAAATAATTTATCTATTCCTAAAGCAATTCCTGCAAAAAGAATACCGCAACCTAGAATAATTAAAATTCTTTTTATTACTTCTTTACGATTACCTTCAAATATCTTCTTAAAATCCTTAAATAAGAATTTTCTTAATACAATTATCATTCCTACTAAAGTAATAAAATAAGCTAAAAAATTAGCCCATGCAGTTGATAATAATGCTGCATTCCTAACTCCTTCTGAATATGTATTATAATCCACTCCAGTTGATGCTTTTATAACCTCATTAGAATCAACATTAAAATATCCAGATAAAGCATAAACAAATATGTATTGTAATATTAAACCACCAATAAAAAATAATATTATAAATGTTAATGTTCCAAATACTAAAGTTGTATTTTCACTATTATCCTTCTTTTCTGGTATATATGTAGGTTTATTGTTATTTTCAATATTATTAATATCTTTATCCTGCATATTATAAACTCCTTAATAAATTCTTAAATATTATAGCATTTTTATAATATATTATAAATACTTTTTAATATAAGAAAAAAGGATGAAATATGAAATTTCATCCTTAAGTATCCTAGAAGAATACGTCTTGAGCCTTTTCTTTTGTTTCTTTTGATGCAATGAATGGAATACGTGTTGTATAGTGATTCTTTGCAGCAACAATCATCTTTGTAGGCCATACTTGGATTTCTCTATTCCAAGTTAATACTGCATCATTATAAGATTCTCTTGCAGCAGTAATTTCCTTCTGTAAGTAAGAGTTTTGTTGAATAGCATCAGCAATTTCTTGATGGCTCTTTAAATCTGGATAATTTTCAATAGCAACATTTAATCTGTTGTTGATTGTATCAGCTTGAGCATCTAATTGAACTCTTTCAGAATCTGATAAACCTGATGTAATAGGCTTGCCTGATCTAGCTTGAGCAATTGCAGTATAAGTTTCACTATCTAGCTTAACAGCCTTTTCAATAAGCTTAGCTAAATTAGAAAGAATTACAACTCTTTGTTCAAGATAGTTGTCAATTTGAGAAGCTTGATGTTGAATCTTTTGCTCTAATTGACGTAAGTAAGTACCCGCATTAATCTTCTTAATTAAGAATACTAAGCCTGGAATAATTCCTAATATCCAAAGGATAACTTCGAATATAGTAGAACCAACTCCTACCTTAACTTCAATTTGCTTTGCAATGACGTTAACGTCTTTTCCTTCTTCTCTTACTGGACCAGTTTCTTCATCTAACATGTTTGGCATTTTTTCTTTCTCCTTTACTATTTCAATATATTATTCGAATTAGCTTTTGCTAATTAGAACCTAAATTATTTTTGGATGTTTCCATCTGTTTGATTTTGAGCTTCTTTTATAGCATCTTGTACTTCTTCAATTTCTTCTTTTATACCCTTAGTTAAAGAATCTCTTATAACTTCAGCAACATTGCCTTCCTTAAATACATTATTAACGCTAGATAAATCACCACTTGTGATATCATGAGCTAATAACACACCAAATAATCCTCTTTCATAACGATATTGAGAAGATAATGCTAATCCTGCTAAAACAGTCTTAAACGCATCATTTTGTTGTTGTGTAATATAATCTGCTCTAGTGGAATTCTTCTTTTCGATAGCCATATAAGTTTCCTTTTGAACTGGAATATATTCAATCCATTCAACTGGAACATTATGCATTCTACCATCTCCACCACGCATAGGTACTAATTCAACACGTGTAATACCTGTGAATGAGTGAGCTGTTAATCTTACCTTATCTGCATTACCAATCTTACCTACATGATCTGCCTTAATAATTGCATCTGTAATTGATGAAGGTTCAAGTAAATCCTTCTTATTAAACTTATTTGCAATTACTTCATCTTCATATGTAGACATATTTGGACGGTATTCATTATTATAAATATACTCACGAGTCTTAGTCTGTTGATATAGAGGTACAGATAAAACAGGTGCTAATTCAAAGAAGAAATTCTTGAAATAATTATCATTATATGAAATAAAGAATTCTCTTACAGCATCATATTCGTATCCAACAAATGTATCTGGATCTGCACGATAATCAAATGATTGTGAGTGATTTGTCTGAATGAAATTTAACATTTTTGACTTATCAAAATAGAAATCATCACCAAATGGTTCTTTTTCTTTAATTAAGCTTAATAAATTCTTTTGAGCTAATGGAGTAAACATCATACGATATTCTAATTCATTATCTCTATCTGTTCCACCAAATAATACTTCGAATTCATCATTACCGAATCTAGTATAATCTTCGCCCTTCTTAAGTGCCTTTCTAGCTTTATCATCTAATTCCTTAGCACCCTTAGTTACCATCTTATTAATCTTCTTCTCATCAAGACCAGTTGCTCCAGATGGACTTCTTGAAAATGATAGTTTAGGACAAGCTTCATTACCATATACTAAATATGTTGTATAGTTGTATGAAGGTGCAGGTTTATAAACGTGAGCAACTAAAGTTTGAGTATGGTGCTGAGTATGAGTACCATTTTTATCTGTATAAGTAGTTGTCCAATGAATTGTTAATGTACCAGTATATTCATGATTATACCAGCTTTGACGATAATCTCTACATAATAAGAATGGATTTCCAAGCATTTCACCTGATTGTACTAATACACAAGATGAATGAGGATTAGTATTATCATCTAGGCCAAATTTATCATGTAAATAAACATACTTATCACCATCAAAATGCTTATCCATTTTGATTAGGTCAGTATCCATATTCATAATTTGTGCAGGAATATTCCAGTCAAATAATTTATTTAATGTAGCCATCTGAGCCCAAGCTTCAGCAAGTAATCTATCACGTTCTTTTTCTAATTTTGCAATTTCTTCTTTAAGTCTCTTTAAAGCACCATTAATTACTTTGGCAATAATAACAATAAATCCGACTGCTAAGCCTACGCAACCAACACAGGCAAGAATACCTGCCCATAATGGTAGAGTTTCATTTACTCCTAATAAAACAAATATTGCACCAGCAATAAATGAAATAACTGTTAAAATAATTAAAAATGTTTTTAATCCCTTTTTCCCAGCTAATTTACCATTTAAACTCTCTAATTGCTTTAATACTTCACGATATTGTTTTACAGTTTGTCTATTTCCCTCAATATCAGTATTAGCTTTTTTTACTAAATCATCAAAATACTTAATAGTATTTTCATGATGCTTATCCTTATAGATGTGTTGATAAGCACTTCTTGGTTCTAAAAGATCAGTATCCATTATTCTATAACTCCCATTCCAAATATTCTTAATTCATATTATATAACAAAAATTATACTTTTGTACATATTATTTTAATAAAAAAATAAAAAAAGACTCATTAAGAGTCTTAGATAACTATTATATCAAAGAGAGAGCCTGGCAACTACCTACTCTTGCACGTTCGAAGCGTACTACCATCGGCGTAAAAGTGCTTAACTTCTGTGTTCGGTATGGGAACAGGTGTGACCACTTTGCTATCGCCACCAGACCTTTTC
>JAEELJ010000052.1 GCA_016288855.1 Acholeplasmatales bacterium
CAAGAATAGAAAGTCTTGTTAAATGTGGCTACTCTAAAGATGAGGCAAGAGGTCTAGCATTTTGTAGGCGAGGATATATGTTTGTCGCACATTCTAAAATACTTCAAAATGCAATATCAAAAGAAAGACTAGCACAACCAAATAAAAAGAAAGGACGAAGAGGATTAGTCTTCGCCTTAGATTATTATTTAGCTTGAATTTAAACTTATGAATTGAACCGCCCATTGCCGAACGGCACGATGTGGTGGTGTGAGAGGGGATGAAGAATAAATATGAAAATATTTATTTTTCTACTCTACTCGATATATTATATTTTTTTTAATCAATAACTTTTCTTTCAACCTTAAATGTGAATGCACCCTCAGCAAAGAATGCAATTTCATCAAGGTTAGTATCCTTTAAGAAACCACTGAAATAATCATAGAATACATTAACAATTCCAGATAGAACATAATCTAAATATAATTCAGTTACATCCTTTTCTCCAATAAAGAATTTAATCTTATCTCTTTTTGAAATAATATCAACAAGGCTTTTCTTTAAATTATTGTAGATATAATAAATGTTATTAATTCTAGTTAGCATGAAATAGTATTTTTCTTTTTCCTTAAAATGAGAAATACATTCAACAACATAAGGCATGTAATTAGTGCCATCTGTTTCCTTAATATACTTTTCTAAGCTAACTGAAAAGATCTTAGTGAAATCTTCAGTAATATCTGCAACTAAATCATTAATATTCTTATAATGTGTATAGAATGTAGACTTAGAAACAGTTGATTTTTCAATGATTTCCTTTACACTAACCTTTAAAATATCTTTCTTTTCATAAACTAATTCAGCAAATGCATTTTTTAATAATTCTTTAGATTGTTCTGCGTTTTTATATTTTGCCATAAAAATCTCCTTAAATAATTTAACCTCATTCAAACTTATATAAAATCACTACGGCATAAAGTATAACATATATTTATAATTTTTTTACTTAAGAGTACAAAATTACATATTTTCACAAAATTACTATAATTTCTACATATTTCTTATTAAAAAATAAATATATTACTTATTATAAATAAAAATGTCCAAAATTTTCAATACAAAAAATTTTTTATTTAATTAGCATTTTTTTAATTTTAATGTAATTTTTGTTATAAAAAAGTACAAAAAATATAATAATTTAAAATAATAAAAAATATTTTTTCTAATAAAAATGAAAATATATAAGAAATAAAAAATATATCTATAACATTTAAAAATAAAAGTGATTATTCTATTTTAAGGCTTAAAAAACCATTTTATTTAATTTTTTATAATTTTTATCATTAACTAACCATTTAACTATAAAAAATCAAAAAATAAAGGAAATTTAAAAGAAAATATAGAATTTTTACTTACTATATGATATAATCATATAGAAGGTGATTTTTCATGAAAAAAATAAAAATTAACTCTGAATATATTGAATTACAACAATTATTAAAAATGGAATCCATTATTTCATCAGGAGGACAGGCTAAATATTTCTTAGCTGAAAATGATGTTTATTTTAATGGAGAAAAAGAAACAAGAAGAGGAAAAAAGCTTCGTCCTGGTGATGTTATTAAGGTTAATGGCGAAGAATATGTTATTGAATGATTTCAAAAATCACTTTAAAAAATTTCAGGTTATATGATAATTTTTCTTTTAACTGCAATAATCGCCTTGTAATATTATCAGGTAAGAATGCAGTAGGTAAAACAAGTATATTAGAAGCAATTAATATTGCATCTACTACAAAATCACATAGAACAACTGATTTAACTGAGGCAATCCTAGAACAAAAGGATTATTCACAAATTAATCTTTTAAATGACAATGATAATTTTAAAATAATTTTATCAAATGAAGGAAAAAGTTATTTTGTTAATGGAGTTAAGATTAAGCATGCATCTGATTTTATAGGACATTTACCAACGGTTATGTTTTCACCATCAGATATTGAATTAATTGATGGTTCTAAACAAATAAGAAGAAGATTTTTAGATCTTGAAATTGCCTTAAATGATAAAGAATATTTATCTTATTTATCAAAATATAAAAAGCTTGTTACTGAAAGAAATAACATATTAAAAAGTGATAATTTAGATGAAGCATATTTATCTATTATTACTGATGAGGTTATTTCAAATTTAGTTATCATCAATAAAAAAAGAAAATCATTTATTGATGATTTAAATAAAAAGCTTAATGAAACATCAAAAAGCTTAGGTATTAAAAATATAAATTTAAAATACCAAGAAACATATGATATCTTAAATCCTAAAAAATCTTTTATGGATAAATTAAGATATGATAAAATCACTAAATCGACTAATATAGGTACTCATAGAGATGATATGATTATTTATTTAGATAATAAACTCGCAATAAGCTATGCATCTGAGGGGGAAAAGAGAATAAGTGTTATTGCAATTAAGCTAGCATTAGCTAAGCTTATGGAAGAAAATTATGGTATTAAGCCAATAATTATGCTAGATGATGTATATGCATCTTTAGATAAAGACAAGATACAAGCATTATCTAACTATGTAGTAAAGGGTGGGCAAACATTTATTACTACAACAAGTATTTTAGAAATACCTGATGTTATCCTAAAGGATGCGTTAGTTATTAGAATAGAGAAGGAGAAAAATGATGGAAGAGAATAAGGAATTAACTGCCAAAGAAGTTGAAGAAGCACTTCAGCAGGGCAATCCTGATGCAAATGAATACGATGCATCTGAAATCAAGATTTTAAAAGGTCTTGAGCCAGTTCGTGAAAGACCTGGTATGTATATCGGTTCAACAGGTGTAACAGGATTACATCACTTAGTATGGGAAATTGTAGATAACTCAGTAGATGAAGCATTAGCAGGATATGCTTCACATATTTTAGTTGAAATTTTACCCGATAATGTCATTAGCGTAACAGATGATGGACGTGGTATGCCAGTTGACATTCACCCAGAAACAAAAAGACCAGCACTAGAAGCAATTTTTACGGTATTACATGCCGGTGGTAAATTTGAAGAAGGTTCTGCATATAAGGTTTCAGGTGGTCTACATGGTGTAGGTGCATCAGTAGTAAATGCGCTATCTGAATGGTTAGAGGTAACTGTTTCAAGAAATGGTAAGCAATATACTGAACGTTTTGAACGTGGTATTGTTGTTAATGATATGTATGAGCATGATACATCAGATCATACAGGAACTAAGGTTTCATTTAAGGCTGACTATGAAATTTTCCATGATACAACAGTATTTGATTATGAAACTATAAGAAAGAGAATGCAAGAAACTGCATTCTTAAACTCAGTTTTAACTATTACAGTTGTAGATAGACGTGATCCAGAAAATCCAATTTCTAATGAATATCATTATGATGGTGGAGTTAAGGAATATGTTGAATTCCTATCTAGCAAGAAAAATATTGTAAATAAAGACATCATTTATACTAATACAATTGGTACTTATGAAGAAACAAACCAGGAAGGTAAGCAGGTTAAAAGACAGGTTGCGATAGAAATCGCAATGCAATATAACGATGGCTACAACACTGATGTTTATTCATTTGTAAACAACGTTAATACTCATGAAGGTGGTTATCATGAAGCAGGCTTCAAGATGGCACTTCAAAGAGAATTAAAAAAATATGCTGAGGACAATAAATTATTAAAGAAGGATGAAGAAATTACTGGTGAAGACGTATTAGAAGGTCTTGTTGCAATAATTTCTATTAAGCACCCTAACCCTCAGTTTGAAGGACAAACAAAATCTAAATTAGGTAACTCAGAGGTTAGACCTTTAGTTTCACAAGCATTTGGTGAGGCTATGAAGCGTTATTTAGCTGAGCACCCTAATGATGCAAAAACTATTATTGAAAAGTGTTTACTTGCATCACGTGCAAGAATTAATGCACGTAAAGCAAGAGAAGCAACAAGAAGAAAATCTCCTCTTGATTCTTTAATGCTTAATTCAAAGCTTGCAGACTGTAGAAGTAAAGATCCATCATTATCAGAAATGTATCTAGTCGAAGGAGATTCTGCCGGTGGTTCAGCTAAATCAGGTAGAAATTCTAATTATCAGGCTATCCTACCATTAAGAGGTAAGGTTTTAAATGTACAAAAGGTACAGCTTGCAAGAGCATTAGAAAACAATGAAATTTTATCTATGATTCAAGCTATTGGTACAGGTATTGGTGAGGATTTTGACTTATCTAAGGCTAGATATCAAAAAATCGTAATCATGACCGATGCCGATGTCGATGGTGAACATATTTGTATTCTATTATTAACATTCTTCTTTAGATTTATGAGAGGATTAATTGAGGCTGGATATATTTATGTTGCAAAGCCACCTCTATTTAAGATTCAATTTGGTAAGAGCTTAGATTATGCATATTCAGATGAACAGCTAGAGCAATTAAAGCGTGACCCTAAATATGCTAATAAGAGATTTGAAATACAAAGATACAAAGGTCTTGGTGAAATGGACCCTGCACAATTATGGGAAACAACTATGGACCCAGCAACTCGTACATTAGTAAGAGTTCACCTTGAAGATGCAATGATTGCAGACCAAACATTTGAAATGTTAATGGGAGAAGAGGTAGAACCTAGAAAGGTATATATTCAAGAGCATGCAAATGATGCTTCTAATCTTGATATTTAATGGTGAATTAAATGGCACAGAACGAAAAAGACATACAATTTGAAAAAGCTCTTGAGGAAAGAAAGCATGATAGTATTGAATTATTAGATGTCAATACTAAGATGAAGACTTCCTTCTTAAATTACGCATTATCAGTAATTATTGCAAGAGCATTACCTGATGCAAGAGATGGTTTAAAACCAGTTCAAAGAAGAATTTTATATGGTATGAATGAGTTAAAGGTTTACAGCAATGTTGCACACAAAAAGTCTGCAAGAATTGTTGGTGACGTTATGGGTAAGTATCACCCACATGGTGACTCATCTATTTATGAAGCAATGGTACATATGGCACAGGATTTCAGCTATAGATATCCTTTAATTGATGGCCATGGTAACTTTGGTAATATTGACGGTGATGGCGCTGCAGCCATGCGTTATACTGAAGCAAGATTATCTAAAATCTCTATGGAAATGCTAAGAGATTTAGATGAAAACACAGTAGATTTTGCAGATAACTACGATGCAACTGAAACTGAACCAGTATTATTACCTGCAAGAATTCCTAACCTACTTGTTAATGGTGCAACAGGTATTGCGGTAGGTATGGCAACAAACATTCCACCACATAACCTAACTGAAGTATTTAATGGATGTATTGCATTACTTGATAATCCTAATCTTACTAGTGAGGAATTAATGGCATATATTCCAGCTCCAGATTTCCCTACAGGAGGATTAATTCTAGGTAAGCAAGGATTACATGATGCTTATACAACAGGAAATGGTACTATTATTGTAAGAAGTAAGGCACATATTGACCATTTTGATAATGGTAAGAGTGAAATTGTTGTTACAGAAATTCCATATGGAATTAATAAAACAAGAATTATTGAACGTATTGCAACTGTTGCAAAAGATAAGATTATTGATGGTATTACAGACCTACGTGATGAATCATCTATGGATGGTTTAAGAATTGTTATTGAATTAAGAAGAGACGTTAATCCAGAAGTTATTTTAAATATGCTATATAAATATACACAGCTTCAATCAAGCTATGGTATGAATATGGTATGTATTCTAAATAATAAGCCAGTATCAATTACCCTACATGATGCACTTGATGCTTATTTAAGTCATCAATTAAATGTAATTACTAGAAGAACTGAATTCCGTCTTAATAAGGCTCAAGAAAGAATTCATATTCTAGAAGGTTTATTAATTGCTCATGATAATATTGATGAAGTAGTTCATTTAATTAGAAATACTAAGGATGGAACTGAAAAGCAAAAGTTAATGGATCGCTTCAATTTATCAGATGTTCAAGCTCAGGCAATCTTAGATATGAGATTACAAAGATTATCAGGTATGAACTATGATAAGCTAGTTGAAGAAAGAAATAGCTTACTTGCTGATTGTGATTATTATAGAGGAATATTATCAGACGAAGAAAAGAAAAAGGAATTATTAAAATCAGAAATGATTGAAATTCGTGATCAATTTGGCGATGAAAGAAGAAGTGAAGTCGCAACAAATATCGAAATCAACATTTCTAATGAAGATTTAATTCCAAGAGAAAATGTAATTATTAACGTAACTAAGAAGGGTTATGTTAAGAGAATGCCTGAAAGTGAATATAAGTCACAGCACAGAGGTGGTATGGGTATTACAGGTATTAAGACTAATACAGATGATGATGTATCATTAATTGTACCTGCATTCTCACATGATTACTTATTATTCTTTACTAATTTAGGTAGAGTATATGTTCAAAAGACATATATGATTCCTGAAGGATCAAGAATATCTAAGGGAACACCTCTTGTAAATGTATTTGAATTTAAGGAAGGAGAACACCTTCAAACAATTTGTACTGTAGATTCAATAGAAGATGAATCTAGATACTTATTCTTCGTTACAAGACGTGGTACAGTAAAACGTACAAATCTTGCTGAATTCAAGAATATAAGAACATCAGGTATTATTGCAATTAACCTAGATGAGGATGATGAATTATACAAGGTAATGGTTACTGATGGTAGTCAGTCAATTATACTTGGTGCATCTTCAGGTAAATCAATTAGATTTGCAGAGGATCAAATTCGTTCAATCGGACGTACAGGTTCTGGTGTACGTGGTATGCTAATTGGTGATGACGATGTTATCGTTGGCGCAGCATCTTTAAAGAGTGAGGATGATCAGATTTTAGTTATTACTGAAAATGGATTTGGTAAGAGAAGTCCTGCATCTGATTATAGATTACAAAATAGAGGCGGTGCCGGTGTTAAGGCATTAAATGTAACACAAAAGAATGGTAAACTTGTTACATTAGCTGCAATTGATGATGAAAAGGATTTAATTATTACATCTAATAAGGGTGTAACAACTAGAATTCATGCATCTGAAATCTCAGTTTCTGGTAGAAATACACAAGGTGTAATATTAGTTAGATTAAAGGATAATCAAATTATTTCTAATATTGCATTAGTTGCAAAGGAAGCTGAAGAAATAGAAAATCAAGAAAATGTAGAAAATGTTGAACAAGAAAATACTAATTTAGAGGCTCCAAAGGAAGAAGCTAAAGAGGTTACTGAATAATATTAAAAAAATATGGCTTACTACACGAATGTAGTAGGCCATTTATAATGTGTGCCGGGCATGGCACTAATCTCACTGGTGAAAGTCCAGTCACGGGTATTTACCGCCAAGTGTAGCGAACCTCAAGCCGTTAGGAGTAATCCTATGGGTGAAGGAAGAGGTGTAGCAAAATCTCCGAGCCTACGA
>JAEELJ010000053.1 GCA_016288855.1 Acholeplasmatales bacterium
AATAGACCGGGACTGGTCAATCCTCTTTCATACTACCTTAAGTAGTTTGTGAATAATATAAATGTAGCGCCGTATACGAGACCCGTACGTACGGTGCAATGGGAGGGGCAAAGAATTACTTTCTTTCCTCTACCCTATTTATAACTCATTTTCTAATGGTTGATATTGTATTTTTAATGCAACAATGATATAATAAAATCGAAAAAAAAAATTTCAAATTTGTGAGGTGATGATATGATTTACGACTATATAACAAAAAACTTTAATAAGGGTGAGCCTATTTTTTTAAATGAAATTCCTGGTTCATCAAAAGAAGTTATTAGACAAGAAATGAAAAGATTGACTGATGAAGGTAAATTAGAAAGATCATTTAATGGTGTATATTTTATTCCTTATAAAACAATATTAGGTACTGATGGTAAAATGTCAATTGATAAATATATTGAAAAGAAATATTTTACGGTTGGAGGATACCTAACTGGTATTTCATTAGTTAATAAATATGGATTCACTTCACAAAATCCTAGCGTGTATGAGATATGTTCTAATGAGGCAACTACTAAACAAAGAAAGTTAGAAATTGATGGTAATAATCTTATAATATATAAGCCATTGTCCCTTATTACAAAAGATAATATTAAGGAACTAGAATTTTTATCATTAATGTCTATAATTGATAAATATTCTGAATTATCAGGTATTGAATATAGAAATAAATTAAGAGAATATGTGGATAATGTTGGTATTAATTTTAATGTTGTTAGAGAATACATTTCTTTATTTCCAGCAGTTGTTTATAAAAATATATACGAAGGTGGGTTAATGAATGAATTGGTATAATAATTATAAAAGTGAATGGAAAGAGATAATTGAAACGGTTGCATCTGAAATAAAAAGAAGCAATATTATTGTTGAAAAAGATTTAATACAATCATTATTCCTATATGAATTGTCTAAAGAAGACATTCCGTTTGTTTTTAAGGGCGGAACATCATTATCTAAAGCATATGGATTAATTGATAGATTTTCTGAAGATATAGATTTATCAATGAATAAAAAGCCTACAGATAGTGAAAAGCGAAAATCACATGATATTATAATAAATATTGCTAATAATCTTGGATTAGAATTATCTAATCCAGACATGATAAAAACTAGGTATAATTACAATAAATATATTTTCAAATATGAGTCATTATTTGATTCAGATAAATTAGAGATAATAATAGAAACAAGTTATTATCAAAGTGTATATCCTGTTAATAAGCACATAATAAATAGTTATATTGGTACTTTTTGTAAAAATAATAATATTAAAATGCCAGTCCCATTTGTTATAGATTTTGAAATGAATGTTCAATCTGTTGAAAGAACATTTATTGATAAGATTTTTGCAGTTTGTGATTATAAAATACAAAATATGGAAGATAGAGACTCTAGACATTTATATGATATAGCAAAAATGTTGCCATTAATTTCTTTTGATGACAAATTAGATAAATTAATTGATAATGTAAGAGATGATAGAATGCTTTCAAAAAATAATCCATCTGCTCAGTTAGAATATAATATTAATGATATGTTAAAGGAAATAATCAACAAGAGATTTTATGAAAAAGATTATAATTTTGTAACTAAGAAATTATTATATGAAAATTATTCTTATGATGAAGCTATAAATAATGGTTTAGCTTATGTAATAAATACTGATGTATTTTTATATAAGAAATAACTGTTGCAAAATAAATTTTATACAGTGGTAATAATAACTTGACTTATTTTTAAGAAAAATCCGCGAATTACTTTCTCACGTTGAGACGGTATGTTGCCTTTCGCAGAAAAATTTTGAAAAATAAGTCGAGTTAATATAAAGCGATATTGATGGTATCAAAAACAAATTGATGCCATCTTTTTTATGAAAGGTTCAATGATTAAACATTAGAAGTTAACTGCATAATTATTTGATTTTATCTACCAATTTATCTACCAATTTATCTACCAGAATTGATTTTTAGTAGTATAGTTTGAAATTTTACTAAAAAAATTTATTTTTTTAATAATTATTTACTCTAAATATAAAATTATGTTATAATTAAGACAAATTTGTTTTGTTTTTCTATAAATTAAAAAGGGGGAGTTCTTATTATGGAAAAAGATAAAATTGAACCGATAGTAATTAATAGTTTTAAAAAAGGGGATTTACCAATAATAGTTAAGACTCCGCTTAAGGAAAATAGTGAAGATGATTCACCAATTATTATAAAGAAAAAGAAAACTAATATTAATCATTTAAATTTTGATAGATATAAGAGCCCAGAGCATACAAAGATGAAGTTAAATAAATTAGCTTCCTCATTCATTTCTTTTTTTAAATCCAAGGGATATTTAATGAATGAAGGAAGAGGTAAAGCATTTATTGCATCTATGCTATCATCTAGATTATTATTTTTAAATAGAAACGATGAGGACAAGCTTCCTTTTTTATTTGAATATTTTGGTGCTATGCCAAATATATTAGATTCAAATAAAATTAAACATTTTACCTCTACTGATACCCTAAAGGCTATTTATTCAGCTAGATACGATAAAGAATCTATTTGTATTGTAGTATTAAAGGCATCAAAAGGTAGTGACTTAAATATTTTTAAGGATCATATTATTAATCCTTATGATTATTCATCAATCGATATTAATTGCATAATTAACGACAAGAAATATAAGCGTTTAGCTATACCTGAAAATGTATGGATATTTGTATTGACTGAAGATGACCATGATTTTGAATTAAGAAAGTATGGCTGTTATGCTAAATTATCACTTACTCCTTGTGAAAAAGAAGAATGCCTACATTTAGTTCCTTCATATCAATCATTCAAAGATGCATTTATAGACTGTAAGGAATTAGATGATTTAACTTGGAATCATGTAGATGAGATTGTTTCTCTAATAGAAGAGAAAGGTTTTAAATTTGATAATAAATCATTAAATATGATTGATGATTATTTAGTTTCATTGCATGAAATGGGAATGGAAATTAATCAAGCAATTGATTTTTTAATTATAAATAAGATTTTATATATGACAGGAGATAATATGGTTAAGGCATTAACTAAATATTCTGGTATAGGAAGTCTTAAGCATACTAACAATAAGCTTGAAAGGATGGAATAATATATGAGTATATTTGCAAGTGAGGGTGCAATTATAATTTATTTAATTATAGCTATTATTGCAATTATTACCCTTGTAATATTATTAAATATTTCACTAACTAAAAAAAAGACAGTAGAAAGAATAAGTGAATCTAGATTTGCAATGCTTACTGAAATCGATAAAGAATACGTAAATTATGAGCCAAAAGAGCCTAATTTAGAAATCAATTTAAAAGATTTTTGTGAAGGTTTTAGAAATTATGCTGCAAGCATACATCATTTATATTATTCAATTGATGATGTAAGAAAATTTGTAGCTAATTTAGCTGTATCACATATTATGATTCTACAGGGTATGAGTGGTACAGGTAAAACATCTTTAGCTTATGCATTTGGTAATTATATTAAAAATGATCCAGTAATTGTACCAGTTCAGCCTATGTGGAAGGAAAGAACAGATTTAATTGGATATTATAACGAATTTACTAAAAAATTTAATGAAACACCATTTTTAAAAAAGCTTTATGAGGCTAATTATAAAAATGATATGTATATTACAATTCTAGATGAAATGAATATTGCTAGAATTGAATATTATTTTGCAGAATTCTTATCTTTACTTGAAATACCAAATCCAGATGGAAGATGGTTAGAAGTAGTATCTGATATGTGGAAGAATGATCCGAAGAAATTAGAAAATGGAATGTTAAAACTACCAAAGAATATGTGGTTTATTGGTACAGCAAATAATGATGATTCTACATTCTCTATCTCTGATAAGGTATATGACCGTGCAATGATTATGAATTTAGACAAGAAGGCATTAAGTTTTGATGCAGATTATAAGGATATACCTCATGTATCATTTGATGATTTTGAAAGAATGGTAAATAAAGCAAATGATTCCTATAAATTATCTGATTCTGGTCTTGAATCAATTAAATTATTAGATGAATATTTACAAAGACATTTCTATATTTCATTTGGTAACCGTATTATGAAGCAAATTCATCAATATGTAGAAGCTTATGTTGCATGTGGTGGTACTGAAATAGAAGCTTTAGATGATATTATTGCTAAAAAGATAATTAGAAAACTTGAAGGACAAAATTCTAATTCTTTAAAGAAGAGTAAAGAAGATTTAATTAATATTGTTAATTCTTCGTTTGGCGAAGGCAATATGCCAATTACAATATCAAGCATTGAAAGAATAGTATCTAACGCAAAATAATAGGAGGTAAGACATGGACTTTACCAGACTTATCTATAATTCATTTATGAATTTAAAAAAGAATCTTGATGAAATTAATGATGATGGAATTAAATCTTTACTTAAGGGTATGGATGAAAGACTTGAAGCATTTGATGTTAAGATTATAGTTCATGAAGATTGGATTATAAAAATAGAAAATACACTTAAATATATAGAGAATGCAATTGTTGAAAATAGACAGTTCATTAGAGAAGATGGCGAAGTATTACCTATTGAAAAGGTAAGAAAGGTCAATAAGGCATCTATAGCAAATTTAGCTAAGCATTCTGAATATATTTCTAAAGTACCCAAAGAGGATGATAGTATCATCCCTGATAAGCTTTATACAATTGAAAAGGAA
>JAEELJ010000006.1 GCA_016288855.1 Acholeplasmatales bacterium
TTAATAGATTTACTTGATGCCAGGAGAAAAAATGTCTTAGAAGAGTATTTTATGAGTATTCCACTAAAAGAAAGGCTTGAAGTTACACACGTAAACATTGATATGTGGCAAACATATTTAGATATTGTGGAAGATTATTTACCTAACGCAACAGTATGTGTAGATTCTTTTCACGTTATAGAACACCTTAATAGAGCAATTGACAGTATTAGACTTAAAATCCAAAGAAAATATATTAAATATAAAGATTCAAGTCGTAGGGATAACTACTGGCTATTAAAGACATTTCATTATTACTTCACTAGTAATTTTGACAATATTAAATATGTAAGAAAACCAAAGTCACATTATGGATATCTTGTAGATAAGTTCGCAGTACTAAATGAATTACTTAAAATTGATCAAGATTTAAAGGAAGCCTATCAGCTTAAAAGTGAATACCAAGAATTTAATTTAACTGAAGAGTATTCACCTGACTCAATATTGAAAATTAATGATTTCATTGAAAGATTTAAATCATCAAAGTTTGACGAGTTTAGAGAATTTGGTAATCTTCTATCTAGATGGAAAATATACATAGCAAATTCATTTATTAGAATAAATGGCAAAAGATTATCTAACGGTCCAATGGAATCACTAAATGGCAGATTAAAACGATTAATAAGTGATGGATATGGCTATAAAGATTTTGGACGTTTTAGAAATAGGGCAATGTTTTGTTTGAACAAAAATGAACCAATTAAATAAAAATATATATCCAAACAAAGAAAGGACATTAGAAAATCATCTAATGTCCTTTTTGATATTAATTTTAGGTCATCCCCCTATTTTTGATAAGGGGTATCCCCCCGAATTTGAATAGGAGTTTATCCCCCTATCCCCCTATATTTGTGAAGTGCCGTTTAAAATATTACTTTTTATATAATTTTGATACTCCTGTTTTAATTGCTGCTTCAGCAACTGCTTTAGCAACAGCAGGAACAACTCTTGGATCAAATGCACCAGGTACAATATAATCTCTTCTTAATTCATTATCAGGAATGATAGATGCAATTGCGTCTGCTGCAGCAATTTGCATTTCATAATTAATTTTAGAAGCTCTAACTTCAAGTGCTCCCTTAAATAAACCTGGGAAAGCTAATACATTATTAATTTGGTTTGGATAATCTGATCTACCTGAACCTGCAATATAAGCACCAGCACTTACTGCGTCATCATATGAGATTTCAGGTGTAGGATTTGCCATTGCAAATACAATAGGATCCTTAGCCATTGATTGTACCATTTCTTTTGTGACTAAATTAGGTGCAGAAACACCAACGAATGCATTAGCACCTTTCATGATTGAAGCTAATGTTCCATCATGATTTTCTGGTGTATCATAAATACCTTGATCTAATAATTCTTTAATTAAGAAATTATATGAATCATATTTTTTCTTATCGATAACACCTGTGATATCATAAGCATAAATTTTACCAACACCAATTTTCTTTAACATTACAGCTATTTGTGAACCAGCTGCACCAGTACCACTCATTATTAATGTCATATCTTTTAAAGATTTTTTAGTGAATCTTTCTACATTCTTAAATACAGCAGCAACAATAATAGAAGTACCATGTTGATCATCATGGAATACTGGAATATTCATTTCTTCCATTAATCTTCTTTCAATTGTGATACATCTTGGAGCTGAAATATCTTCTAGATTAATTGCTCCTAATGTTGGCTCTAAATATTTACATGTTTTAATAATTTCTTCAACATCTTGAGTTGCAAGACATAGAGGAATTGAATCTACACCAGCTAATTCCTTCATTAGAATAGATTTACCTTCCATAACTGGAATTGCACCATAAGGTCCAATATTACCTAATCCTAATACAGCAGAACCATCAGAAATAACGGCAACCATATTAGCTTTAGATGTATATTCATATGCTAATTCAGGATCCTTTTCGATTTCCTTGCAAGCAAATGCAACACCTGGAGTATATGCTAATGATAAATCCTTTTGGTTTGCAATTCTAACCTTTGATTTGATTTCTAGCTTTCCATGATTCTTTTTATGTAAATTTAATGATTCTTCTTTTAAATCCATTTTCTTTCTCCTTATTGTTTATTAAATATATTATTTCCATGATAATCAATGGCACATATCATTTTAAAACCATCAACTTTTAATCTCTTAATAGATTCAGGTCCTAAATCTAAGAAAGCAATTTCCTTAGCTTCTTTAACTGATTTTGCAAGTAATGCGCCACAACCACCAGTTGTTATAAAATATAATATTTTATTGTCAATATAATATTTAGTACATTCTTCATTTCTTGGACCCTTACCAATTGTTGCTTTGACCTTAAGCTTAGTCATAAGAGGTCCAAATTTATCCATTCTAGAAGAAGTAGTAGGTCCTATTGATCCAATTACATGACCTGGTTTAGTTGGTGTAGGACCTGCATAATATATAAATGCGTCTGTAAAGTCTACAGGTATTTCTTCACCATTATCAATCATGTTTTTCATTCTCATATGAGCAGCATCTCTTGATGTTAGGATTGTGCCTGTGAATTCAACAACATCACCAGCGTGAAGTTCTTGTAATTTATCTTTATCTTCTGGATATCTAATTATCATAGAATCACCACCTTATGTCTAGATGCATGACATTGAATGTTTACTGCAACAGGTAATGATGCAATATGACAAGGATATAGATTAACCTTTACAGCAAGAGCAGTAGTCTTACCACCTAATCCCATAGGTCCAACATTTGTTTTATTGATTAAATCATATAATTCATGCTCTAGCTTATTAGCATCTGGATCATCTGATTCATCTTCAATAGGTCTTAATAAAGATTTTTTTGCTAGTAATGCACATGTTTCTAAATCTCCACCAATACCAACACCAACGATTAATGGAGGACATGCACGACCACCGGCTTCAACAATTGTATCAACAACAAATTTCTTTATTCCATCAATTCCATCTGCAGGTACAAGCATTTTTACTTTGCTCATATTTTCAGATCCTGCACCCTTAGGACATACAGTTATTTTTAATTGATCTCCTAATACGTATTTTACATGTACAATTGCAGGAGTATTATCCTTAGTATTAATTCTATTTAAAGGTGATTTAACAACACTTTTTCTTAAATAGCCTTCAGTATAACCTTTAGAAACACCTTTATTTATTGCTTCATATAAATCCCCATTTAGATGTACATCGTTACCTATTTCAACAAAACAAATCATTATTCCAGTGTCTTGACACATAGGTACATTTTCATTTGTAGCTAATTCATCATTTTCTATAATCTGTTCCATAATTGATTTTGAAAGACCAGATTCATTATCTTTAGCTTTTTTCAAAACTTTTAATACATCACATTCAATATAAGTGGCTGCTTCAACACAAAGTCTAGCAACCTCATTTGTTATAACTTTTGTATCAATTTCTTTCATAAAATACCTCAATGAAATTATACACTTTTAAAATAAAATTTTAAACAACAAAAGTATAATAATTGTTTAAAAATATTTATTTTTATACTATAATTAAAAAGAACATTTTAGAATGGAGGCTTTATTATGGATAAAAACTTCGAAAAATGGTTTAACGACAAAAAATTACAGCCTGTGAAAGATGAAGCAATGCGTCATGATGATTTAGTAAAATTCATTAATGATATGCGTTCATTTTTATTTCCAGGTTATGTTGATCATGTTATAAAGCTTGATCAATATTTAGATTTAAAATTAAATGAAATAAAAGAAGATTTATGCATTCTTTTAAGTGCAATAAATAGAATTACAAATTCAAATATACAATATGATGATATAATGGAAAATTTCTTAAATAAGTTGCCTGAAGCAGATGAATTATTAAAAACAGATGTTCAAGCTTTATTTGATGGAGATCCAGCAGCTAAAAGTAAAGATGAAATTATATTAACATATCCTGGATTCACTGCAATATTTATTTATAGAATTGCACATATCTTATATAATTTAGGGGTACCTATTCTTCCAAGAGCAATCTCTGAATATGCTCATACAAAGACAGGTATTGATATTAACCCTGGTGCGAAGATTGGTTCTTATTTCTTTATTGACCATGGAACAGGTATTGTTATTGGAGAAACAACTGAAATAGGCTCACATGTAAAAATTTATCAAGGTGTTACATTAGGTGCACTATCATTAGGAAAGGGCCAAAAGCTTGCAGGTGTGAAACGTCATCCAACAGTAGAAGACAATGTAACAATTTATTCAAGTGCTTCAATATTTGGTGGAGATACAGTTATTGGTAAGGGGTCAATAATTGGTTCATCAACTTATATTACATCATCAGTTGAACCAAATATGATTGTAACTATACTTGGTGAAAAGAAAAAAATATCTAAATAATTAAAAAATAGTAAGTATTTTTGTTTGAAAATGACATCAATATTTACTATTTTTTTATATATTTTTATTTAAAATAAAATTTCTATTTTTAATAATTATTTTTTATTTCAAAAAAAGTATTGATTAATTTGAAATTAAGAATATAATAATCGCATAATATATAAAATCAGAAACTCGTTAACTGTTAGTTTATATGTTAACTTTGGGGCGTTAAGGTATTTCCGGTTACAAGCCAAAAAAATTTAAATATTTTTTAGGGAAAGGATTAGAATGATTAATAATCATTCGTTTGGTAAATTGAGTTGAAACAACCAATTATCGAATTACACAACATAGTAAAATTCTATGGTGAGAATTGTGTCGTAGATAACATTAATTTAAATATCTACGAAAATGAATTTGTAACTTTTTTAGGACCTTCTGGATGTGGTAAAACTACTACATTAAGAATGATCGGTGGATTTGAATATCCAACTTCTGGTGAAATTATCATTAATGGTAAGATCATCAATGACCTTCCAGCATATGCGAGACCTGTTAATACAGTTTTCCAAAGATATGCATTATTTCCAAATTTAAACGTATATGAGAACGTAGCTTTCGGTTTAAAGAATTCTTCTCGTAAAAATTTAATAGAATTATTTGGTGGAATTCAAGCTGTAACTGAAGTTGCAAAAAGCGACAAGGATAGAATGGGTAAGGATTCATCTAAGATCTCTTACTTTGATATCTCTCGTGCTTTAAAGCATTGCATTAAAGATTCAGTTGAAGCTGCTTTAAAATTAGTTGGTCTTGAAGGATTTGGTGAAAGAGGTATTGATAAAATATCTGGTGGTCAGATGCAGCGTGTTGCTATAGCACGTGCTATTGTATTAAAACCAAAGATTCTTTTATTAGATGAACCACTTTCAGCACTTGATATGAAGTTAAGAAGAAGCATGCAATATGAACTTAAGCAAATGCAAAGAAACTTAGGTATCACATTCATCTTCGTAACACACGACCAAGAAGAAGCAATGGTAATGTCTGATAGAATTATTATCATGAACAATGGTATCATTCAACAGCAAGGTTCACCAAAGGATATTTATAATGAACCTGAAAACAGATATGTTGCAAACTTCATTGGTGATTCAAATATCTTTGAAGGTACATATGTATCAAAGAATATAGTTCATTTCTTAGGAACTGATTGGGATGTTGTAGGATATGAATTTGATGACAATGAAAAGGTTGATGTTGTTATTAGACCAGAAGACTGGGATGTTGTTCCACTTGAAAATGCTAAAATTATTGGTCAAATTAAATCATCAATTTTCAAAGGCGTTCATTATGAATTAACAGTTGAAATTGAAAATAAGGATTATAAGGTTCATACATATGAAGATGTTAAACCAGGGGATAATGTAGGACTTAAAGTTGACCCTTATGAAATTTGCTTGATGAAGGTAGACGGAACATGCAAAAAAATCGTGCCAATAGAGTAATACCTCCTCATCAGGTATCACATCATTTGGATAGATTAGCAAGACCATATTTTATCTGGTTATATGTTTTTGCAATCCTACCTATTTTCATGATGGTATTTTTAATGTTTGTAGATTCAGAAGGTGTATCTCCAAACTTTACATTTACAGTTGAAAATTTTTCAATCCTAACTGAAAAATCAACAATTGTTGCATTATGGAATTCAATTAAATTTTCTATTTTAACAACAGTTATTTGTATTTTCTTTGGTATGCTTATTGCATATGCATTATACAAATCAAAAATAAAAAATAAATATTTAGTTCTATTATTATTAATTTTACCAATGTGGACTAATTTCTTATTAAGAATTAATGCTCTATACTCTGCATTAAATTCATCAAATTATTTTACTAGTTTATTTGGTATACCAGGACCTAATTTATTAGGTACTGATGCAGCTGTAATTATTGGTATGGTATTTACTTATCTACCATTTATGGTAATGCCAATTTATACATCACTTGAAAAAATTGACCCATTACTACATGAAGCAGCATTAGACTTAGGTTTAACTGATTTTAAGAAATTCTGGAAGGTAATTGTTCCATTAACTTCTAAAGGTATTATTTCTGGTTCAATTACAGTGTTATTACCATGTTTATCAGGATTCGCAATCTCTAAGGTTCTAGGTCGTGGTAATATTCTTTTAATTGGTAATATTATTGAACAGTCATTCTATAATATGGATTATAATGGCGGTTCTGTTCTTGCAGTTCTATTATTAATTATAATTTTAGGCTCTATTGTCATTATCAATAAGAATGATAAGGAAGGAGAGACTTTAATCTAATGGAAAACGTAGAATTAAAAGAAACTACTTTAGAAGAAGCTAAAGTAGAAGATACTGAAACAAAACCATATAATCCACATGATTATCCAAGAGCTACTTTAAGAGAATTTGGATATAGAGATTATACTTGGTTAAAAAGAGTGTGGAAGGTTGTTGAAATATTATTAATAATATTTACTATTTTTATGCTATATATTTCAATAATTATAATTGCAATTCAGTCATTTAATTCAAGTAATTCAATTTCTAGTTTTGCATCATTCACATTTGATAATTATATTCATATGTTTGATAATGATGAATTAAATTCAGCATTATTAAGTACATTTGAGGTTGCAATTGTTGCAACACTCGTTGCGACAGTTTTAGGTACTTTAATTGGTATTGGTATTTATTACTTACCACCTAAGGTTAAATCAAGATTAATCTTATTAAATAATATTCCATTATTAAATGCGGATATTGTTACAGGTGTATCTATTGCATTAATTTTCGCTGTATTAAAATTTTTTAATAAATTTATATTCGGTTTCTGGACAATGCTATTTGCCCATGTATATTTCATCCTACCTTATGTAATTTTAAATGTATTACCTAAGATGAAAGAAATTGACCCTAATATGCTTGATGCATCACTAGATTTAGGATTAAAGCCAATGAAATCTGTAAGAAAGGTTTTAATACCTGCAATTAAGGGTGGTATATTCTCAGGAATGGTATTAGCATTTACAATTTCATTTGAAGATTTCGTTGTTGGTTTATTTACAAGTGGAAATGGATTCTCAACATTATCAATCTGGTTATATTCTGTAATTGGTAAGAAGGATTTATTCCCAGGTGTATATGCATTCTCAACTATGTTAACAATATTAATGATTGTTGCAATCGTTATATATAATTTTGCGAAAGGAAAAATTGAAAATGTGCGTAAAAAGAAAAATAACTAGTGTTGCTTTATGCTCAGTTTTAGCTTTGACTTTAGCATCTTGTTCATCAAGACCAAAACTTTTGTTCTTAAATTGGGGCGAATATATTGATGATACAATGGTAGAAGCATTTGAGGAAAAATATCATGTTGATGTAGTAATGGATGTTGCTGATTCTAATGAAATATTCTATTCTAAGGTTAAATCTGGAAATACAATTTATGATGTTGTATGTCCATCAGATTATATGGTAGAAAAAATGTATAGGGCTGATTTAATTCAAGAAATTGATTTTTCAAAGTTAGCTTTATCAGAATATACTCCTGAATCTTCAGATTTAAGATATGGTGTTCAGCAAATTATGAACAACATGGAAGAAAATACTAAAGATCATCAAGAAGAACAAAATATTAGTTCAATAAAGAATTATTTTGTTCCTTATTTATGGGGAACATGGTGTATTGCATTTGAACCAACAGAAGATTTATATAATGCAGTTACTCAAAATGAAAATCAATGGGCTTGTTTATTTGATCGTTCAATTTTACCAAGTGGTACAACAGTTGCGATGTATGATTCACATCAGCATGCATATTATGCTGCAATGAGATATTTATATCATTCAGGATATCAATTCCAAACTGATGGTGTTACAAAAGACAATGTCACATCTACTGAATTAGGTGTTACAGATTTAAATAAGCTAATGTCATTAATAAAAGGAATGAATTATGATGCTTGGGGCACAGATAATATTAAAAAGGAAATAGTTGATGATCATCTTGACTTAGGATTTATGTGGACTGGTGATGCATTATATTATTATGCTGATCAGATTGCAACTATTGTAAATGATGCATATGAAGCAAATGATGTAGAACTTGAAAATGTTAAAGCAATGATTAATGCAATGACTGATCAAACTAAGCCATCTCCTGAAAGAAAATATATTACAACTAGTGGAAATGAATACATGCTAAAGCTTGATATTTTTATTCCTGAGGATACATTAGCATTCTGCGATAATCTTGTTATCACAAAGGATGCTGCTCATTATAATTTAGCATTAAAGTTCATAGATTTCTTAACATCTAATAGTGTTTCATCTGAACCTGTTCAATTAGATGGTGATTTTAATGAAATTGAAAAAGAAGAACCATCAGATATTGAATATGATGAATTAGAACCTTCATTTACTAATACATATTATGTAGATTATGATGCTGTATTCACAAGTGTTTATGATGAATTAGTTGACTTAAAGAATACTGAAATTGACTCTGAAGAAGATTTATATGATTTAGTATATGATTATGTTATTGGTATTGCTTTTGATAATTTCTATTCAAGAGATGAATATAGAGGTAAAACTTTAACTAATTTCTCAAGAGAATATATTAAAACTATCAACAAAACATTTAATAACGCAAGAGTATAATGAATTAGAACCTAAGTACATACTTAGGTTCTATTTTTTTTAAAACTTTAATTTTTCTTTAGGTTAAATTTAAGTTCGCACTTTAGAATTAAGGTGAATTGAGGAAAACTTGATTCAGATATGCACTAACTAACTATCGACTCATTTCAATATACTACCCTAAAAAAATTGTTAGGAGCATATCACTTATGAA
>JAEELJ010000054.1 GCA_016288855.1 Acholeplasmatales bacterium
AATAGACCGGGACTGGTCAATCCTCTTTCATACTACCTTAAGTAGTTTGTGAATAATATAAATGTAGCGCCGTATACGAGACCCGTACGTACGGTGCAATGGGAGGGGCAAAGAATTACTTTCTTTCCTCTACCCTATTTAAAAATGATATAATTAAAATAATTATAAAGGAGGTTGGATATAATGGCAAAAAACATAGGTGTACGTGAGCTTGCATACTTCATACATCAAAGTGGTGATTTAAAGGAAGAATTCTTTTCTAATAGAGAAATAAATATAGGAACTCAAATACACCAATATATCCAATCTCAATTTAAAGAAGGAGATAAAAAAGAATATTTTATTAAACAAGATATCTCTTTCAATAATAAAACATATAATCTTAATGGTTATATTGATGGTGTTTTAGGTTTTAATAGTAAAAACCCAATATTATTAGAGATTAAATCTACAACTGAAGAATTAGATTTAATAACTGAAGAATATCATCGTGAGCATATGGCTCAATTAAAAATATATGGATATTTATATTGCTTATTAAATAATTTAGAAAATATTCATCTAAGATTAATGTATGTTTCTGTAATAGATTATTCTTCTAAAGCATTTGATTCTATCATAAATGTTAATGAGCTTGAAGAATTTAGCTTAAATGCGTTAGAAGAATATATCAAATTCTTAACGATTTTAGAGACTAATGAGGTTAAAAGACAAGAAACTATTAAGTCTATTAAATTCCCTTTTAAAATGGAAAGAAAGGGCCAAAGAAGCCTTATGGCTAGTGTTTATAGAGCCTTAAGGGATGAAAAAATTCTATACGCAATAGCTCCAACAGGAATAGGCAAGACCATGGCTACACTATTTTCTTCTTTAAAAGCCTTAGAACATAACGATAAGCTATTTTATTTAACCGCAAAGGGTTCTGGTAAGAATGCGCCAATAGACGCATTAAAAATACTAGAGCGTGATGGATTAAACCTAAAGGCAATAGATATTGTTGCGAAAAAGAAAATTTGTAATAAAAAGGCATTGCATTGTAATCCTGATGAATGTATTTTTGCGAAAGGATATTTTGATAGACTTAAGACTGCAACAATAGATATATTAGAAAACAATAATATAATAAGTGAAGAAGTATTAAGAGAATATTCAAAAAAACACAAGATTTGCGCATTTGAATATTCATTATATCTATCTTATTATTGTGATGTAATTATTGCTGATTATAATTATGTATTTGACCCTGTTGCACATTTAATTAGATATTTTTCATCTGATGAGGTATATCATGCTAAGGTATTAATTGATGAAGCACATAATATGATTGATAGATCAAAAGAAATGTTTTCAGCTGAAATTAATGAAGAAGATATAAGAACATTAAGAAAAATATTAACTGGCTTAAAGCCATCTATTAGAACTGAGGCTAATAATGTAATTGAAGTAATATCTAATTATCAGGATAAGATGAATGAAGGATCACTTTATGTTGATACTAAGCCTGATTTAAAATTAGATAATAAATTAAGAGATTTATTAATAAAATGCGATAGTGTATTTGAAGACAATAAAAAATTTAATGATAAAGATCAAGCATTAGATATTTATTATAAAATATTAGATTTTATAAATACTAGTGAAATATTTAGTGATACACATAGACTACTTGCAGTATCAAATAATGAAGAAATATCTATATCATATTATTGTCTTGATGCATCAGAATTTCTACTAAAAACAATAAGAGAATATATTCATGGAATAGTATTCTTTTCTGCAACATTATCACCAATTGAATATCATGCTAATCTTTTAACAAAAGGAGAAGGTAAATTCTTAGAATTAGAATCACCTTTTGATAATGAAAAGCTAGATATTATTATAGATAATAAAATATCAACTAAATATAATGATAGAGGATCATCTATAGATAAAATATTAGAATATATAGAAATATTAACATCAACAAAAAAAGGTAATTACATAGTTTTCTTCCCTTCATATCAATATTTAAAAATGGTTGTTGATAGCCTAGATGATAATCCCCCTTATGAAAAAATAATCCAAAAAAGAAACATGAATATAGAAATTCAAAATGAAATATTAGAAACATTTAGAAACGATAAAGAAAAATCTCATGTTGGATTCTTTGTTTTAGGTGGAGTATTTAGTGAAGGTATTGATTTAATAGGGGATGCATTAAATGGTGTTATAATTGTTGGAGTTGGACTTCCTCAAATAAATGATTTTAATAATCTATTAAGAGATTATTTTAATCAAATCTATGAAGAAGGCTTTGAATATGCATATACTTATCCAGGTATGACTAAGGTTATACAAAGTGTAGGTAGAGTTATAAGAACTGAGGATGATAAGGGTGTTGCGATATTATTAGATAATAGATTTGAAACATCTAAATATCAAAAGCTTATGCCACCACATTGGACAAATAAGCATTATATTTCTAATCCTCAATCCCTAAGAAAAGAATTAGATAGATTTTATAATAAGAATAAGTAAACGTGTAGATATAAAAAGTCTACACGTTTTTGTTTTTATAAATATTTTATGATAAAATTATTACGAAAGGATTTTTGGGGATATGAAGTATATAAGAAAGGTATTACTATTGTTTATTATTACAGTAATGATTACTATATTATCATCATGTAATAATAAGAAAGTGAATAATAACTCATTTTATTACACATCATATAAAACATCAGCAAGATATTCGTATGATGTTTTTTATACTGATGATTATTTTAATAAAAGTGCAAGTCTTGTTGATAGAAAACTTGCAACAGCATCATCATGCCTAGCACTTGCTGGTGGGGCAAGTCCAGAAGGTGCGGATTATAAAAATGCGAGTGGACATATTAAATATTTCTTTAATTTATTAGGATTTAATACTATTAAGGCAAATAACTATTATGATAAAGTTCCAACTAAGGATTCATTTGGTGTTTGTGTTGCAAAAAGAGAAATTGATGATTACACATTAATTGGTATTGGTGTTAGAGGATATGGATATTTAAGAGAATGGGCTTCTAATTTTAAATTAGGTAATGATAAAGAATTTGCAGAAGGATTCTATGATGCATCTAATATATATTTAGATACATTAAAGGATTATATTTTAACTAATAATATAAAAGGTAAAATTAAAATATGGACTGCAGGCTATTCAAGAGGAGGAGCGGTTGTTAATTTATCAATTGGTAGAATTGATGATGGATTAAAGAATAATATTAATATATTAAATGAAGATGTTTCTTTTACAAAAGATGATATATATGCATATTGCTTTGAAGCTCCAAGAGGTAGGATTGCAACAGTAGAAGATGGAGTAATTAAAGAGAAGAATAATGATTATTCAAACATTCAAAATATCATTAATGTTAATGATTTAGTAACATATGTTGCACCAAATGGATTAGGATTTATAAGATATGGAATAGATTATTATCTACCAGATATAATTACATCCCTAGACTATATTAATTTTACAAATGATTTAAAAACCGCATATAGTAATATGCCAAATAAGGATGCAATAGGTAGCTATGACCTTGATACTTTTGTAACAATAGATCAAACAAAAGAGAATTATACATTAGGATTATTCCTAATGAATTTTATAGATGAGATTTCTAATTCTATTCACCTAAGAGAAAACTATTATAATAATTTTGAAGGTGCCCTAACTAGTCTTGCAGAAGCTTTATTTTCTACAGATAGTTTCAAAGAAATATTAATAGATTTTGGTATTAATTTAGGTAAAAGATTAATATTAGATGATCCAACAGAAATACTAATAAAAGATGCATTATATAATAGAAAAAGATTCTTTAGTGACCTTAAGCCAATACTTGAGGCAGCATTAGATAGAAGCCAAAAATTAGATATTTCAGTAGATGAAATAGTTAATTTAGTAAAGGAATTAGTACCTATTATAATAGATGTTTTATCTAGTAGTGATAATTATTCAATAATACATACATTACTAAACAAAAGTAATTTAAGCCTACTTATGCGAGGACATATCCCAGAATTACTTCTTGCCGCAATGACATCTATGGATTCAAACTATGGATATAATGAAAAGAGTTTAACAACAAGCTATTATAAATTAATGGTTTCAATAAATAGTGATATTGTTATTAAAAATGGAAATGATATATATTATTCAGATTCTATAAATAGATTTGCGAAAAAGGATGATACTGATTATAAGATTATATATTTACCATATAATGATTATGAAATAATATCATATAGTGAATCAGATATTTTATTATATGAAGAATCTGGTAAATACTTATCACCTAAGTTAATTTTAGATACTTCACTAAATGAAAATGAAAAATTAAATATTAAGGGAGGTAATTAATTATGGAAGAAATTAAAACTATCCCTTATAATGAATTCTTATATCAAAAAAGAAAAGAATTAAAATTTAGTAAAATAAAAATGGCTAAATGCCTTCATATGACATATATTAGATATCATTTATTAGAAAGTGGATATATAAAGCCAACTAAAAAAATAATTGATAAGGTATCTAATTATTTTAATGTTAATTATAAAGATTATTATATAGATGATTTAACATATCCAAAAGAAATACAAGATAAAAAATCAAGAAAAATAGTAGTATATACATATCATATATTAAGTAAATTATGGTTTAGATTACTTGCGTTAACATTAACTATTTTATCTATTGGAAGCTGGATAACATTTATAAACTTAGATAGAAGATATGAAAAGGTACCAGCTAAATTCTATAGCCCTGAAATAATAACATTAAGAGATGAAATTATATCTAATGGTTCAATCACATTCTCTATAGTAGATGAAATGTTATATCCTAGAATATCTGAAATGATTACTATAAGTGAAAGTGAAGAAATGCTTGTAACTATATCAACTAAATATAACGAAAATACATGTGATATTAAATTTAATATTGTTATATGGACTGATCTTTATAGATTTGATATTAATCTATACAATATAGATGAGGATAATACAATTTATTATTCAATAGATTGCTTATGGTATCAGGATAGTAATAGACAATATTTTGAAGCTCCATTAGATTATTATTATTTCTATAATCCAACTGATGCGGGAGAATATTTAGTTAATATAGATAACGAATATGGAATATCAAAACAATTTAAGAAACTAATAAATGAAAAATTAGGCTATGAAATAGAAAATATTGAATCTGAAATATTTATTCCTTATTTAAAAGAAACGAATAATATAGAAAATAAACAATTTAAATATTTCATAATTAAAATATTTTCTATGCTATTATCTGCCTTCTTTGGATTTATTACATTCTATTCTTTTGTTTATGGTAAAAGAATGAATATTGAAAAGGAATATAGTCATTCAGATAAATTACTATATTTAGATATTGCATCAAACATTAAAAAAGAAGATATAAAATTCCATCCATTTATTCCAGAAATAATATTCCAGCTATTTGGTATTTTCTTAATTGCAATTGGTGTTACAAGAGTAGTATATTTAAGCCAAATGGCGATGAATTACCAAGAAGAAAGTAGACAGATCGCAAATGAATTATTATCTGTTCAAATGATTGGTATATTTATATTATCATTTATAAAATTTGATTTATTCATTGATGATGCAAGAGTAATAAGAAATATATTCTTATATCCTTTAGTATTCTATATAGTATATTATTTTGAAACATTACTAATAGTAAATATTCAGGATATGGGTAGTTTATTATCTATGTTCCTTAATTTCTCACTACCTAATCCATTTATGTCTACTACTTGTTATTTTTTAATAATGTTTTTCTTGTTTTATACTCCAAAAATAATTAAAACAAGAAATAAGCTATTATTATTTAGACTAGCATCAATATTACCTGTTATATATATAATAGTTTCATTCTTAATATTTAATAGTGATATTTTATTTGGAATAACATTAGATCCTTGGACTAAGTATTTCTTTTCAGGACAAAGATTAGGTTTATCTATACTTGCAGTATCATATTTATTCTGTTTATTCTTCTTAAGATTATATTTTAAGAAGAAGTATGGAGAGGATAATGCCAATAGATATTTTATGGGTAATAGATTCTTATTCCTAAAGAATATAATGACATCAGTTATTATTATAATAATATGGTTTATTGAATTATTATGTATGGAAAATCCAACATTAAATAAAATGGGTATAGGTATTAATTTTTATATGATTATATTAGTACCATTAATTCTTTTCTATCACCCTCATAAGGGTAAGAGAAATAGAATAACTGATTATTTAATATTAGGCTTATATATAACTGTATTATTAGTTGCATATTTATTTGCAGCAATTGTTGTTGCGTTATCATTAATCTAAAAAAGGAGCGCTGCTCCTTTTTAATTTTAATTGAGAAAAAATATTATTTTAGCTATAATTGAAATGATATATTAATGAAAGAAGATGATTTTATGAAATTAATACATTACTTATATAATGATAAAGAAGAGATTGGAATCCTAGATAATGGTTATATAAAACCACTTAAGGTAAGTGATTTTGATAGTCTTATTTCATCATATTCCTTAGATGACCTAAATGCATTAGATAAATCAATTACTAATAAAATAAAAAGAAGTGATGTAAAACCACTTGCTTTTATTAATAAGCCTAATGCTGATGTTATATGTGCTGGTATGAATTATAAGGAGCATAAGGATGAATGTGTAAAAGAGGGTGTAGATACTAAGGATAGAGTTGCAAGTGTCTATTTTTCTAAAAGAGCATCTTATATTATTACATCAGGTGATATTATTAATAGACATCCTGATATTACAAGAGAATGTGATTATGAGGGTGAGCTTGGTGTAATATTATATAAGGATTTATATAATGGAGATAGTAATCAAATTAAGGATTCTATATTTGGCTATGTTATTATGAATGATGTTTCTGCAAGAGATATGCAAAGATACCATAAGCAATATTATTTTGCAAAATCACTTGATACTTATACAGTAATGAGTGAGGTTTTAGTAACAAAGGATGAATTTGACGATTATCCTAACCTTGAAATAAAAACATATGTTAATAATGAATTAAGACAGCATGATTATACTTCTAATATGATTTATTCAATAGAAGATATGTTAGAAGAATTATCTTTTGGTATTACCTTAAAGAAAGGAACAATTCTATCTACAGGTACTCCATCTGGTGTTGGTATGGCAATGGAACCAAAGAAATTCTTAAATAGCGGTGATATTATAAGAATCGAAATAGAAGATATTGGTATATTAGAAAACAAATGTGAATAGAATAAAGAGCTTAGGATTCCTAAGCTCTTATTTTTACATATTTTCTTTAATTTTCTTTGCGATAGAATCTAGGTCAAACTTACCTTGATTATCTATAAATTCTAATTTAATATCATCCTTTTTATATCTTGGGATAATATGAATATGGAAATGATCTACAGTTTGACCTGCAACCTCATTGCAGTTATTTAATAAATTAAATCCTAATACATCATTACTTGTTTTAGAAATTGCAGAAGCAACCTTTTTTGCAACAAGCATTGCATCAAGATATGATTTTTCATCAATTTCTAATAGGTTTTTTGAATGCTTCTTAGGAATTATTAATGTATGTCCTACTGTTGCCTGAGATATATCTAGGATTGCAATAGTATTATCATCCTCATAAACCTTTTTTGATGGAATATTACCTTTTATTATTTCACAAAATACGCACATATAAGCCTCCTAATTATTAATTTAATTTTACAACTTAAAACCATATTATTCAATTATTGAATATATAAAAGAATAAGTTTAAAATTGAATGTGGAAGTGATTTAATGAAGCTACGTTTAAAAAAACCTAATATTAGGTTATATAAGTCTAGATTGCTAGAAAAATATATAAATGAAAGAGAAAAAAAGAAAACATATTCTGGAATGGATGATATTAAAATAGGGGAAGCAAGTAATAATATTACTGAAGGAGCAATATTATTACAGGGGGGTGCTTTCCGTGGGGTATATACATCTGGTGTCTTAGATTTTTTAATGGAAAATGATATTAATTTTAGACATGTCGTTGGAGTATCTGCAGGTGCATTAAATGGAATGAATTATGTATCTGGTGATATAGGAAGAGGAGCAATTATTAACCTTAAACATAGACATGATCCATCTTGGATTGGTATTAAGGCTTTATTAAGTAAGGATAATAATGGTATTATAGGATTTAATTACGCTTTTGGTGATTTTAATAAGGAATATCCTTTTAATGAAGAAAGATTTTTTAATAAAGAAAGAGAATTCATTGCGACAGTAACATGCCTAGAGGATGGACGTAATCATTATTTTAAAAATGATTCAAAGGATATTTATTCTGCGGTAGCAGCATCAGCATCTATGCCATATATTTCAAAGCCAGTTTTAATTAGAGGTAAGCATTACCTAGATGGTGGTTGTATGGATTCATTACCTATAAAATATGTTAGAAACAAATATAGAGGAGAAAAGATTGTTGTTGTAATGACAAGACCATTAGGCTTTAGATGTAATACAAGTAGTAAGAATTCTATTGCGAAGGTAAATCATGCAATGTATAAGAAGTATCCTTTATTTGTTGAATCCTTAAATAATATGGATGAAAGATTAAATATAGATTTTAAATTAGTTGAGGAATTAGCTTATAAAAATAAAATATTTGTTATAGCACCATCAGAACCAATAGATATTTCTAGATTAGAAGGAGATATGGAAAAGTTAGGTGGACTATATAAGCTAGGATATGATGATGCAAAAAGAAGATATGATGCATTAAAGGAATTTTTAAGTAATGAATAAAAACAAAAAAACACTTCAAATGAAGTGTTTTTTCATACCCCATTAAAGGGTTAATTCAAAGTCCCTATAAACTTAGAATAGTTAGTGACAGTCAAACCTCTGTCACCATTTATTTTATTACTATTTTTTATAAAGTCAAGCATTTTAAAAAAGTTTGCTAAACCGCTTTTTTTAACTATAATAAGTATGTAAGTACAAAAGCAGGAGGTATAGTTTTATGAAAATTAGTATGGGACTTGACTTGGGAGTAGGTTCAGTAGGTTGGGCTTTAGTTGAACTTGATGATAACAATATTCCGGTAAGAATAATTGATTGCGGATCATATGTTTTTAATCAGCTACAGGATCCTAAAAGTGGAAAATTAGAGAATCAGGCTAGAAGAGAAAAAAGAGCTTCAAGAAGATTAAGAAGAAGAAAAAGTTTAAGATTAAAGGATTTAAGAAAGTTATTAAAAGCTGGATTAAATATTGATTTTGAAAATATTAAATACCAACAATATGATTCTCCATTTGAATTAAAGGTAAAGGGATTAACTAATAAATTATTACCAGAAGAATTATCTATTGCCTTATATCATTATATGAAATATAGAGGCTTTAAGTCTTCAAGAAAGAATCAAGATAAGGCTAATGAAGGTGTTTTATTGGATAAAATATCATCAACAGCAACAAAACTAAAAGAAAGTAATCAAACAATTAGTAAGTATTTATTAACAAGATTAAATGACGAATCTCTTAAAGTAGAGGAAAGAAGAATACATAATCAAGGTAAGAATTATTATCTTACTGTTTCAAGGGACATGTATTTAGATGAAATTGAAAAATTATTAAATACTCAATTTAAATATAATGTTATAGATAATAATTTTATAGAAGAATATAAGAAAATATTTACTCGTCAAAGAGACTTTTCTGAAGGACCAGGTATGGCTTCTTTTGGTGTACCTTCACCATATGGTGCCAAAAGTGGGGAGGATTTCTTAAAAAAGACAATTGGTATTTGTAAATTTGATAATAACCTAAAGGCTCCTAAACAGTCATATTCTGCAGAAGCATTCGTCTTATTATCTTACCTTAATAATTTTAAATATAAGAGTAATAAAGATGAAAAATATTATAGTGAATTAACTGCAGATGAAATACAAAATGTTTTTGAGGCTTGTAAAACAAAGAAGTTATCCTTTGAATTGATATCAAAAACTATAGGTAGAACAATTTATAGAGTTAAAGGAGTAAGTATTCCTAAGAAGTTCTATACAAGTGCGACAGCTAAATTTAAAAAGAATAAGAATATTGAAGGTGTATTACCTTCAAATTTATATGAAGAGAATAGAGTATTTGTAGAAGCTGAATTTAATAAAGCTGAAATTAAAGTTGGCTTTAATGGTTATAAAGAATTAGTAAAATCATTAGGAAAAGTTGCAACTAAAAAAGAAGTTGAAGACTTTATTAAAGATACATCTAAATTAGATCAGATTGCTGAAATATTATTAACTATTAAAACAGATAGTGGAATAAAACAAAAATGTGATGAATTAGGCTTCCCATCATTTGTTGCACAAGGAATTGAAGGAATCACTTCATACAGTAAAACAATTAATTTATCTATTGAATTATGTCAAAAATTAATACCATATATGCTTAGCAAAAATACATATGATAAAGCTATGGAATTAATTGGATATAATCATACTGAGACATTAGAGGTTTCAAAGAAGGATGAATTACCTGAAATAGATGAAGCTTTAAAAGATATTGGTGAAGATTTAAGAAATCCAACTGTTCATCATACATTAGTGAACATGAGAAGAGTTGTAAATGCAATAATTAAGAAATATGGTCCTGTTGATTATTATCACATTGAAACAACACGTGAACTAAAAAAGACTTTTGAAGAAAGAAGAAAGATTCAATCAACCCAAGCGGATAATCAATATGCAAATTTACAATTGAAACAAGCAATTTTAAATAAATATTCAAACATGTTTGCTAATATTTATAAAATAAGTAAAGAAGATTTATTAAGATATAAATTATGGCAAGAACAATCTGGAATCGATATTTATAGTAACGAACCAATTCCTGAGACAATGATTTTTAGTCCCGAATATGAAGTTGATCACATTATCCCTTATTCTAAGTCTTTTGATGATAAATATACTAACAAGGTATTAACATCAAAAAAGAATAATCAAGATAAGGGAGATAGAGTTCCAAAAGAAGCTTTTGGTAAAGAAGGATATGCATTAGTAGAACAAGCAATTTTACGTTCTAAACTATCCTTAAAGAAAATAGAAAATTTAAGATTTAATTCTATAAATGATATTGATGAAGATTTTAGAGATAGTAATATAGTAGATACAAGTTATATAGCTAAATTAACAAAAAAGCTAATAGAGCAAGAATTAAAGCCTGAAGCTGTTATTATGTCACAAGGTGCAATTACAGATAAATTAAAAGATATTTGGAATGTTAATAGATTCACACATTCTTATATTAATAAAGATTTATATAATAAAATTACATTCTTATATGATTCAGTTACAATTAAAAAAGATGTAATTGAAATTAATATGGTTGTAAAAGAAACAAGTGAAAATGAAACATTAACGTTAAAATATACTGATAATTCAAAAGATAAAGAATTAGAACAATCAAAACAAAGAATTAATGAATGTATTAAGTATTTTTATGAAAGACAATCTATTTTAGAAGCAAGATTACAGTCTTATAAAGATAATAATATTAAATTATTTATTGAAACTATTTGTGGACAATCAAATAATATTAATGCCTCAAATGAAAATGATAAGTTTGTTACTCTTGCAGTAGAATTATCAAATTTCATTGCATCATTTGTTACTAAGAAGAATCGTGATAATGATCTACATCATGCATTAGATGCAATTGTAATTGCATGTACTACAAGAAGTATAATTCAAAGGTTAAGTACATATAATGCATTAACAGAAAAAACAGAGTATGTTGATGAAAATGGTGAGGTTATAGATATTAGATTTGATGAACCATACAATGGATTTAAAAAAGAAGTTCAACTAAGAGTATATGAAAGAGATAAGGATAGATTATTAAATGGATTAAATGATCTTCCTCAATATAAAAATAAGCAATTATCTAAACAAAACGTAAAAGTATTATATCCTGTTAGAAAGCCTGAGGTATATAAAACAAGTGGTTTCTTTAAAGATACTGTATTTGGATATAAAGAATTAGATGGTGTTGGATATATAACTAAACGTGTTAGTGTAAAGAAATTAAATGAAAAGAATGTAGAAAATATATTTGGTAAAGATTTCTTTAAAGATAATAATGCAAAAATATATAAGTCATGTAAAGAATGGGTAGATAAGTATGGAGTAGATAATAAAGAGCATCCATATCCAATTCATCCTGATACAAATAATCCAATTAAGAATGTTGTTCTTATTGAAACTTCTAATGTTCAGTCTCGTGTAAAAATAAAAGAAAATGAAAATAAATTTTCAACAAATAACGATAATGTTAGAGTAGATGTATATAGAAATAAAAATACAAATGCATTAGTAATGGTCCCTATTTATTATTATCAAATCTTATCAGAGAATATGAAAAAGCAAGGAAAGCTTAATAAAGAAATATATTATCAAATTATGTGGGCACAAGGTGAAGATGGTTATGAATTTGTAACAAGCAAACAATTAGAAGAGAATTATACATTAGTTGCAAAAATGCCAAGAAATTCTCTAGTAGAAATGAAGTTAAAAAGTGGAGCAAAAGGAATTTGTTATAGTGCTGGAGCTACTACAGGCAAATTTGAGGTTAAAAGTATAATCGGAGATTCGCTTGACTTGGTTGAACAAAATTTATTTAGTGGAATTGGTTCGGATGATCGATATAGAATAACAATATCACAGATTGATGATATTAAAGTTAGAAGTATATCTACATTAGGAGAACTTAACTAGTGGGATTTAGACAGTTATATATTAAGAAAGCTAATGCTATTAAGTATAAGCAAAATAATTTAATCATTGAAAGGGAAGATGAAGAAGATATCATGCTTCCCTTAGATGATATTTCTAATATTTTTGTTGAAGATAATTCATGTGTTGTTACTGTTAGACTAATAACCGAATTATCAAGTAGAGGAATAGGTCTTATTTTATGTAATGAGAGTTATTTACCAACTGCTCAAGTACTATCACTAAATATGCACTATAATCAAACTGGTATTCTTGAACTACAATTAGGAACAAATCAAAAATTTAAAGACAATATATGGAAAAATATAGTGAAACAAAAAATCTTGAACCAAAAATTTGTTTTAGATTTTTGTATTCAAGATGAACATCCTTCTGAATTATTATACGAATCTTCTAAACAAATCCAACCAGGAGATAAAGATAACAAGGAAGGGATTGCGGCAAGAGTATTTTTTGATGCTTTATATGGCGATGACTTCAAACGTTTTGGCGATTCAGCTATTTCAAAAGCATTAAACTATGGCTATTCAATATTGAATTCAGCAATGGTAAGACAGTTAGTTTTTTACGGGGCTAATACAAGTTTAGGCATTTGGCATGATGCGAATGGAAATCCTTTCAATTTAGCTTCAGACTTGATTGAACCATTTAGAGCATTAGTTGATTATTATGTGTTTTGGCATATGGATGAATTAGATAACCCATTACCGAAAAACATTAGGAAAGGTTTAATTAATTTGCTTAATGTTGAAGTTTTTATTGATGGTAAAAACTATAAAGTAGATGATGCAATGGGAATAACTTGTAAAAGTTTTATATCGTGTTTAAAAGAACAAGATCATAAATTGATTAAGCTACCTTCTTTAATAGAGGTAAATTATGATAATTGGTAATAATATTATGAGATTAATACTATTTTTTGATTTGCCTGTTGAAACAGCAAGCCAAAGACGTGAATATCAAAAATTTCACAAACAATTGATATATAATGGCTTTGATATGCTTCAATATTCTGTTTATGTTAGATATTGTAGCAATATTACTGCAGCTGAAAAATATGAAAACAAAATGATGTCATTAAAACCAGAAGATGGAGATATAAGAATCTTAAGAGTAACAGAAAATCAATATAAAAATATGTATATATTATTAGGTAAGAAGACTAAAAGACAGGACTTAGAAAATACTGATTTAGTACTTGAGATTGATTAATTCATCAACTTTATTTAAGAATAATTTTTCTTCATTTGATGAAGGAATAATACATGTTTGTTCTAAATCAATAGAGTTTGTAATTATGTAGTTTTTAGAAGTAAAAATTCTGCCTAGATTAAATATGCTATTGATTTTTATTTTGTTGTATAAATCTTTTAATTCACCAGTTGCCTCAAAATATCCATAGTTTATCATATATTCTTCATAACTATGATTTGATGTATTATTATTTAATGCATCTTTAATTATGAATAATATATTTGTAAAATCACAAATTTGTTTTTCTCTTATATTAAAAATGTTGTATTTATCAATTGAATATAGTAGAGAATTGGGTTTATTGGTAAATAGTATTATTGTCCCTTTAAATTCATCGAATTTTTTGAATATGTTTCTTGTTGTTTCTTCATCTAAAGAAGAATCAAAATCATCAATTATTAAAATTATATTTTCAGTTTCATAATTTAGCGTTGTCAAAAGCATAATTAATAATTCCTTAGATGCAGAAGAAGATAAGTCGTTTTCAGACACTTCAACATTCATAAAATTATCAATTAATTCCTCACTTGAATTAATACCTAAAGATAATCTTATTTTTGCTAAAGTTGTTTTATTGTTAAAATTAATGCTTAATTCATTTAGTAGATTATTTAAGTCTTTAAATTTATTATTTATTTCATCTAACAATTCTGTATGATTATCAAAATAGTTTTTTGTTTCATTGTAATAGTAATTTTTTAAATAGCTTTTTGATGATAATTTTATGTGATCAATAATAGATTCTTTTGAATTAATTAAGATCACTTTAAATTCATCTTTTATAACAGAAGAATTGTTAACGAGAAATCCTTTTTGCTTTCCTAAGAACCCTTGTTCTAAATATTTAGCAAAAGTAGTTTTACCACTATTAGAATAGCCATAAAAAAGGTTTACTTTAGATAAATTTAATGTTTTTAAAGTGTTATTTTGCGAATAATTTATTTTCATTTCTATATTTTTCTCCTTAATTTATTACTAATATTATAGTTATAAACCGTTGAATTACCGGTGTTTTAATGCTAAAATTTGGCTATAGGATTCAAACCCCTATAGAATTAGAATAGTTAATGACACTATATTGAAAAACATTTGATTGTAATAAGATTCAAACCCCTATAGAATTAGAATAGTTAATGACAACATTATTGAATTGCTTTTAGAGTTCACAGATTCAAACCCCTATAGAATTAGAATAGTTAATGACTTGTTAATTTTTTCCACGCTGTTTCATTAAGATTCAAACCCCTATAGAATTAGAATAGTTAATGACTTAGTGTATATGTTAATAGAACTAACACATGATTCAAACCCCTATAGAATTAGAATAGTTAATGACTCAATGGGCTTTGCTAGGATTATGCTACACGATTCAAACCCCTATAGAATTAGAATAGTTAATGACCTATTGCTGATATTGGTACAATAATACCATGATTCAAACCCCTATAGAATTAGAATAGTTAATGACTGACAAGCCGATTGAATTAAAAATATATTTGATTCAAACCCCTATAGAATTAGAATAGTTAATGACAACGGCTTAATTTCACGCTCTAGCGCGTTAGATTCAAACCCCTATAGAATTAGAATAGTTAATGACCATAATCATCAAAAGTGATAAAAACATCGCGATTCAACCCCCTATAAACTTAGAATAGTTAGATAAAATTGCGCATCTTCAAACCGAAAAAAGCGCAAAATTTGCGCATCTTTATTTCTTAAAATGCGCAATTTTTATAATTTGAAGTATAAAAATGTCATTATTATTAAACTTTGATTCTTGCATTTATCAACAAATGTTATATAATAAAACTATCTTGATGATGGGACCGATATTTAAAGATTCCTTTAAAGAGAGCATGGTAAGGTGAAAGCATGCAAGGATATTTATTTGGAGAACAGCCCTGAATGGCAGAAGAACAAAGTAGAACTGCCCGTATGCCTGCGTTAAAGGATTTGAGTGCTAGAATTATTTATTCTAGAACTAAGGTGGTACCGCGTTAATTCGTCCTTAGATTTTTATCTAAGGGCTTTTTTTATTATATAGGAGGATATTATGAGAAGAGATAGAATTAAGAAATTATTACAAGACAAAGTAGAAAAAGAAGCAGTTATTTATGGTTGGGTTAGAACAAACCGTAGCCAATCACAATTTGGTTTCTTAAATATAAATGATGGTTCAACTGTTACAAACCTACAGGTTGTATATGATCCTGAGCATATTAAGAATTTTGAAGAAGTTTCAAAATTCCGTACAGGTATGTCAGTTGAAATTAAAGGTAATGTTGTATTAACACCTGAAATGAAGCAACCATTAGAATTACATGCAACTGAAATTAATCTTTTAGGTGATTGTCCTGAGGATTATCCTATTCAGCCAAAAAGACATACACCTGAATTCTTAAGACAGTATGCACATTTAAGATGTAGAACAAATAAGTTTAATGCTGTATTTAGAATTAGAAGTGTTGCTGCACTTGCAATTCATGAATATTTCCAATCTAATGGTTTCGTATATGTTCATACACCACTTGTTACATGTGCTGACTGTGAAGGTTCTAACCAAATGTTTAAGATTACAACACTTGATTTTAATGACTTACCTAAGGGAGAAGATGGTAAAGTAGATTTTTCTCGTGACCTATTTGGTAAGCAAGCATTTATTACAGGTTCAGGTCAACTTCAGGTTGAAACTTTCGCAATGGGATTTAGTGATGTATATACATTCGGACCTACATTCCGTACTGAAAACTCAAACAATAAGACTCACGCAAATGAATTCTGGATGATTGAACCAGAAATGGCATTCTGTGATTTAAATGGTTTAATGGATACAGAAGAAGAATTAGTTAAATATGTTATTAAATATGTTTTAGAGCGTTGTCCTGATGAAATTGATTTCTGTGATCAATTCATAGAAAAGGGCTTAAAGGATAGATTAACTAAGCTTATTACATCTGACTTTAAGAGAATTACTCATCATGACGCAGTTGATTTATTATTAAACTCAGGTAAGAAGTGGGAATTTATGCCTTCATATGATGCTGATATCCAGCATGAACATGAAATCTTCTTAACTTCTAAGTTTGGTCCTGTATTTGTTACAGACTGGCCAAGAGATATTAAGGCTTGGTATATGAAGGATAATCCTGATGGCAAGACTGTTGCCGCAGTAGACTTACTAGTTCCAGGCTCTGGTGAATTAATGGGTGGTTCCCAAAGAGAAGAAAACATGGAAGTATTACAAAAGAAGATGGAAGAATTCCATGTTGATAAGGAAACTGTTGCTTGGTACTTAGACACTAGAAAATATGGTGGAAATATCCATTCAGGATTTGGTTTAGGATTCGAAAGACTAATTATGTACCTAACAGGTGTTGATAACATTCGTGATGTTATTCCTTTCCCAAGAACACCAAAGAATTGTGAATACTAAGATATATAAGGTTACGAAATTTTCGTAACCTTTTTTAATCGTTTTAATATTTTAGACTAAAATATGATATAACCCGAGTTTTACAGTTGTTATGCTATAAAAGCCGACCACTTACATAAATTGTAGGTAATCGGCTTTTTATTATGGTTTGTATATAATAGAATTTAAGTATTTGTCGAATTCTTGTTTAGTATATTCAGCATAAGGTATTTCAGCATCGAACGATTGAATGATTAATAATAAATCATTTATTATTTGGTTATCTAAAGTCAATTTATTATTTTCATCATAAATTAATACTTCATCATTTTTTAATACTCTAATCTTGTTTAAAGAGTCACTGATACACATACTAGTATTTAAA
>JAEELJ010000055.1 GCA_016288855.1 Acholeplasmatales bacterium
TCTCTTAATTCCTTGTAGCTAGAGAAACAGTATGTAAGAACCTCTGAGAATCCCTTCTTATTCATAAGCTCATCAGTTACTGCATTAAGGATTTCTGCAATAATGTCACTCTTTTGAAATTCAGGTAATACTGCTATTTCAATTTCAATTTTATTCTTTTCCATGTGTACATCATTTACAATTGCTATTACCTTGCCATCCTTAAAAACTGCTCTTGCATAATGAATCTTAATTTTTGAATCAAGCTTCAATTGCTTGAACTTCTTTCTAAGACCATCATAGTCAAGGTCATAACAAATGTAGTTATTCTTCACCTCGTCGTTTGATAAAATTGAAATAACTGCATCTTCATCGGCATCCTTGAAAACATCAATCACGAAATTTTCTGTTATCATTTCCCACACCTCCATTCTATTTAGTTTATGTTTCGTTGTTAGTTATATTATACAAGAAAGTTGTCCTTTATTAAACACTTTAATACTCTTTTTTTATATCTTCTTTAATATTATAGGTCTTTTTGAATTTTTCTAGGTCTTCTGGAGATTGAATTAGCATGATTTCAGTAAATTTTCCATCTCTTTTATCCTTAAATCCTACAACCATTTCACCAGTACAAATTGAGGCATGAATAATAGGAACTAGATTTTCCTTATCATATGATTCAGTCTCATTATTTTTATGCTTAAAAAATCCCATTATTCTTCCTTTTCTCTTGCAATGCCTCTTGCAAAAATCTTGACAGCCTTTAAATCGTCAATATCTGGGTGTCCACCATTTCCAAATAATGTTTTACCCTTACAAAAATATGTTTTAGGATTTAATTGAATACCCATTTCATCTAGGATAACCTTAATTACATCATAAGGCATTCTTTTACCTGATGAAATTGAAAATACTACTGCCTCTTTAATTAATCCTGCATCTAATGTTTCAATGAATGTTCTAAATTCAATATCTAAATCATTTTTATAAACTGCTCCACCTAAGAATAAAACATCTACAGGATCGATTAATGGCTCATTAACATCATATGCAATAATACCAAGCTCTTCAGCAATAGCCTCTGCTAGCTTTCTTGTACTACCTTCTCTTGAAAAATATCTAATTGCATATTTAACTTCACTCATAAAAATACCCCCTTATTCATATATTTTTCTTTTTTGTTGCTTTGATACCATTCTAGATAAAGCATTAATTGTTAAATATCTTCTAAAGAATAATATAAATCTTATAGATGCAGAAGGAACAATTACAGCCTTCTTCTTAAACATCTTCTTTAAAGCATATTTAGCACATTTTTCAGGCGATATACCCTTTAAGGCAAATTTAACATCTGCCACCTTATTAAATTCTGTATTAACAGGTCCTGGGCATAAGCATCCAATATAAATACCTGTTTTTCCTTCCTTTAGCTCTCTTCTAATACCTAATGTAAGTGATACAACATATGATTTTGTTGCGTAATATTGTGACATGTATGGACCACATCTTAATATACCTGCAATACTACCAACATTTAAAACATATCCTTTAATGTTATCCTCCTTCATCTTCTTTAAGATTAATTTATCTAACAGATATAAGGCAGTAACATTAGTATCAATCATTCTTAATTCCTTATCAATATCTGTCTCTAAGAATGAACCACAATCTCCAAAGCCAGCATTATTGATAAATACTTCAATTTTATAATTCTTTAATTCCTCAAAAAACACTAAAATATTTTCTCTTTTAGATACATCTAATGTCTTAATAACACATTCAGTATCTAATTCCTTTGATAGTTCTAATAACCTATCCTCTCTTCTAGCTACTAATATTAAATTATAATCTTTAGCAAGATTTCTCGCGAACTCTCTTCCTATACCAGATGATGCACCTGTAATTAAACAATAATTTTTCATATCTACTCCTTTATATGCTTTTTCATTTCCTCTTCAAACTCAGCCTCAAATTCTAATTCCTCCTTTGAGCCTATTTCATGGAAATGAACTATTTTCTTTTTCCAAGAAGATAAATACATAGCATTTGATAAATATAATGACATTAATGAATCCTCACCTGAAGCGGCTATAATTCCATCACTAAATGATTTTAAGATTTCATAATATGCATCATTCTTTTCAAAATCAAATTTTTCTATAATGTTATCTTGCTTAAAACTTTCATCTGGTAATCCAAGATAATATTTATCATCACTATTATTTGATACTATTTCAATATGATTTGGATAAACTGTAATTATAGCTCTATCTGTTGAAATTTCCATTCTATTAATACCTGGAATTTCACCAGTTGATGCTATAAATACACCTGTTACTCCATCATCCCATTCTAAATATGCAGTAACATCATCCTCAACCTCAATATTATGGTATTTACCCTCATTACAAAAGGCGATAACCTTATTAGGCATTCCAAAAAAATGACATAATAAATCTAATGAATGTGGACATTGATTTAATAATGTTCCACCACCATCTGTTTTATAAGTACTTCTCCAATGGTTAGATTTATAATAAGCCTCTGTTCTAAACCAATCTGTAACTATATAATTAATTCTTTTAATTTTGCCATATTTATTAGATTTAATAATATTATATAAAAA
>JAEELJ010000007.1 GCA_016288855.1 Acholeplasmatales bacterium
AAGACACCACCAATTTGGTCTTTAGAATCTATTACTGTTACCTCATATCCTCTTTTAGCTAAAGTTATCGCAATAGTTAATCCTGCAGGACCTGCACCAATGATTCCGACTCTTAAACCATTTGATTTAGGGCGAACTAATCTTGCTTTTTCTAAGTAGAATGAAGAAATATATTGTTCTACCTCATAGAATTTTATAGGAGCACCCTTTCTATTTAATACACAATGTCCCATACAATTCTTTTCATGTGGACATATTAAAGAGCACATTGCTGTTAAAGGATTGTTACCAAATAATTTTTCTCCCGCTTCATCGATATTACCATCCAAAAACATCTGCATAACTACAGGAATTTCTGTCTTAACTGGACATCCTTCCTTGCACATAGGCTTTTTACACTTGAGACATCTTTGTGCTTCTTGAATTATATCAGCCATATAAACACCTCATCTATTTTCTTTCTCTAAGTAATTATATTATATCAAAATATTATTAATTTTTTAATATAAAATATTAAATTATGATACAATATGTAGTATGGAATATAAATTTATTGCAACTCAGGATGACATTTTAACAGAAGAATTAAAAAGACATGTTTCTAAAAGGTTTTATAAAAATATTAAAGCTCATAAAACTGTCTTTTTTAGAAATGGAATTGAATATTTTGGATATAAGATGGTAAATAAAGGTGATGTTATTTCATTTGATTATGAAAGAGAAAATGAAATTGAATGGGACTTATATCCATCAAACCTAGATATTAGATATGAGAATAAGGATTATATAGTTTGTTATAAAAGAAGAGGATTATTATCAATCCCTAAAAAAAGTGATCCTAAAAGCTTATATCAGGAGGTTTTATATTATTTATCTACTAAAGGCTTACCTTTAGAGGTTTCTATTCTTAATAGACTAGATTATGAAACTGAAGGATTATGCCTTGTTGCTAAAAATAGATATGCAGCCTCATTAATGTCTCCTGTTCATGAAAATATAAAAAGAAAATATCTAGCATTATTAGATGGTATTTTAGATATTAAAGAAGGAAGAATTGAAAACTATTTAATTAAAACAGATGATTTTAATAAAAGAGAAGTTACAGAAGATAAAATAAATGGTAAAATTGCAATTTCTAACTATAAGGTTATTAAAGAATTTGATAACAAAAGCTTAGTTGAATTTGAACTTGAAACAGGAAGAACACACCAAATAAGATGTCATTCTAAATACCTAGGACATCCTATTATTGGAGATAAGCTTTATGGGAACGGAATTTTAGATAAAATGTATTTATTAAGCTACTATATTAGCTTTTATGATAAGATAAATAAAGAACAATTTACATATCAAATACCAGATAAGGAAATAGAAGAATGGCTAAAATAAAAAGAGAATTGTATGATTCTCTTTTTTAATCAACTATTTCCCCCTTAACAATGCCTTTTACTGTTCCTAATGCAGCACTATTAGCCTCATCAGTATCAATATGCATTGCTAATCTATAATTAGAAGATACTCTTATAACAGTATCATCAAAAATTACTTTTCTTCCAGTATCATTTAATATCTTTACTTTAACAATATCACCATTTTTAACATTAAATGATTCTGCATCAGATGGAGTCATATGAATGTGTCTTTTTGCAATTATAACACCAGAATTAATCTTAACCTCATTACCATTATCTGGATTTAATAATGTACATCCTGGAGTATCTAATAAATCTCCTGATTCTCTTACTGGGGCAGAAATACCAATTGATCTTGCATCAGTAATTGATAATTCAACTTGGTTTTCGTTTCTAACTGGTCCTAAGATAGAACATTTAATATTACCTTTTGGTCCTTTTACAACAATTCTTTGGCATGATGCAAATTGACCTGGCTGAGATAACCAAGCTCTTGGAACTAATTCAAAGCCTTGCCCAAATAATAATTCTAAAGTTTCTTTAGTTACATGTACATGTCTAGCACTTGTTTCTATCATGAAATCTGCCATATATTACCTCTACTTTGATGATTGAAATTTTTTAACAACTTCATCAAGTATTTCCTTTGGTACATATTTTTTAATATCTACACCAAAGGTTACAAGTTCCTTTATTGCAGAAGAAGAAACGAATTGATTCTTAGATGTAGGCATCATTAAAATTGTTTCAACCTCTGAATAAATATCACGATTGTATTGGAATAAAGAGAATTCAGATTCATAATCACTATAATTTCTCATTCCTCTAACTATTACCTGAATATTATTCTCTTTACAATAATTAACAACTAAACCATCATATGCAGTTACAACGACATTTGTAAGGTTTTGACATACCTTCTTTGCCATATTAACTCTTTCTTCAACACTAAATGAAGGATGCTTAAACATATTATATGAAACTAAGACATGTACCTCATCAAACATCTTTGAAATACGTCTTATAATATCTAGATGTCCATTAGACATTGGGTCAAAAGAACCAGGGTATACACACTTTCTCATAAAAGCCTCCTTAAAACGGTTTTTATTATATAACATTTCTTATTTTTTGTCATTAAAAATATTAAAACATGGTATAATATTAGCGTATTTTTAATTTAAATTAAAACGAGGTTAGTTTTATGGTTAGAGATTTAGTTGATACTGATATTATTGAAGTTACAGATATTTATAATTATTATATAAAAAATTCAACAGCTACATTTGATGAGGATTTAGTTTCTTATGATCAATTCAAAAGAAAAGCTGATTTAATAATGAAAATATATCCATTTTTAGTTTATGAAGAAAATGGGCAAATCCTAGGATATGCATATTTAGATAAATTCAATATCAGAACTGCATATCGCTTTACTGCAGATTTATCTATTTATGTAAAAAATGGATGTAATAGAAAAGGTATAGGAGAAATATTATATAAAAGATTAGAAGCAAAAGCTATTCATATGGGAATTAGAACTATTGTTTCTTTAATAACAGATGAAAATAAGCCAAGTGTTAATTTCCATACTAAAATGGGATTTTTAGTTGATGGAATAATGAAAAATTATGGATTTAAAAATAATAAATGGTTAGGTGTTTATTACATGTCAAAGGCAATTAATCCCTTTGATAATAGTCCAAAGGTTTATAAATATGAAGGATAATTTAATAATTAATTATTAAATAATATAAAATTTGGTATAATTAGGATAAGGTGATTCAAATGAAGACAGTAGTTATTGCAACAAACAATAAAAATAAAGTATATGAATTTAAATCTTTATTAGGTAATGACAATATTTGCTTTAAGACATTAAAGGAAATTGGATACGATAAAGACATAGTGGAAGATGGTAAAACATTCATTGAAAATGCATATATTAAAGCATCAACAGTTGCACACGACCTAAATGTTATTGCAATAGCGGATGATTCAGGCTTATCTTGTGATGGTTTAAATGGAGAGCCAGGTATTTATTCAGCAAGATATGCTGGTACTCATAATGATGACGATAATAATAAGCTTTTAATTAAGAATTTAAAAAATATAGAAAATAGAAATGCACATTATACCTGTGCGATTTCTTTATGCTATCCTGATGGAAGTCATGTAGAGGTTGAGGAATACTGCTTTGGTATTATCCATGATGAACCAAAAGGAGAAAATGGATTTGGCTATGATCCTTACTTTTATATTCCCGAGTTTGGAAAAACATTTGCTGAAGTACCATTAGAAAAGAAGAATACAATATCTCATAGGAGCAAGGCTATAAAAGCCTTAAAGAAAAAAATTAATGAAGATTTTACTCTTAAGTGATTCTCATGAATCCCATGTATCACTAAATTTTAAAGATTATGATTTAGTAATACATTGTGGAGATTTTGGAATGGATAGGGAATATTTAGAGAAAAACAATGTTAAATTTGTAAGGGGAAATTGTGATTATCTTGGTTCAAAGGAATTACAATTAGAATTTAAGGGGAGAAAAATATATGTAGTTCATGGAGACAATTACAATGTTAAAATGGATCTACAAAGATTAGTATATCGTTCAATGGAAATTGAAACTAATTATACATTTTATGGACACACACATATTCCAAATATGGTTAAACAGGATAATTTAACGCTTATAAACCCAGGTGCTTATAAGGATGGATATTATGTTGTAATTGATGATGAATATGTTACATTCTATTTAAAAAGTATGGTTTATAGGAAGTTTAAAATAAGTTGGTGATATTTTGGCTAAGCTTGGCTTAACAGAGATAATGAATCTCGATTCATCAAAAGGCTCAATTAAAAAGATTGACCTTTTCTTAGAAGATACAATTAAAAATTCATATGATTATGTTAAAGCCGTAAGCATGAAGGCAATCATCATGCATAACTTAGGCGAACCTACAGAAGCTTTAAAGCTTCTTTTTGGTTTTGTTGATGAGTTTAAGACACTAGAAGATTCAAGTGTCATTACTATATGTGATGCAATTATTTTAATATGCTTAAAAATTAAAAGATTTGATCAGGTAGAAAAATATATAGAAATTAAAAAAGAATATTTACCTATATCTAGATCTAATTTATATTTAAAAGATAAAATAAGCCTATACTTAGCACAAGGCCTTAATGATGAAGCAAGTGATGTTCTAAGAAGATATTTAGGTGATAACCTCCCTAAGGAAGAACAAATTTGGGCTAAATATACATTAATAAATATATTCTTTGAAAAAAAAGAATATGATGATTTTTTAGCACTAGCACCACAGCTATTAGAATATTATACAGTTACATTAAATAAGAAAAGATATGAAGAAATAGTTGTAAAAATATTTAAATCTTATATTGAAATAGAAGATTATATAAGAGTATTAAATGAAAAGGATAACTATGATATTGATTCATTTTATGATGATAATAAATTATATATGGCAGCATACATAATGGATTCATATATAAAATCAGATGAATATAAAAAAGCATCAATTGTAGAAAGTAATTATATTGATTATTTATCTGATGATTATATTGATGCATCTATTGAATTTTCTAAAGTTGCAATAAAAATATATCAAGCAACAAACACATTAAATATAATAGAGGATTATCAATTAAAGCTAGAGCATTATCATAAATTAAAAGAACCTATTGTAAAAGAAGAAAAGAAAAGAAAAAAGGAAGAAGAAAAGCTTTCAGATATAAAGGTTCCTGTAATTAGAAAAAAGAATACTTTAACTAATGAAAATACTATTGTTGAGACTAGAAGTGTAATTCTAAATAAGCCTCAAAATGAAATAATTAATGTAGTAAAGAACTATAAAAATGTTGATATTTCTCCATTATATGAAAAAATAAGTAAGGTAGTAGAATATATCAATACTATTGATAGTTCATTAAGGTTTAGAGAAATATTAAGATTAACATTAATTAAGGTAACTGAATTATTTAATATAGAAGAAGCATATTTATTAGTTTTAAATCATAAATATTATGGATTCCATTATAAAAAAGAAAGATTATATGATAAGGAATTAGAATATAATGATTTATTAGGTACAGCTAATTTATATTCTTTAGAAAAAAATAAAGAATGCTTTAGAGATGAAACTGATACTACATATAATAAAAATATTGTAACTAAGGAAGAATATACAGATGATACATTTATTTATTCTTTCCCTTTAAGAAATAATTTAGAAACATATGCATCAATTTCATATATATCATCAAATAATGATTTTATGAGCGAAGGATTAACATATGAAGGAATAAAAATATTAAATGGTTTAATAAATAAAAGCCTACTTTATTCTATTGATAAAGAGAATTTTGAATTATCAAATAAAAAATTATTATTCCTATACCAAAATAATAAAGATGGTATTAAAGAGATGCATGATAATCAAATTCATTTATCAAAAAAAGCTCAAGAAATTTTATCTTTATTACCAGATTTATCATTAGATGATTTTTATATGCATATGTCATCTATTGATGTTATGGCATATAAGCAAGCATTAAATAAAATATATAATTTGGGATTAAATGGGGTTAAGGTTGAATATAAATATAGAACACCAAATGGTGAGGTTGATGTTTCAGAAGAAATGCATCATTTAGAAATTGATGGGGTTATTTATATTATGAGTATCATAAGTGATGTATCTAAGGTTACAAGTATGATTGATCAGGCTATGAATCTAGCATATACTAACCCACTAACTCAGTTAAATACTGAAATTAGATTACTAAAGGATTTAGATCAAGCATATAGAGATAATTCAAATTTTTATTTATATGCAATGTCTATTTATGATGTTAAATTCTTTGAGGATTTATATGGATTTAATTTCAAACAACAAATTATTTATAATGTTGCCCAATATCTAAAGGATATATTAGAATCTGAATTTAATTCTTCATTATATTATTGCTTCAACGAAGAATATATAATAATGATTAAGGATTTGAATGATAAGAGAGTAGCACAAACAAAAATAAAAGGATTTATTGATAAGCTTAGAATGAAATTAAATCAAAAATCAATGCGTGCTAAGGTTTATTTCGATATAGGTATCCTACGCTGCCAGGCTGGTATTAAGGTATCTAATACTTATGATTTCATTACTAGAGTTAATGAAGCATTAAGTGACTCTAAATCTATAAAATCAAGAGAAGATCATATTTCTTTTTATAATGGAGATAAGAATAAGGAATTATGGAAGGAAAAGCAATTAGTTGTAGATATTAGTGAAGCAATGGATATGGGAAAAATTGCATCATTCTATCAACAAATTGTAGATATAGTTGAAACTAGTGTTTATGGATATTATGTTACATTTAATCTTGAATCAAGGGAAACAACATATGAAAATATGATGATTGTTGCCAAAAGAAAAGGGATTATTCAGGAATTAGAAAAGCATATTGTATATACTTTATTCCATGAATTAAAGAATTTATGGGATCAGGATAAATGTAGAATTAATGTATTTATAAATATTAGTGATGATACTATTGATAATACTTTTTATGAATGGATTTTAACTCAGCAAAGATTCTTTAGAATAGATGCAAAGAATATTTCTTTAATAGTTAATAGTGCATCTAATGTTATGTTTAGAACATTAAGAGAAGCAGGATATAAGATTTGTACAAAGGATATAATGGATATTTATAGAAATAACTGTGATTATTTCTTATATGACTATCATCAGGTTACTGATGAATCTATTATGGAAGTAAAGAATTTATGCAAAAATCATAATGTAAGAATGATTCTTTATGGTGTTAAAAAGAATGATATGGATATGATTAGAAACAATGGATATGATTTATTCATTGGTGATGAAGTTTATAAGAAGAAGGTTAGAATGCAAGACATTATATTAAAGCTTAAAAGATAATAAGACTAAAATTATTTTTAAGTTTAAAATAAACTTAGTTTATTGTATAATTACATAGAGGTTTTTAGTTATGAGAAATTTTAAAAAGATAAAAAGAGTAATAATAAAAATAGGTTCATCGAGTATAACTGATGTCAAATTTGGTGTTAAAACTGATGTTTTAGATAACATTATGGAAATGGCATATAAGCTAAAAGAATTAGGTATATCTTTAACAATTGTATCATCAGGTGCGATTGCAACAGGTATGCATGAACTAAATTTCTCAGAAAAACCGAAGGATTTATCTTTAAAGCAGGCTTGTGCTTCAGTAGGACAGGCTAAATTAATGGAATGCTATAACAATTCGGCAAAAAAATATGGATTAATAACAGGCCAAATTTTAGTAAGCCATGATGATTTTGGTATTAGACATAGAACTAATTTATTATCTAATACACTAGATGCAATGATAAAAAATGGTATTATTCCAATTATTAATGAAAATGATACTCTTGCAGTAGATGAAATTAAGGTTGGAGATAATGATACTTTATCATCATATGTTGCACCAATGATTAGAGCGGATTTATTAATTTTATTCTCTGATATTGATGGATTATATGATAAAAATCCTAAAATTTATCCAGATGCTAAGCTTATACCAGTTGTAGAAAAAATTGATAAAAAGATTGTTTCTTATGCAGGTGGTGCAACTTCTAATGTTGGTACTGGTGGTATGGCAACTAAAATCAATGCTGCATTAATATCAACAAGTGCTGGATGTAATATGCTTATTTGTAATTCTAATAAAATAAATGAATTATTATCTATTGTAAAAGGAGAAGTTATTGGTACTTTATTCTTAAGTAATAAAAATGCCATTTCATCTCGTGAGCATTGGATGATTTTTACATCTAATTCATATGGTGATATTATTGTTGATGAAGGATTAGAAAAAGCATTAAAGGAAAAGAAGGTATCTATTCTTTCTAAGGGTGTAATTAAAGTAGTTGGTTCTTTCTTAGAAGGAAAGGTAATTAATATAATGAATAATAATGGTGAAATAATTGCGAAGGGTGAAACAAATTATTCTAGTGAGGATATTTTAAAGCTTATTGGACATGATTCATCTGATTTTTCTAAGATTTTAGGAAGAAATGGATTAAAGCCTGAAATTATTCATGCAAATAAAATGGTTGTTTTAAGGAATGATTTATATGGAAGAACTATTAAAAAGATGTAAGATAGCATCTTATGAGCTTGAGCTTCTTTCTGAAGATAGAATTAATGAAGCTTTAGGAAGAATAAGAGATGCATTAATTGAAAATAAAAATAAGATTTTAGAAGAAAATCAAAAGGATGTTTTAGTTGCAAAGGGTGTAGTAAAGGATTCTTTAATAGATAGATTAACTTTAAATGAAAAGAGAATCATGGATTTAGCTAAATCTATTGATGAGGTTATTGCCTTACCTTTTTATCCAGGTGAGGTTATTGAAGAAATAAAAAGACCAAATGGACTTGTTATTAAAAAGGTAAGAGTACCAATTGGAGTTATTGCATCTATTTTTGAAGCTAGACCTAATGTCAGTGTAGATATTACAGCTTTAGGTCTTAAAACTTTAAATGCGGTTGTTCTAAAGGGCGGTAAGGAAGCTATTAGAACTAATATTGTTTTATGCAATGTAATGCGTGATGCTATAAAGGATATTGTAAATCCTGATGTTATTACCTTAATTGAATCAACAAATAGAGAAGATACAAATAAGCTTTTAACAATGAAGGATTATATTGATATCATGATTCCAAGAGGAAGCAAGGGGTTAATTAATTACGTAGTTAGTAATTCAAAGATTCCTTTTATTGAAACAGGTGCAGGTAATTGTCACTTATATGTTCATGAAAAGGCTAATTTAGATATGGCATTAAATATTGCAGTAAATGCTAAATATCAACGTCCTAGCGTATGTAACGCAATTGAAAATATTTTAGTTGATAAGTCTATCGCAAATAAATTTTTACCAATGCTAAAGAAGAAATTTGATGAGCTTAATATTGAAATTAGAGGAGATAAGGAAACTAAAGAAATTATTTCTTGTAATGAAGCAACAGAAGAAGATTTCTTTACTGAATATAATGATTATATAGTATCAGTAAAGGTAGTTAATAATGTTAGTGAAGCTATTAAGCATATAAATATTCATTCAACAAAGCATAGTGAAGCAATTGTAACAGAAGATGATTTTGCTGCATGTAGATTTATGAATGAAATAGATTCAGCATGCTTATATCACAATGCATCAACTAGATTTACTGACGGAGGATGCTTTGGATTTGGTGCTGAAATTGGTATTTCAACAGCTAAATTACATGCAAGAGGTCCTATGGGATTAAAGGAAATAACAACATATAAGTATAAGATTTACGGAAAAGGACAGGTAAGAGAATAATATGTATGAAATTGGTATTTTAGGTGTAGGTAAAATGGGTGGAAGTATTCTTGAGGGAATGCTTACAAATGATCTTTATTCTAAAAAAGATATGCTATTAATGGTACATTCTAAAGATAAATTTGAAGACTATAAGGAAGATGGATTTAATGTAACATTTGATCCAGTTGATTTATTCTATAGCTGTAAGACAATTATTATTGCAATAAAGCCTCAAATGTTTAAAGAAGTATTAAATTGTTGTGATAAATATGATTTTGATAGACGTTCAATCATTTCTATTGCCGCAGGTGTTAAGATAGAACAATTAGAAAAATATTTCAAAAATGCTACAATTATTCGTGCAATGCCAAATACTCCAGCTCTAATTTCATCTGCAGTAACAACTGTTTGCTTCAATAAGGATAATGAATATGTAACTTCAGCAATTAATATTTTTAATTCTATTGGTAAAACTTATAAAGTAACAGAAGAAGAAATGGATACAACATTACCATTAAATGGTTCTATGCCAGCTTATGCATATTTATTTATGAAGGCATTCATTGATGCAGCAGTAAAGGCAGGAATTGATCCTGAAATTGCTAAGGGATTATGCGCAAATTCAGTAATTTCTTCAGCAAAAATGGTATTATCTACATCAGAAACAATTGAAACATTAATTGATAATGTATGCTCTAAGGGTGGAACTACAATTGCCGGTTTAGATAAGCTACGTGAAGAAAATTTTGAAAAGGCAATTTATGATTGCTATGATGCTTGTGTTAAGCGTTCAATTGAATTAGGAAAATAATAAAAGGTCCAGTAATTGGACCTTTTTTCTTACTCTGAATCGCCTTGATCAGTGATATCCTCTTGGATAGAATCATCTGATGCTTTCTTTTGAGCTTTCTTTTCTTTCTTTTGTTTTTCAGCTTCTAATTTTTCTAAATATTCTTGTTCAGATTTTTCTTTATATTGGTAATTTCTTACTAAATAAAGAATTCTTTTTGCAATATTGATATAAGTATTTGCAGTAATTGCAAACTTTGTAGCTAGAAGAGTTAAAGATTTATAATCATTTTCATCAATATCATTTAATTCCTTAAAAGCTTCTGTAACTGCTAAATCAATATTTTTATTATTCAAATCATTAAATTCCTTGAATACTTCTGAATTTGTTTTAGAATTATCATATCTTGAATCTATAATTTGTTTAACTTCAGCAATTGATAAAACTTGCTTTAAAGTAGCAATTTCATCGATTAAAGCTAAATGCTCACGATTATATTTTTTCTTTATAGGTGCTGGTAAAACTTCACCTTTTACGTAATTGTTAATCATTGATGGAGTTATTTGCTTATCATCAGATGATGTTTGAAAAATGAATAGTTCTTTGTCAAGAAATTGAATAACCTGATCCATATATAAATCTAGATCTGGAAGTTGTTCATATGACTGAAAACTAAAATTATTTAAGGCGTTAAGCCAGTTTTTAAGTGAATCGTTTATTGTGTTCATTTTCTATACCAACTTTCTTATCTAAATTCTAACACGAAATATTTGTTATTACAATAATAATCATTGATTATTAGAAGATTTATTTTGTGTTTTTATATAAACAAGTATTCAAAACTAGATGATAAGAGTAAAAACGTTATTATTTATATAATAAATTTGTTAACTTGTAAAAAAATAAATATTTTGATATAATAATTCTAGGATTATGGATATATCGATTTATATATTTATATAAACAATATTAAACTATATCTCCATTGTTTTTTATTTTTTATTGGTTATATCCAAATTGTAAATTTGGTAAAAATATAACAAAGGTAGATGTTATTTCTTTCTGGATGTGTGGTCCAAATTGATGCAAACGCACGCCTAATTAACAATAAGCGAAGAACTCGAATTTGGTGCTTTAAAGTAGTTCCCAACGTGATAGTGCCCATTTTGCTCGATTGAAAGGAATATAAATTCGAACAAAAACTTATTATAACTATGTAATCTACCCATAGCTTTAAGTTAAATAGATAGATAGAAAAAAGGAGAAAACACAATGAAAAAATTAGTTTGTGAATTATGCGGTGAATCTGATTTTCTCAAGACTGAAGGTATGTTTGAGTGCCAAGCTTGTGGTGCAAAATATACTCTTGAAGAAGCACGTTCAATGTTTGTGGACGTAGATGATTCCGAAGAAAACAAATCTAAAGCACCAGCAAACGACATTGCCTATGAAGACTCTCCAGAAAAAAAGACAGTTAAACGTGTTGTAGTTGCACCACGTCCTGGACAAGGAACAACTGTTAAACGTGTTGTACCAACACCTTCAGCTAGAAGGGTAGTTGCTACTCCACAACCTGGAAAGAAAGTAGTAGTGCAAAAGACAACAGATGGAAAGACACCTGTTGTTAAGAAAGTAGTAGTTAGACCTCAAGTTAGAACTACTCAAGAAGTAGTACAAGAGGCACCTCAGGTAAAGACTGTAGATGTAAATAAGGGCGTTGGTATTGGTAGTGCCCAAATGATTGAAAATCTATTCATTCTTTCTCAAAATGCATTCGACTCTGAAAACTATGTTGATGCTGAAAATTATGCAAATAGAGTTATTGAACTTGATGCATCAAACTCAGACGCATGGTTAATGAAGGGTAACTGTGCTGGTAAGAATACTGATGGTACATCAATTAGATTACTAGAAAGTATTAACTGCTGGAATACATGTTTAGTAAATTCTGAAAAGAGTGATTACGAAGATTATCAATTTACAGTTAGAACCAACTGTATTGATATTGCAGTTGCATATATTATTAAGAACTGCAAGCAATTCATGACTTCTCCAAGTAATGGTAATTTTGATTTAATTAAAGCAAAAATTGATGAATTAGAGCCAATCATTAGAAAGGCTAACCAAACATTTGGTGTTGATGTCATCAGTTATGAAGATAAATTAGCATCTAATATTTCTGCAATTGTTACTGCAATTTCTAAGCAGTCAATTAAGGATTATGGTAAGAAGAAAGAACAACAAACTGAAGAAAAATATAAGCAATTTGTTGCAACACAAGATGCATGTATTTATGCTTGGGAATATTTATTAAAGTTAGCTAAGCGTCATGGTACAGTTACAGCTATCTTATCAAATATCAAGAAGATGCATGAAGCTATTATTAGAAACTGCGGCTATAAGGTTTCTGGTAGTGGTAAGATTAAAGTTGCTATCGAGTGCTCACTTGCTGATAAGAACAAGAGACTTGAAGCAATCAAGCGTAATCGTAAGATTGTTGAAGATATGTTCGTTGATATTCGTAAGCGTGACCGTGTTGAACAGAAGTTCAAGAACGAAAAGTACTGGGCTGAACATGCTGAAGAAAAGCAGGCTTTACTTGAAGAGCATACTAAGCTTGATCACGAAGTATTCGAGCTTGAAAATAGTAAGCTTAAGATGCCTGAACTTACTGAATTAAAGAAGTTAGAAGAAGAAGCATTACGTTTACAAATCTTAAAAGACAATCCAACTTATTCAAATAAGGAAAGAACTGCTTACATGAATCAATTAAATAAGATTAAGAAGCAGGTTGTTACTAAGAAGCGTGAATTAGCATCTCGTCTTAACCCAATCGAACAACAGATTGAAAAATATAAGAAGAGAATGTTCAATATTGAAACTGAACTTAATATGAACAGATAATTATTTAAAAGCCTTTGGTTTTCCAAGGGCTTTTATTTATGTTTTTTAAATATTTAATAATATTTATGCTATAATTAGTTTTGAGGTTGATATTATGAAAATTGCTATTATTGGTGCTGGAGCTTCAGGATTAATGCTTGCAACACTATTAGAAAAAAATAAAATCGAATATGACATTTATAACAAAGGCAAGGTAGGAAGAAAAATACTAGCCTCAGGTAATGGTAAATGTAATATCTCAAATATAAATATTTCACCTTCTTATTATCATAATAATAGCTTAACTAAAAAGATAATAAATGATGAAAAAGAAGCATTATTTAATTATTTAAAGGAACTTGAAATATATACTAAGGTTGATGATGAAGGAAGAATGTATCCTATTTCTGAATCTTCTCAATCAATATTAAATATTTTATTAAAAAACATAAAAAGACCTATCTTCGATGAAGAAGTTAAGCATATAACTAAAGTATCAAATAAATATAAAATAAATGATAATAATAAATTATATGATAAGATTGTAATTTCAACAGGTAGTATTGCAAATATGAATAAGCCATATTATTCATATGAATATATAAATGATTTAAATATTAAATTCAATAAATTTATTCCTTCACTTGTTGGATTTAAAACTAAAATGAATTTAAAACCAATATCTGGTGTAAGACTTAAGTGTATGGCATCACTTATAACAAATAATAAACTAATTCATGAGGAAAATGGTGAGGTTATATTTAAGGATGATGGTATATCTGGTATTTGTATTATGAATTTATCATCTTATTTTAATGATTTTACTTTTAAAAATTCATATATAAAACTATCCTTAGATGTATCTAAATATAATTCATTAGAATCAGTATTACCACCTAAGTTATTTGAATATGTATTAAAAAATAAAATTGATATTTCAAATTTTATAATACCTATTTCAGGCTTATATGATATGGTTTATGCCCAGGTATGTAAGGGTGGTATAGATATTAATGAATTAAATGATAATTTATCATTAAAAAAAGATAATAATATCTTTGCGCAAGGTGAGGTAATTGATGTTGATGGCACATGTGGTGGTTTTAATTTATCATTTGCATTTATGTGTGCATTAAAGATTGCAGGTGAGCTTATATGATTTATGAAGTTACAAATTTTAAAGTGTCACCATTAAATGACAAAGCTTTAGATGAGATAATAAAAAATAATCTTCATATTAATAAATTTAAATATAGGATTATAGCTAAATCTATTGATGCTAGAAACAAAAATGATATCATGATTGTTTATAAGCTTTTAATAGATACTAATGAAAAACTAAAAGGTAAAAATATAAATATATATATAGAAGATAAAGAAGAATTAAAATATCCATGCTGGAAGGGGCTTTCCCCAGTTATTGTAGGATTTGGACCTGCAGGTATGTTTTCTGCATTATATTTTGCAAGATGTAAGGCAAAGCCTATAATTATTGAACGTGGTAAAAAAATTGAGGATAGAGTTCGTGATGTTGATGAATTCTTAGAAAAAAGAGTTTTAAATCCAGATTCTAATGTTCAATTTGGTGAAGGCGGTGCTGGTGCATTTTCTGATGGAAAGCTAACAACAAACCTTAGAAATCCATTAATTAAATTTATATTAAATGAATTTTATATACATGGGGCCAAAGAGGATGTTATTTATGATGCTAAGCCACATGTTGGTACAGATTATTTAAGAATTGTTGTTAAAAATATAAGAGAAGAAATTATAAAGCTTGGTGGAACATTTATGTTTTCACATACATATTTAAAATCTTCTTATGAAAATGGAATTACAACATGCCAAATTAAAGACAATAATACAAAAGAAATTAAAGAAATAAAAACTAATCATTTACTTTTAGCCTTAGGACATTCCGCAAGAGATACATATGAAACATTGTATAATGATATGCATATTTCAATGGAACAAAAGGCTTTTTCAATGGGTGTTAGAATTGAACATAAAAGAGAAGATATAGATAAGGCTCAATATGGGAAATTCTATAAGTATCTTCCTGCCGCATACTATAATCTAGCATCTCATTTTAATGATAGAGGAGTTTATACATTTTGTATGTGTCCTGGTGGATATGTACTTGCATCAACATCTGATGAGGGTACTATTGTTGTTAACGGAATGAGTAATGAGGCAAGAGAAAATGTTAATTCAAATTCAGCATTATTAGTAGATGTTAAACCATCTGATTATAATAAAACATCATCTCCACTTGATGGCGTTTATTATCAATATGAATATGAGAAGAAAGCATTTAATCTAGCAAGTGGATATTATGCACCTGCAAATTTAGTTGAGGAATTTTTAAATGATAAGGTTGCCAAAAAAGAAAGAAGTATTAAAACCTCATATCCACATGGTATTAAAATGGTAGATTTAAGGGAATGCTTACCTAGCTATGTAATAGAAAATTTAAAGCTTGGAATAAAAGAGTTTGATAAAAAAATACATGGATTTAATAATCCAGATGCAATTTTAATTGGAATAGAGTCTCGTTCATCATCTCCTTTAAGAATTATAAGAGATAAGGATACACATATGTCTAGTATTAAAGGAATATATCCAATTGGTGAAGGTGCTGGATATGCAGGAGGCATTACTAGTGCTGCACTTGATGGACTTAAGACAGCTATTATGATAGGTGAAGAAAATGAACGATAAGGAATTATATAAAAAGTACCAAGAAGAACTTAATAATATTAAATATGCAATATTTATTATGTCTTTTGATTCTGCAACAATTTGTCCAAAGGATGATAAGGAAAGAAGCTATGAGGTACAAAATTATTTCGAAAGAAAAAAATTAGATATTGAAACAAGTAATGAATATTATGAATTATTAAAAAGATTATCTTGTGATGAAACATTAGATGAGGTCTCAAAAATATCTATACAAGAGGAATTAAAGGAAATAGAAAAGAAAAAGAATGTTCCACTTAATTTATTACATAAAGAATTATCATTATTAGATAAATCAGTAATGGATTGGCAAGATTCAAGAGAAAATCTAAATTATGATAAATTTATTAATGATTTAGATGAGACAGTAAAATGTCAAAAGGAAATTGCAAAATATAAAAATAGTAATTTAAGTGCATTAGATGTTATTATTGATGAAAAAGAAGATGATTTTTCTATTTCAAAATATGATGAATTCTTTTCATTAATAAAAAAAGAAATATTACCATTAATTAAAAAGATCCTTTCATTACCTAAAAAGTATAATGAAAAAATTAAAGATATTAAATTTGATATTGATAAGCAACGTCATATCACAAAAAAGCTTTGTGATGTAATGGGATATGATGATAAAAAGGGATGTGTTTCAGAAACTATTCATCCTTTTAGTGATTCAATTAATGTTAATGACGCAAGAGTTACTACTAAATATGAAGAGGAATTATTATTTTCTAATATCTATTCTGTAATGCATGAAATAGGACATGCGATTTATGAATTACAAATTGATGAAAAATATGACAATACTATATTAAAGCAAGGTACATCTAATGGTATTCATGAATCACAATCTAGATTCTTTGAAAATTATATTGGTAGATCAAAGGAATTTGTTACATATTTTTATCCTTTTATAAAAGAAGAATTTAAAGATGAATTAAAGGATTTTACTTTAGATGATATTTATTACTATGTTAATGATGTTTCAAATCAGCCAATAAGAACTGAGGCAGATGAATTAACTTATCCTATTCACATTTTAATTAGATATGAAATAGAAAAGGGCTTATTTGATGGCTCAATAAAAGCAATTGATGTATCAAAGGAATTTAATAAAAGATTTAAGGAATATTTAGGATATGATCCTAAGAATATGAAGGAAGGATGCTTCCAAGATATACATTGGTGTAGTGATTTTGGATATTTCCCTACATATGCGTTAGGCAATGCTTATGCAGCACAATTCTTAAATGCTATGGAAAAAGATTTTGATGTATTTAGTGATGTTAGCAAGGGTAATTTAAAAAATATTAGAGAATGGCTAAAAAATAATATTCATAAATATGGTAAAACTAAAAAGAATTTAGAAATAATTAAATTAAGTACAAAAGAAGAATTTAACCCTAATTACTATATAGAATATTTAAAAAATAAATTTAAAACTATTTATAACCTTTAATAATCTTTAATTTTGTGATAATATAAAATACGTATTTAGTAAGAAGTGGTGATAATATGGAAAAAGTAGTAACGAAGAAGAAAAAGAAACCACTAGACAGAGAATTTTCATGCGGAGCAGTATTATTCACAAAACGTAACGGTGCAATCGAATATGTTTTAATCATGGAACCTAATGGTTCTTATGGATTTCCAAAAGGACACAGAAGAAGCAAGGAAACTGATGTTGACTGTGCGTTAAGAGAAATTAAAGAAGAAACTGGTATTGATGCAGAAATTCTGCCAGGTTTTAAGAGAACAATCAAGTATAAGGTATTCAATAAGTCTATTAAAGAAGTAACATATTTCCTAGCTACATATGATGAGGATGAACAATCATTAAATCCATTAGATAATCATATTTTGCAAGCTAGAACTTATCCTATTGATGCCGCAAAGGATTTACTTAAATTTCAGCAATTAAAGGACATTTTAGTAGAAGCTGATTTTATATTAAATCTAAAAAAGTAGTTTTGGAGGTATGGGTATGAGAATTAAACAATCAGAATATGTAACATCTGCGGTTGGTCTAGATTCAATGCCCGAATCACTTCCAGTTGAGGTAATGTTTTTAGGAAGAAGTAATGTTGGTAAATCATCATTTATAAATGCATTAACAAATAGAAAAATGCTTGCAAGAACAGGTAAAACTCCTGGAAAAACTCAAACATTAAACTTTTATATTATCAATAATGAATTTTACCTAATTGATGCTCCTGGATATGGATATCAGCAAAAAGGAAAAGGTAGAACTCAAGAGTTTGGTAAAATGATTGAGTCAGTTTTAAAGCATAGAGAAAACTTAAAAATGGTTTTCTTACTTGTTGATTATAGAAGAGCAACAGATGATGATAAACTAATGTATGACTTTTTAAAGCATTATAATGTACCTGTAACAATAATTGTTACAAAGGCAGATAAGCTAAAGAATTCTGAAAGAAAGCCTTTTAAAGAAGCGATTATTAATAAGCTTGAATTTGATCCTCTAGATAAAATGGTTATTACATCTAGTGAGAAAAAGGAAGGCATAAATGAGGTCTTAGATATCTTAGATTCATTAATGCCAGAAACTGAAGAAATTGAAGAATAAAATTGCCCCATTATCGGGGCTTTTTTAAGTATGTCGGGCATGCTATATGTCTAGGGTGAAAGTCCCAAGAGAGGTAGTTGTCGCCAACTCGATAGCAACTTGCAAAGCGTAAACCAGTAATGGAGCGTGAAAAGAAGCAATAGCGAAATCGTGGTCCTATG
>JAEELJ010000056.1 GCA_016288855.1 Acholeplasmatales bacterium
CGAATATTCTCAAATCTCTTTTTACTAGTTCATCAACTATTCTTGCTTTGTATGTAGAATCATTAGTTATTTTCTTCATAGCATCACAACTCCTCTATATTGTTCACGTATATTTTATCAAACTGACCCATATTTGTCAATTAAACTGACCCATATTTTTGTATCAAACTGACCCATTTTTATAATTAAAATTTTTAGTATGATATGTATATTTCATCCATTAATCAAGCATGTCACTATTATCTGTCACGTTTGTCACATGTCACGTAAGAGTATACTTTAAAAATAATATGTTCTTATATATGCCAATATATAGTAAGTAGTAGTTTAACGATTAATAATAATTTAACGATTTAATTTATATATAAATGCTACATATATTATTACTGCTATATTTATTGCAGAAATACCCTATAAATCATTAATATTAGTATTATTTATACCTATAAAAGAAAAATAGCCAATACTTACGTATCAGCTATACTTAACTCTAATGGTGCCGAATGCGGGACTCGAACCCGCAAGGTATCACTACCAAAGGATTTTGAGTCCTTCGTGTTTACCAATTTCACCAATTCGGCATACGTAATTAATTATACTTTTTTTTATTAAATAAAACAAGAAGCAATGAAGCTCATTACTTCTTGTTTTTCTTTTTATTTTGATGTTCTCTTTGATAAATATCAATTGCACGCTCATAAATCTTTACTGCTTTTTTTGCAAATTCTTCTTTTGTAAAATTAACACTAGATTTATAGCAATTGTTCTTTATTTCTGGTAATGCATCTCTTATTGAATATGAATAATCTAACATATCAATAAGGCCTTCCTTACCATCAAATATGAATCCATTATATCTATCTTCAATTACACCTTTAATACATAAATCATTTTGTGCAACAACAGGTAGGCCTGAAGCTAAAGCTTCTATATATGTTAAACCCTGTGTTTCTGATTTTGAAGCATTAACGAATATATCTGCTAAATAATAATATTTAGGAATTTCTTTCCAATCAATCATTCCAGCAAATACTACTTTATCCTTAATACCAAGCTTTTCTACTTGTTTTTTAAGATTATTTAATTCTGGTCCATCACCAACAATTAATAATCTAACATCATCATTTTTATGAAATTTAGAATCATATGCATCAATTACTTCATTGATATTCTTTTCTTTTGCAACTCTACCAATAAATTCATAAACGAATTTATTTTCAAGACCATATTTTTTCTTTAATTCACTGATTTCATTAAAATCAATATTTTCTTTCGCAAATCTTGATAAATCAAGTCCTGTAGGAAGAATTACTATATTCTTCTTTTCAATACCGTAATCTTTTAAATCAGGGATCATTTTTTCAGTAGGAAGAATTGTAATAGTTGATGCCTTATATGTAGGCTTAGTAAATAAATGTCTCATTACTCCTACCCAAAAATTATGCAACCATTTATCTGTGTGAGGGAATAATGTACATATATATTGTGTCCATGCAGTATGTACTGTATATACAACAGGAATATGTAATCTCTTAGATGCTTTTCTTGCTATCTTAGAAATATTAAATTCTGAATTAATATGAATAATATCTAATTTATATTTTGATATTTCATCAACAAAATTAGAATCAGACAAAGTATATTTATAATCCTTTGCGGCTTTAAAAGGATATCTTATGCCTGGGAAATTAATTACTCTCTTACTTGTAATCTCAGGATTATCTTCAGCACCCTTTTCAACATTACATGTAAAAATGTAACAAGTATGTCCCATAGCCTCTAATGTTTCATATAAATTTTTTATTGAGACGACCACACCACTTATTTGTGGGTAATATTGGTCAGAAAACAATCCAATCCTCATTAAAATACTCCTTAAACAAACTCATTCGTTTAATATTATATCATTTTTTTCAATTTCTAAAGAATTATTTTGTTCAGTATCATTTGTTTTTAAATTATCATTTAAATCTATAACATTATCTTCGTTTTTACTAAACTTTTCAGGTGAGAATGCTTCAAACATAAGATAATCAAATAATCCATAACAAATCATGAAATAGTAAGTAAAGAATCTCCATACAAGCATACCAGCTGTTGCTATTGTATCAATATTCATACCTGTTTCAAGATTTATTCCATCAACATTAGGTACTAAAAGCTTAAATAGTATTAAGAATACAAGCTCTGCACCACCTGATGCGCCAGGTAATGGTACCCAAATTGTTGTTGTTAAACAGAATGATGTCAATGCGAAGCAATATAAGAAGTTTTCCATTGATATTTCAACACCAAATACTCTAAATCCAACAAATGGAATCATATAATATATAACATTTGCTAAAACCTTTGTAATTAAGCAAATAATCCATATAGAAATATTTTGTCCCATTTCTTTAAAAGCTTCTTGCATTTCATTTACATATTTAGTTACATCTTCTGTTTTATCTCCAACAAGCTTATTTATAAATTTAATTTTACAAATACCATTAATCATCTTAATTAAAGCTTTACCAAATAATTTTGATGTGCCAATTAAGACTAATAAAAACATAATTAATATATTAATTGAAAAACCAACTACCAAGAAAATGATAAAATTATCTATACTTTTAAATAATCTATCAAAATACATAATTACACATACAACAGACACTAAATTTAATGCTATTTGATATGCAACGAAATTTAATAAAAGCTGTGATGTAGAATCAGATAAAGAAACCTTACATCTTTTTAATGCATAAGCCTGGAATGGCTGACCTCCTGTTGAGAAAGGTGTTATTGCATTAAAGAAGAATTCAGAACCACTAATGAAATATAATCTCCATAAAGGAATATTCTTATATTTTCTTCTAACTAATATTATTAATGATAGCTTATATGTGAATGCGTAAAGCAATATCATTCCTAAGCACAAGAAAAACATTAGTGGGTTAAAATGATTCTTAAACACATCTAAAACTTGTTCAATATTACCCAAAGATACTAAAACAATAATAAGAACTATTAAGATTGCAATCACAAAAATAGACCATCTAATAATCTTCTTTTTTGACATAATCTTACATTTCCTCTAAATATTTAATACCTAATAATCTTAAACCTTCATTTAATACTGTTCTTACACTATAAGCTAATAAGAAATTAGTATTTCTTGTTTTTTCATCTTCAACATTAATCTTTTCTAAAGAATAGAACTTATTAAAGCTAGATGCAAGATTTAATAAATATTTTGCAACTATAGATGGTGCATATTCCTTTGCAGCACCTTCAATAGCAGTCTTAAATTCACTTACAAGCTTAACTAATTCAAAATAGTGAGTTTTTAAGAATAATTCATCATTTAAATTAGAAGGATCAAATTCCTTACCCTTTAAAATAGAGGCAATTCTTACACCTGTATATTGTAGGTAAGGTCCAGTTTGGCCTTCAAACTTAACAGCATTTTCAATATTGAATTCAATATCTAATCCTCTATAGTTCTTTAAATCAGCAAATACTACTGCGGCAAGACCTACATTCTTAGCAATTTCTTCTTTATTTTTAATATTAGGATTCTTTGCTTCGACCTGCTGCATTGCAAGGTTAATTGCATCAGTTAATACATCATATAATAATACGACATTACCTTTTCTTGTAGATGCCTTCTTACCATTTGTTAAATATAGGCCGAATCCTACATGATGGATATTATCAGAAAAATCATAACCCATCTTAGTAACTAATCTCTTTAATTGTTCAAAATGAAGTTTTTGTTCATTTCCAACAACATATAATACATCATCAAATTTATATTCTTTCTTTCTATAGAATACTGCAGCTAAATCTCTTGTGATATATAAAGAACCACCATCGCTTCTCTTGATTAATGCAGGTGGCATATCATCACCTAAATCAACAATTTTAGCGCCTTGGTCTTCTTTTAATAAATTCTTTTGTTCTAATTCATCTACTATAGAATCCATCTTATCATTATAGAAAGCTTCACCATTATAAGAATCAAATGTTACATCTAATAAATCATAGATTTGCTGTGATTCCTTTAAAGATTCTTCTCTAATCCATTTCCATAAATCTAAATATTCAGGATTATTTAATTCCATTTGACGGAATGCTTCTCTAGCCTTATCCTCTAAAGATGGATCTGCCTCAGCTTCCTTATGGAATCTTACATATAATTTATTTAATTCCTTAATTGGGTCAGCTTTAATTGTTTCTAAATCTCCCCAATTCTTATATGCAACAATCATCTTACCAAACTGAGTCCCCCAGTCTCCTAAATAATTAATTGCATAAGTATTATATCCACACTTGTTTAAAATAAGTTTTAATGAATTACCAATCATTGTTGAACGTAGGTGTCCAATAGAAAATGATTTTGCAATATTAGGTGAAGAATAGTCTAATGTTACGTTCTTACCATCACCAATATGGCTTAAACCATAATTTTCTTTTTCAGTATATACTTCATTTAAAACTCTATTAGAAACCTTTTTCTTATCAACAAAAATATTAATAAAAGGTCCAGTAGGATTAACTGATTCTAAAGGAAGACCAAAAGATTCAATTGCTAAAACACCTTCACTAACTACCTCAGGCATTGGCTTTTTTAATGTTTTTACCATTACAAACATAGGAACTGAAATATCACCCATTTCAGCCTTCTTTGGTTCTTCTACTACAACATTTAATAAAATGTCATATTTTTCTTTATAATAAGTAATTAATTTTGTTTTAATTTCTTGTTTAATTTCTTCAATCATGTTAAATCCTCCTAATATATACAAAAACTGAGAATAAATCTCAGTTCTTTTCTTGCTATTATTATGCGTTAGTTGTTGTACTTGATGTCTCAGGTGTTACATTCTTAGCATCAGCTTCATCAGCAATTTGATAGCTGAATGCTTTAGAAATATAATTTGACCAAGAATACTGAGTAGAATCTTGCTGATAAGCCTGAGAATTGAAAATTAATTGATCATTCTTGAAAACTAATAATGCTGGATAAGTTTCTAAATCTAAATCATATGAAGTCTTTAATCCTGCTTCACCAGAGTCAGCAACATTATCATTAATTTTACTTTCCATAACTTCAATCTTTTCATGATATTCATAAGATTCGCTATAGCTATCCTTATCTTCATTAGCAGCAATAACGAAATCAGCCTTCATGAAATAAACTGTTGATACATAATCATTATCATAAACCTTAGCTGCAATGCTAGATAAATTTTCTAATGTTGTACCATTATCTAGTGAACCATATAAAACATATGTATAACCACTATTCTTTTTCTTCTTAGCTAATTCATCAATAGTAATATATCTATAGCACTGTGTTTCTTCAGATAAAGTAGAATATGATGTACTATTATTTGAATTATAAGTTGTAATTGCAGTATTTAATTCTGATAATAATTTATTCTGTGCTGTAGGTAGGTTTACAATTATTGCAACAACAATAAGTACAACAATACCTGCAATTAAGAATATTAATTCTTTAGTCCAATGGAACTTTTGATTTTTTCTTCTACTCTTTGATGCCATATGTTTATAATACTCCTTCAAGTAAAACTTTTATTGTTCATAAATTATCTTCTACATTATACCAAAAAATGATATCTATATCAATAACAATTTTAATATGTAATTATAAGATAAGTTCAAATTATTAGAAGCACAAATTATATTGTTTTTTATTAGAAAAACTGGACTTTTTCTACTTCATTTCACTTGTTTACATATTAAATATAATGTATAATGAAAGTATAAAAAACATTATTTGACCAATTAAAGAAGGTGGGAAGTATGAAAGTTTTAATTTGTGCAAGTGAAGGTGCTCCTTTCTTAAAAACAGGTGGCCTTGCTGATGTAATAGGTGCATTGCCTATTGCGTTAAAAAAGAATGGCATTGATGTGAGAGTTATGATGCCATATTATAAAAAAATAAAAGAAGCAAATACAGCAAAATATGTTGGTTATGCTTATGTTAGAATTGGACCTTCATCAGAATACGTTGGTGTATTCCATGAAAAGTCTAAGGATGACATTGATTATTATTTTATAGACTCTGATAGATATTTCTATAGAGATAGACCATATGGATATGGTGATGATGGTGAAAGATTTGCCTTCTTCGACTTTGCAGTCTTAGAAGCTTTGAAGGTTGTTGACTTTTTACCAGATGTAATTCATTGTAATGACTGGCAAACAGGTTTAATACCTTATATATTAAAAGCAAATTATAATGAATATCCAAATTTTAGAAAGATGAAGACTATATATTCTATCCATAATATTCAATATCAAGGAAATTTCCCAATGGATATTATGAATATTCTATTTATGCCTTATTCTACTTCTTTAGAATTTGGTGGTCAGATTAATTTTATGAAGGCTGGTATTATGGAAGCAACTTCTATTACTACTGTATCGCCAACATATAAAGATGAGGTATTAACTGATCAATATGGATATGGATTAAATAATGTTTTAGGATTAAGATATTTTGATTTTCAAGGTATTATCAATGGTATAGATGTTGATAAATTTAATCCACAAACAGATAAGAATTTATATAAGACTTATAACAAAAGAACACGTAAGTCTGGCAAGAAAGCTAATAAGGAAGCATTGTATAAAGAATTTAATTTAGATAATACTGATGGACCTTTAATTGGTTTAGTTTCAAGATTAGTAGATCAAAAGGGCATAGATTTATTAATGCCAGTATTAGATGATGTTTTAAAATATAGTAATGCTAATTTATTTATTGTTGGTTCTGGTGATGAAAGATACGAAAATTATTTCAAGAGCCTAGAAGCAAGATTCCAGGGAAGAGTTAGAACATACATTGGATATAATGAAGGTGTTGCACAAAAGATTTATGCAGCATCAGACCTATTCTTAATGCCATCTAAATTTGAACCATGTGGATTGGGGCAAATGATTGCAATGCGTTATGGTTCACTACCTATCGTAAGAGAAACAGGTGGATTAAAGGATACAGTACAAGCATATAACCAATATACTAAAAATGGTTCAGGCTTCACATTTACTAATTTCATTCCAAATGACTTAAAGGAAGTTATTTGGCTAGCAATCAACTTATATAATGATAACAAAGAAGATTTTGATACATTAATTAAGAATGCAATGTCAAAGGATTATAGTTGGGATAAATCTGCAATTGAATATATAGATTTATATCAATTTGTAATTGACAATAAGTAGGGAGGGTTTTATGGAGACACTAGCATTAATTCTTGCAGGAGGTAGAGGTTCTAGATTAGATATCTTATCTGAAAAAAGAAGTAAACCTGCAGTACCATTCGGAGGAAAATTTAGAATTATAGATTTCGCATTATCAAACTGTACTAATTCAGGAATTTTCCAGATTGGTATTTTAACACAATATCTACCACTATCATTAAATGAACACATTGGCGTAGGTAAGCCATGGGACTTAGATAGACGTGACTCATTTGTAACACTTCTTCAGCCATCTAATTCATGGTATATGGGTACAGCTGATGCAGTAAGAAAGAATATTGAATTCGTTAAGCGTTATGCTTCTGAATATGTTCTTATTCTATCAGGTGATCATATCTATAAAATGGATTATAGAAAGCTTATTGAACAGCACAAGAATACAGGAGCTGATTTAACAATCGCTTGCAAGATTGTACCAATTGAGGAAGCTTCTAGATTTGGTATTCTTGAGGCTGATGAAACATTAAAGATTAATAAGTTCGTTGAAAAGCCAGCTGAACCAAAATCAAATAAAGCTTCAATGGGTATTTATGTATTCTCAACTAAGGCTTTAATTGAACAGTTAGAAAATAATGATAATATCGAAGACTTAGACTTTGGTAGAGATATTATTCCTAATATGATTAAGGATAAAAAGGTTTATGCCTATGAATATTATGATTATTGGAAGGACGTTGGAACATATGATTCATATTTAGAAGCAAATCTTGAATTATGTCATGATTCTTCTCTTGATTTATATGATCCAAATTGGAAGATTTATACTAAATCTGAAGATCTACCACCAGTTAAATTTGGTGATAAGGCAAAGGTTTCTACTTCTTTAATTTCAAATGGTTCTAAGATTTATGGTACTGTTGAGGAATCAGTATTATCACCTGGTGTAATAGTTGGTGAAGGTTCTGTTGTTCGTCATTCAGTAATTTTAAATGATGTAATCATTGGTAAAAATTGTAAAATTGAAGATACAATCATTGATAAGAATGCTGTAATCGGAGACAATTCAATTATCGGTACAGGTGATAAGTCTATCGCAAACAAGGATAAGCCAAAGCTATTATCAAGTGGCTTAAATGTTATTGGTAAGAAATTAATTTTACCTGAAGGATTAGTTGTTGAAAGAAATGTTAGATTATTCTCTTCTCCTAATCCAACTGAAATTAAAGATAAATTAATTAAAGCTGGTTCTACAATCAGTAATCCAAAGAAAAAATAATTATATGTAAAAAAGCAATTAAGAAATTTAATGTTTCTTAATTGCCTTTTTTATTATCTCTTCTTTTTCTTTTTATCGTTTTGTTTTAATCTTTGAGCTAAATCTTTAATCTTAGCTTCTCTTTCCTTCTTATAACCAGGCTTAACTTTAGTATCCTTAGGAATATATTTTCTTGCCTGCTTCTCATAATCAGTTTCAGGTTTTATACGCTTTTCACGCATATTTCTTCCCTTGTATGGAACAAGCTCACCATTCTTAACCTCAAAATATTCAGGCTTTACACCTTTCTTTTCTAGGTTATTTAAATAAGCATCATCTAAATCCTCATAAATTGTATAAACAACACCTGAATTATACATTCTTCCTGTTCTACCTGATCTATGAATATAGAATTCATAATCTTGTGGAAGTGAGTAATTAATAATATGTGATACACCTTCAATATCAATACCTCTTGCGGCAAGGTCTGTTGCAACTAAGAATTGAAATTTTAAGTCCTTACATTCATTTAATACTCTTTTTCTTTCTCTTGGTGACATATCACCTTGTAGCATTGCAACAAAGTAATTATCAGAAGAAAGCTTACCATATAATTCCTTAGCTTCTTCTTTTTTATTACAAAAAATAATACAGAAGAATGGTTGGAATGTAGAAAGTAAAGTCTTTAATACATCATATCTATCCTTATATTTTAAAGGAACCCAAATATGCTTAATATTTAATGTAGAATCATCTTTAATACTAATTTCATTTACATTAGTCATATATTTCTTTATATATGGCATAATGTGTTCTGATATAGTTGCAGAAAAGAACATCATTTTTGCGTTAACACATACTGATGTAATATGGTCTAAATCCTCACTGAATCCTTGTTCAAATGCCATATCAACCTCATCAATAACAAAATATTTTGATGTATAAATCTTTAATGCATTTTCTTTTACAGCAAGGTCATTTATCTTACCAGGAGTACCAATTACAATTTGTGGTGTTGTTGATTGAAGCTTTAAAAGTTCACGCTCTCTATCTGTACCACCAGCATAATTTCTTATAGATATTTCATCACCTGAAAAAGAAGCTAGGTGCTGAGCAACCTTATAAATTTGTAATGCAAGTTCCTTTGTTGGTGCAATAATTGTTGCTTGTACTTCCTTTAGCTTTGGATCTAAATCATTAAAAATAGGAATTAGGAAAGCATGAGTTTTACCTGAACCTGTTTTTGATTTAGCTAATATATTTTTATCTGTTTTTAAAGCATCAAATGTTCTTTTTTGAACATCAGTGAAGCTTTTAAATTTTAAGTCCTTTAAAGCATTTACAATAAAAGGCTTTAATTCATATCCTAAATAGTTCATATTTTTATCACCTACGTTATAATATCATTTAATTCAAAAATTCTCAAGGAATTATTTGTCTTTTTTATCTCCATAAAATGATATAACGTCCTCTCCAATACTATCATTAATATCCTTTAGTATTTTTGAAATTAGATTCTTTTTATCATCAAATTTATCTAAATTAAATAAATTATACTCAAAGCTATCCTTAGTATGTACCATATTAGAAATACCAACACCAACTAATCTATACCTTTTTTCACTATCATAATATTCTTCTATTAAGTCTTCTATAGTTTCATATATATCATATAATTCATTCTTATATTCAGAAAATGATTTTTGTCTTGTTATAGTCTTAAATTCATGATCTCTTAAGGTCAATGTTACTGTTTTAAAAACATAATCTCCCTTAACCATTCTATTATAGACACTTCTTGCCATTCTTCTTGCTTCATTAATTATATCTGAAATAGATTCTAAAAATACATCATAGGTATTAGATGTTGATATTGATTGATAATCACTATACCTATCATTATCAACAACATTACTAGAATTACCTAAAACGTGTGATGTTACATAATTATAAGTATTTTCTCCAACTAATGATTTAACCAGTGTCTCATTTTCCTTATCCATAAAATCTCCAATAGTTTCTATACCATTTTCAATTAATATTGGATAAGTCTTCTTTCCTATACCATATATATCCTTAACAGATAATGGATAAAGTTTTTCTTTAACATCTCTTTTTCTTAATACAACAACACCTAATGGCTTTTGCATATCAGATGCCATTTTAGCTAAAAACAAGGTTGGCGCAATACCAATAGAGCATTTAAGACCAACCTCAGTTAATATTTGAGCTTGTATCTCCTTAGCTAAAACAAGGGGATGCTTTTTTTCTATCCAATGTGTTAAATCGCAATAGCATTCATCTATAGATGCGACCTCAACCTTATCTGTATATCTATAAATAATAGACATAAACATATTATGATATTTTTTATATTCATCATAATGTCCATTAACAACAATTAATGTAGGAAGCTTATGATAAGCTTCAATAATAGGCATTGCAGAATGAATACCATATTTTCTTGCTTCATATGAAGCAGTTGATAAAACACCCTTTAGAGTGCCTTCTCTTCCTACTGCAAAAGCCTTTCCTCTTAAAGATGGATTTCTTAATTCCTCAACAGAGCAAAAAAATGCATTCATATCAATATGAAATATTAATTTTGAATTATTACTTTTTAACATTTCCATCTTCCTTTTCAAGCCATTTTATTATATAATAACTATGGTTTTTTTAATTATAACACTTTTTTGATTGTAGGTGAATTATATGAGCAACAAAAAATTATCTCCATATCAGCAAAAAAAGCTTGCTGAACTTGAAGCACAAGAAAATAATAAAAAGAAATATAAAAACCCAACTACAACTGTTGCAGGTAAGATTATTATCTTCACTTTAGCTGCGTTAATGTTATGTTCTGGTATATTTGCATTAATTTATGCAATTGTAACTTACGTTAATAAATAATAATAAACACTAATTAAATAAGGCAAACGCCTTATTTTTTTATATTTAGAGGTACTTATGATTAAGCTTGTAACCATTGATTTAGATGGAACATTACTAAAGGATAATAAAGAAATCCCAAAACTAAATATTGATGCCATTAAAGAAGCTAAAGAAAAAGGATGTAAGATTGTTATTGCAACAGGTAGACCCTATAACGGTGCAATTAAGGTCTTAAAGCCATTAGGACTTACTACTAATGATGATTATGTAATATTATATAATGGCGCAAAGGTTATTAATGTAGGTACAGGAGAGGTCATTTATACTTCTACTATAAAAGGTAGTGACTGTAAGGAATTATATAAAGAATCTATATTCCAAGGTACAAACATACATGCATTCTATAAAAATGAAGCATTAATAACACCAAAATTTAATTGCTATACAGATATAGAATGTACTATTAATCGCGTAGACTTAAACATAAAAAGCTTTAATGATATCAATGACGATGATGATTTCTTAAAATGTATGCTTGTATCCGAAGGACAAAACATTAATAGAGTTATTAATAATATTCCTTCTAATTTAAAAGAAAAATATTCTATTGTTAGATCATCAGTAATATATTTAGAATTCTTAAAGAAAAATACTGATAAAGGCGAAGCCTTAATAGCATTAAAGAATTATTTAAAACTTAAAGATGATGAAACAATGGCTATTGGAGATGCTGGTAATGATTTAGGAATGATTAAAAAAGCACATATAGGTGTTGCGGTTAAAAATGCATTCCCTGAAATACTTTCAAATGCAGATGTAATTACACCTGTAACTAACAATGAAGCTGCAGTAGCATGGGCAATAAATAAATATGTATTAGAAAAAGAAAACGAAGAGGCTAATTAGCCTCTTCTACTTTTATTTTATAATCTTGATATTTTTTCTTTTTACTTCAAAAACATTATGTACTACTTGTTTTGTAGTATACTTATCGACAATCATTTGATTATTCTCATCTAAATAATTAACTTGTGCAACGAGTGGGATGCATAATGGACAAGGCATCCTAGTTACATATAAATCTAAAATATAATCATTAACATCTAAAATATAATCATTAACATATTTATTTCCATTCTGTATTATGTGATTGTCTAACAAATAGCCAATAATCTTTCTTTCACAGCAAGTCCAATTTCTATTTTCATATATAGGATTATATTTCATTGGATATATGATATCTCCTAAGAATATTTTTTTATCCTTATTAAATGTATTTTGTATTAATTTTTCGTTTTTTACATAAATATCTTTTGATGGATCTATTACTGTATAAGCATATGAGTAATCACAGAAAGTTGGTTCCTTTGAATCACCTTCTTTTGGCTTAAACATATTTGATAATGTGTCACTAATAGTCTTCTTTTTCTCTTGTTTCTTTGCTATACCATTACTAATAGTCTTCTTTTTCTCTTGTTTCTTTGCTATACCATTAACAGTAAAATAAACATCACCCTTTACTCTAGCAAAAGAAACACATCCGCCGCCCTTTTTTTCTTTTAATTTTTTTAAATCATGGTGATACATCTTCTTATTCATTTATACCCTCCATCATTTTAATGAATTCTTTAGTTACCTTTAAAGATTCTTCTAACATCATATTAGGTGAATATTCTATATTATCATCTCTCAAAGATATTGAATATAATTTTTGTTCTAACTCATCTAATGTTTTAAAAAAATTAGAATTCATATCTAGTTCATAATTATTTCGGGCTTCCATCAAAATTAACCTCATATTATCGATAATATAATTTGATGTATTATATTCATCTATTGAAATCTCATTATCATCATTTGTATCTTCATAAGACCTAAAAAAATCATATTGAATATATGGGACATATTTATTTTCATATCTATCATAAGATGGATAATAAAAAGGTATCAAATCTATATCATCATTTATTTTTATATATATATTCTCATATGTTTCATCATTCGTATTATTTTTATCCAATTCATATTGTCCTAAAAATTCATACTTTCTAGGTTTAACAGTTATGTCATCACATTTGAATATTAAGAATTTCTTATTTATTAATTCATCACGTTTTTCTCTAAATCTTTTTTTCGTATTATCATTGGGATTTTTTAATTTTTCAGAAATTATTCCATATTGAAATTTATTGATGTATTGCGGTTCTTTATCATTATCCTGATTCTTTCCATTGTCAATTTCATCATTATCATTAAATTTTCTAATAGATATATGATAAATGCCAACATCACAACAAGATGGCATATAACTTATTTTAACGCCAAAATATTTCATTAAAAAATGCTCATTATCTTTAGCGATAAACTCTATATTTTCAAACATATTATAATCCCCCAATCAATCGAAGTTTACATTTTTAATTATAGTGTTTATATAATTTGAAGTCAATAAAAAAATAGAAGAAATTAATCTTCTATTTTTAAATACTTAAATACTTTATTTTTATCTTCTTCTGATTTGAAAGATGATAGTTTTAATGGATAGAAATTATATTTATTAGGAAATATTCTAATCTCATCCTTAGTTACATCTTTTTTTACTATTTGGTCGTATGTAAATTCTTGTTTAGAAACTGACTTATCCATCTTACATGCAACACTAAATTTATTTTCTTCAAATGAATATAAATATTTAACACCATTTTTAAATATCATATTCCCCTTTTTTACTCTTTTAGGTAAATATATTAGCATTATTGCGCCTAAGGCAACAATAAATACTCCTAAGGCTAATAATAAGCCCATATCAGGATTATTAGTTGCAATAAGTAATATTATTGATGATATTACTACTAATAATCCTAATAAAATTACTATTATAAATAATGGTATTCTTTTTTTATATTGAGACATTGCACTTATAAGACATTCTTCTTGTGTATATATAGATTCATTAGTTATCATGTCTTAATTCTCCAATCATTTCTTTTGCTGCATCTAAGGCATAAATTGAAACCTTACTTCCAGAAATAATTGATGCAACCTCTTTTATTCTTTCTTCATCTGATAAAAGATTAATATATGTATATGTTCTTTCATCCTTTTCTTCTTTATAGATATGGAAGTGATAATCACCTATTGCTGCAACACTAGGTAAGTGAGTAATACATAATACCTGCATATGCTTTGAGATATCATGCATTTTCTTTGCAATCTTTAACGCAATCTCACCATCAACTCCAGTATCTATTTCATCAAATACAATTAAAGATAATTTAGAATTCATTGAAAAATAGCTTCTAAATCCTAGCATTACACGTGACATTTCACCACCTGATGCTACCTTATATAAAGGACGTAATGGTTCACCCTTATTAAATGATATTAAGAATTCTAATTCATCTACACCATTTGATCTAAATATAGATTTATTAAATGGATCATCATATTTAATATCATTAAATTCAATCTTAAATTGTGTATTTATAAGTCCTAAATCAGAAACCTCTTTAACTATCCCTTTCTCAATACCAGATGATATCATCTTTCTATAATTAGTTAATTCTTCAGATGATTTCTTTAAATATTCAAATGATTTAATTAAATCATTCTTTTTCTCTTCTAATACTTGATCATAGTTTTCAGCCATCATTAGTTTAAGCTTAATATCATTATAATAATTAATAAGCTCATTTATATTCATTTTATATTTATCTTTTAATTTATTAATATCATTTAATCTTTCAATTAAGCTATTTAATTCTTCTTCATCATAATCTAAACTATTAAAATCAGAAGAAATATCACTAGATATATCTTCTAAATTATAATAAATATCATTTAGTTTATCTGATAAATCCTGATATTTTTTATCGTATGATGAAATACCCTCAATTGATGATTTAATATTATAAATAATATCTGATACTGAAGAATCACTATTAAAATATTGATAAGCCTCTCCTAAGCATGTTTTAATTTTATCAAAGTGAGAAAGCTTATTAATTTTATCTTCTAGATTTTTATCTATATCTTCTTCTAAATTAAGCTCTTCGATTTCTTTAACACTATATTCTAGATATTCTTTTTCTTTTATTAAATCATTTTGACTTTTTAATACCTTATTATAAATATCATATTTATTATTGTAATCATATAATGCTAGGGTATATTCATTTTTAATTTTATTAAATTTATTATCATTTTCAGGATCAACTAATTCTAAATAATTATCCTTATTAAATAATTTAAAAGTATCATTTTGAGAATTAATAATCGCAAGATTTAAAGAAAAATCCTTTAGCATTTGTAATGTTACAGCTTGATTATTAATTTTAATTTTATTCTTTGATTGATTTGTTATTTCTCTTTCTATTGTAATATCTTCTAATATATTAATATTCATTTCCTTTAATATATTATTTAGATATTCATTAGCTTGAAAAACGCCTTTTATAGAGGCTTTTTCTTTCCCATAACGAATCATATCTAAATCCGCTCTTTCTCCTAAAAGAAGGGAAATAGAATCAATAATTAAAGACTTACCAGCACCTGTTTCACCAGTAAGTACATTCATGTTATTAAAAAAATCTACATGTAGGTCTTCAATTATTGCAAAATTTGATACTTCTAATGATTTAAGCATTATATTACTCCCTTACAACACTTAAGAAATTTAGGTTTGTATAAATTCCTTTTTTAATTAAAGCTAAGAATTCTTGATTGCCATCTCCACCCTTAATTTGGCTTTTTACAAGCTTATATATAGAAAGTCCTTCTTGGTTTAAGGCATTAGATACTTTTTCTATTGCGTCAAGCCATAGGTGGTAATCTTTAACAATTCCATTTTTAAATCTCTTACCTTCAAGCTCAAATTGAGGCTTAATTAAGGCAATGAATGTAGTATCATCTGAAATAAAATTTTTAATTCCAGGTAATAAATATTCAATTGTAACGAATGAAACATCCATTACAACAAAATCAAAATGCTCTTGGCATTTAAAATCTAAGATATTTGTATTTTCATAGGATTTTACCTTTGGATTATTTTTTAATGAATCATCTAATTGTGATGTACCTACATCTACTGCAAAAACTAATTTAGCACCATTTTTCAAGCTACAATCAGTAAATCCACCTGTAGAAGCTCCTATATCAAGAACTGTCTTACCATTAAAATCTAGATTAAATGATTTAATAGCTGTTTCAAGCTTTAAACCACCTCTTGATACATATGGGCAGCTATCCTTTAAAATTTCAATTGTATCATTATCTGATACCTCATCTCTTGATTTTGGATTAGGATTATTTGAAACCTTAACATCACCATTTTTAATTGCATTTTGGGCTTTAGATCTTGTAGTATAAAATCCTTTTTCAACTAAATATAAATCTAATCTCATAATTATTGTTCACTATCGAAATCGACTAATCCTTCTTTAGTCATTTCTTTTACTACTAATTCTTCATTCTTATTTAGAATGTCATAGCATTTCTTAGATAATTCTACACCCTTTGTATAGCATTTAACTGCATCCTCAAGTTTAATTTCTTTATCATCTAGCTTAACTATAACTTCATCTAATTCTTTCATTAAATCTTCAAATGATTTCTCATTATCTGCCATCTTCTTTTACCTCCATTACCTCTGATACAATAATACCATCACTAAATCTAGTAGAGATTTTATCTCCAACCTTAACCTCATTAACCTTAGTTACAACCTTACCATTAATAGATGAAATTGAATAACCCTTATCCATTATTTTAAGTGGAGAAGCAAGCTCTAGCTTTTGTTTTGCTAAAACAAATTCATTTCTTTTGTTCGAAAGAATTGTATTTATATTTTTATTTAATGTTAAAATTTTATTGTTTAAAATTTCTTTATTATGTTCAATTTTATTTATTGGATTTTTTGATAATAATTCATTTCTCTTACCATCAAGTAGGATTTTATATGAATTAATAATAGATTCCATTTTTTGATTTATTAATGTAATCTTATTTAAAACTAATTCTTTCTCATGATTAATTATATTTATAGGCTTATGAAGCTCTAATAATCTATCATAATTAACCATCTTAGTTTTAGCCTCATCTAATATATAATTAATTCTTCTATCAAGTTTTTTCCTACATTCTAATAAATAATTATTTAAATCCTCTTTATTAGGTGTTGCAATCTCAGCACCAGCTGTTGGTGTTACAGCACGTCTATCCGCAACAAAATCAGCGATTGTATAATCAATTTCATGACCTACTGCTGAAATAATAGGTATTCTAGAATTATATATTGCATAAGCAACAATTCTTTCATTAAAAGCCCAAAGGTCTTCTATTGAACCTCCACCTCTACCAACAATTAATACATCGCAATAATTATCATTGTTTGCAGCTTCAATTTGGCGTACAATATCAGTCTTTGCATCATCACCTTGTACTATTGCAGGGTAAAGTATTACTCTAGCTAAAGGATATCTTCTATTTATTGTTTTAATAATATCTCTTACTGCAGCACCAGTTGGAGATGTAATTACACCTATAGTTTTAGGGAAGCGAGGGATATCTCTTTTATGCTCTAATCTAAAAAGACCTTCCTCTTCTAATTCCTTTTTTAGCTTTTCATATGCTAAATGTAAGTCACCTAATCCATTATTATGCATTTCAAATACATTAATTTGGTATGAGCCTGATGGTTCATATAAGGTAATTCTACCTTTAACATAAACCTTCATTCCATCTTCAGGTTCAAAATTACATTTAGAAGCACTTGATGCAAACATAGTTGCATCAATTACTGCATAATCATCTTTAAGCCTAAAATAAAAATGTCCACGAGCATTATGCTTGAAGTTTGAAATTTCACCTTCTAGTAAAACAAGCTCAAGATTATGGTCGTGGTCAAATTTATACTTTATATATTTAGTTAGGGCAGTTACGGTTAAGTATCTTTCCTCCATAAATATAAAACCTCTTATTTCTTTACATTCTTTAACATTGTATCTAATACTTTATTATTGAATCTAGTTGCCTTTTTATCACCTTGGTCACTAAATTCCTTTGTGATTTCTAAAGCTTCATTAATAATAATTGTTGGAGCTGTATCAGTATATAATAATTCAGCACCTGCAATTCTTAAAATTGATAAGTCAACAATATTTAATCTAGGTAGAGTATAGTTAGTTAAAGACTTTTGAATTAAAACATCTATATCTTCCTTGTGCTCTGCAACAATAGATACAAAATATTTAGCATCTGAATCCTTTAATTTATTTGCTTCTTCTATAAAATTTTTATTTGCAAGCTCAAAAGAATATATCATTTGCATTGCAATTACTCTTGATTCTCTTCTTGATTTTTTTAATTCTTCTTTTTCATTTGTATCTAAATTACTCATAATGTATCTCCATTAAAAATTATATTTATATTGTATCATGAAACATCACTTTTTAAAAGTGTATTCGTTTTCGACTTTTTCCTATAAATAATAGAAAAACCTAAAGTATTTTACTAATTTTTATAAAACTATTCAAGCACTATTTAAAATTAATTCATTTGAATATGAATTATACCTAAGGTATAATAGAAATAGATTTTCAAAAGGAGCATATATATGAGTGATATAGTACTTGATAAAGATAAAATACCAGCACATGTTGCAATAATCCTAGATGGTAATGGAAGATGGGCTAAAGAAAGACACCTACCTAGAGTTTTAGGTCATAGAAAAGGTGCATTTAATATCTATGAGGTAACAAAGGCTGCACAAGACTTAGGAATTAAATATTTAACAGTATTCTGCTTCTCAACAGAAAACTGGACTAGACCTGATGATGAAGTTAAATATATTATGACAAAGCCAATGAGATTCTTTAAAAGATTTAGAAAGGACATCGTTGGTGGAAATGGTAGAATTAAAATATTAGGTAGACGTGATAGATTATCTAAAGAATTTTTAGCAATGGTTAATGATATGGAAGAATCAACTAAAGACCATACTGGTATTACATTATCTTTATGTGTTGATTATGGTTCAAGAGACGAAATCACTACTGCTACTAAAGAAATTGCTAAGTTAGTTAAAGATGGTAAATTAGATATCGATGATATCAATGAACAAACGATTTCAAACCACCTATTTACTAAGGATTATCCTGAACTAGATTTATTAATTAGAACATCAGGGGAAGAGCGTATTTCTAATTTTCTATTATGGCAGCTTGCATATGCTGAATTATATTTCACTAAAACATATTGGCCTGATTTCAATAAGGATGAACTTGTAAAAGCAATTTATTCTTATCAAAATAGAAACAGAAGGTTTGGTGGCCTAAAGGATGATAAAAATAAATAGAATAGAACCACAAGGCTTTTGTGGTGGTGTTAATAACGCTATTAAAATACTAGATAAGGTTTTAAGTAATTCTAATACTAAAAAGCCCATATATTTACTTGGTAATTTAATTCATAACAAATTTGTAATGAATGAATATAAAGAAAAAGGTGTTATAGTATTAGATAATAAAGAAAAAACTAGATTAGAATTATTAGATGAAATCAAAACTAAGGGTACAGTAATATTTTCTGCACATGGAGTTGAACCTAAGGTCTATTCTAAAGCCAAAGAATTAGGCCTTGATATTATAGATGCAACATGTCCTTATGTTAAGGTTGTACATAATAAAATATCTACATATATTAATGATGGATATCAAATTATATATATAGGTACATCAAAGCACCCAGAATGTGAAGGTGTTTTAGGAATAAGTAAAAACATTAATCTTATTACTTCTATTGATGATTTAAATAAATTAAATATAAATAATGATAAGATATATGTTACAAATCAAACAACATTATCAATATATGATATTAAAGAAATATTTGATTCAATATTAAATAAATACCCTAATGCAATTATTGATGATAAAATTTGTAACGCAACAACTATAAGACAAAAAGCCATTATGGAACAAGATATAGTTGATTTATGTATTATTGTTGGAGATCCTTCTTCTTCTAATACTAAAAAACTTAAGAAAGTTTCTGAATTAAAAGGCATTAAAACAATAATGATAGAATCAGTTAAAGAATTATATAATTATTCATTTGATAATATTAATTCTATTTCTATTTCTTCTGGTGCATCAACTCCTAAATATTTAGTTGATGAAGTAATTGAATATATTAACAATAAATAAAAGGACCTTGATAGGTCCTTTATATGTCTGGGTAGCTTAATTGTATAAAGCATTTGCCTCCGGAGCAAAAGACTATAGGTTAGAGCCCTATCCCAGATGCCATTAAAAAATAAAATCATCCTCTGCTGTAGAGCCCCCTAAAGTTGGACTAGAGAAAATCTAGAAAGACTAAGAGGTATTATTATGAAATTAAAAGATGAAGATTTAAAAGAGATAGTAAAATTAATTGATGAAGCCTATTCGTATAAACCATTAGCGTTTAATTTAGATTCGCTTATATGCTTATGTAGTTCCAATTAGAATGTTCTAGATTATTACCTACATAATATATTATATTATTTCATCTATTTCTTTCTATAAATGCTTCATTTGTGATAATTAAAAATTATATTTTGTTTTACCCAAAACAAATGTCAAATAATGTGGAATAGTTATAATATTATCATTTTCACTTATATTATAATCACCAATTTTTATTAATTTTGTCTTGCCATAATGATCAGGATGATTCATAACTGTTTTACTAGATTTCGTATTACCTGTTTTTGCTTTAACTTCTAAAAGTGTAGAATAGCCGTTATAAGATATTACAAAATCTATTTCTAATCCGCTTTCTTTAGCAAAATAATATACATCCATACCAGCTTTATTTAGCGAATCAAAAATTAATGCTTCATAAATTGCACCTTTGCCTTGCCCTAAATCTCCTCTATTTATAGCAGCAACTGTATCAATTCCATACATCGATGTTACAATTCCAATATCTTCAGGAAATAATTTAAATTGTGACTCTATCTTTGAACCAACAAGTGGTAATGTTGGTACACTAACATTATGAATTTTTGACACAATATGTGCTTGTTTTAAATATTCAATTGCATCATTTTTCTCATATTGCGATCCACTGGATACTTTTGACACAATAAATCTTTTGTTTTCTTTAGCAAGAAAAGTTGGTATCAAGTCAAAAACATTTTGTATTCTTGAAACTTCAGAAGGCTTAAAAACAGGATTCCCATTTTTATCTTTTCTTCTTCCAAAATCAGTTTTCATATCAAATATAGTATTGTTTAACACTTTATACGCAGAAACAATGCTTTTTGATTCTACATATTCTAGAATAACTTTGGGAAATCCGCCGATGCATGCATATTTCAAAAAAACATTCTTATATAAATTATTAATATTATCTGGTATCGCCTTTTTTTGTTCAAAATATTCAATCAAGTCATTAACTTGATTATCTGTATACCCTAGTGCCCATAAGAATTCTTCAAAGTCCATTGTTTTCATATGATATACATCATCATATCCTGTTGGAGCAGGTGTTGTATCACCAATTACATATCCATTAATGCCTAAATATGAACCGCTGCCAATAACATTATATCTTCCATCTTTTTCAAAATTTTTAAAAGATAAACGTGCTCTTGGACAATCTTGAATTTCATCAAAGAAAATAAGAGACTTACTAGGCTCTATTGTTTTATTTGGGAATCTTAAAGATATATTATTTATCAATGTATCAATATCTAATTCACCTTCGAAATCAGTTGAATATTCCGGGTTGGTCCAAAAATTCATTTCAATCAAATTAAGTTTATTTCTAACTGCAAATTCTCTTATTGACTCTGTTTTTCCACATTGTCTTATTCCTACAATTAATTTCGGAGCCTTATTTTTTTTTTGAAGCCATAAATCTAAATCTAAATCAATTTTTCTTTTAAAATACACATTTAATCGCCCCTTTCATATTATTTCAGTTATATTATAAGAAATTCCGAGCGAGTTTTCAATCGGTTTTTAAGAAATTCCGAGCGAGTTTTCAATCGGTTTTTAAGAAATTCCAAGCGAGTTTGTGGAATTCAATTTATTATTAAACAAAAGACTATAGGTTAGAGCCCTATCCAATATTCCATTAAAAATGTAAAATCATCCTACGAAAAGGATGATTTTTTGTATATTAAAAAGGAAAGTTAATTTTTTATAACAATATATAGGATTATTTAAAGATGATGTTGTAAAATTAGAGCCAGATTTTACTTCTATTGCTACTATCTTACCAGCTCTTTCAATCATAAAATCTATCTCATACTTTTTATCTTTTCCATCCCCTTTAATAGTATATGTATGATAAAAATGTGTATATCCATTAGAAACTAATGATTGAGACACGATTGATTCAAATATTTTGCCAAAAATTAGAAAGTAATTCAATGCATTCGTCGCAAAAAATAAAAAGTAATTTAGTGCGTTTTATGCAAAAATCAAAAAGTAATTTAGTGCGTTTTATGCAAAAATCAAAAAGTATTCTTTTGATAATTAATACCTGAATATTTAGTTGACGAAGGAATTGAATAAATTTTTTTACTCCATTTTCATTATATGAATAACAATCATTAGATGATTCAGCAGTAAGCATTACATTATTATTTTGACATATAGTTGTGACACCAATAGTAAATGTTGCACTAAAACATAAAGTGTCAAGCATTATATTTTTTATGTATTTTATTATATCCCATGCGTTAAATGTAAATTTAATTCTATGTTATACTTCTATATATTTTTAGACAAATATGATAAAATAGTATTAGTTTATTTATATAAACCAATGGAGGTATTATGACCAAAGAAGAAAGACAAGAATTTAAAAAGAATTTATCTAATAAATTTACTTCTACTGAATCATTCTTCCAGCTATTAGGAGATTCTACTAGAATAAAAATAATTGCGTTATTATTAAAAGCCCCTAATTGTCAAATGAAGGTTGAAGATATTACAAAAGAAATATATTTATCTCGTCCTGCAGTATCACATCATTTAATTGCGTTAAAGGATGCAGGAATACTAAAATTACATGAAGAATCTAGATATAATTATTATCAATTAGTTCCAAATGATATTTGGAATGAATTATGTGATTTATTTCATGATATATCTAATTTAACAAAAGAATATGATTAATTATAAAAAGCCTCGTTATAGAGCCTTTTAATTATTCATTTACAATTTCTACTATATTACCATCATTATCATAATAGAAATAATTACCAGTTTTTGTCTCACTTGCACCATTAGATGTGAAATAATAAACAGTAATATTTTCTAATATAGATTCATCACTTAATATTAATGATGTACCTTCACTACCATTGTAATAAATCTTTTCTACCATTGAATCATCTAAAGTATTTTCATCTAGTTCTTGTTCTTCTTGCAATACAATTTTAGATACACGAGAGTC
>JAEELJ010000057.1 GCA_016288855.1 Acholeplasmatales bacterium
AGTTAATATTTGTTCTGATGCAATCCATAAATTTGAATAAGTTTGACTTAATTCAAATTCAATTATTACATTAGAGCTTGAATCTAATACCTGCCATGTACCACTTGTAAATGAATATGAATATGAAGATTGCTGACCAAATCCACCCATACTACTTGATGATGAACCAAATTTAATATAATTTACGCTTGATGATGAAGGTAGAGCTGATACAGCACCTACATTAATAAATGTACCACCTGTTATTGTTGCAGTACCATCAATATCTAATGCTGCCATATTTCCACTTGTATCTGTTGTTGCACATCTAGAAATTACAAATCCTCCTGTTTGAGTATAATTTCCATTTGAATCAATACCATCTGTATCTCCTGATGGAACAGATACATCTAATATACCTGCATTAACTGTAACAAGTCCTGTTGAAGTATATGAACCAGATGCGTTTACACCATCGTCTGTTGCATATAATGTAATCTCTGGTCCTACTAAGTTAATTGAAGTATCACCTATAACAATTTGTGAGCCTTCAATACCTTCATATGATGTTTGAATATTAATATTTCCACCATAAATATATAAAATATAGTCAGAATGTATTCCATCATCATTAGATGAAATAGTAATATCTCCATCATAAATATATAAATTACCAGTACTATAGCTACCTGATTCTAATAATGTATTATAGTTAGAATGTATTGCATCATCTGTTGATTTAATATTAATTGTACCGTTATAAATAATAATATCATTATCTGACTTTATACCCTTACATGAGTAAGCACTACCTGTTGATTGATTACCAGTAGTTGATGTACGATATGTAGACCATCCATAATTAATTACACCATTAGATACTGATGAAACTGTAATTAAATTCATACTTGTATTAATATTTGCAGAATCAGATACTGCATTCTTATTATCATCTGAATATGATGTTACTGATGATTGGAATCGATATAGCTTTAATGATGTATATTTTTCTGGATATGAAATTTCAAATGTATAAGTTGTTGTTCTACTGAATCCACCTGATTGAGATGTAGTAGGATTTGTTGCCTCAACCCAAGAATATTCTCCTTCATCATTATAGAAATAAAATACATATTTATAGCTTGATGAATAATAATTAGATGAAACCTGTAAATACATAGTAGACATATCAATAGTTGTCTCACCTGAATATGATGAATATGTATCAGTATAAATATTTAGGGAATCAACATCATTGATTACTACATCATAAGATGCACTTATACCATCCTGTTGTGAATAAATATCAATTGAACCACCATTAATTGTTATATTTCCCTTTTGTTCACCACTAGATTTTAAATCTGAATTAGTAGTTTTAATTCCTTCACCAGTTGTTGATATTGCAGTAATTGAACCAGATTCAATTGTTATAGAATCATTGCCCTTAATTGCATCATTAACTGTTTTAACATATAATGTTTCTTTTTGAATTTTTAAATCATCCTTTGTATGTATACCATTATTATATGTTGATATAACATTTAGGATACCTGTTGCCGCAAGCTTTAAATCAAATTCTGAATAAATTGCTGCATCAGTTATTGTATCTTCATATGTTTCTGATTGACTTCTATTATCATAAATATAATTCTCTGTATTCTTTACAGCTTTAATAGTTAAATTATCTCCGCTTACACCATAAATAGGTGCAGTAGTTGAATTAGATATAACAACACCATTTAATTCAATTGTGACATCAATTGAATCTTCACCTGTTAATGCTTCTGTTGCCTCAACTCTAATTTGTCCATCTTCTAATTCACCTTGACATACATATGTACCACCTTTAGTAATAGTATAAACATTACCTGATACAGTAAATGCGCCATCCTCTGTTGTCATAAATGAAACCTGAGTATCAGTACTTGATGTAGTTGTTTCATCCGATGTAGTTGTTACATCTTCTGTTGTTGTTAAAAGAATTGATGTTGTACTTGGTGTTGCAGTTGTTGTACTTGGTGTTGCAGTTGTTGTATTAGCTGTAGTTGTATTTGCAGTTGTTGTGGCTGCAGTTGTACTACTTGCAGTTGTTGTGTTTGCTGAAGTTGTACTTGGTGTTGCAGTTGTTGTATTAGCTGTAGTCGTATTTACTGCAGTTGTTGTATTTGATGTAGTTGTAGTATTTGTTGTTGAGCTACTTGCAGTTGTTGTATTAGCTGTATTCGTATTTACTGCAGTTGTTGTATTTAGAGTAGTTGTCGTACTAGTACCATTATCTAAGCTAGTTGTTATAGAATCTAGGCTTGTAGAAGTTGAATCTACTATCTCAGTACTACTTGTAGTTTTTGATTCTATAGATGTTGTTGCTGTTGTAGTATTAGATGTTGATGAAACATTTGATTTAATACTACATGCACTTAATAATCCTAAAGTTATGATGCTTCCTAACGCAATAAATCTTTTCTTCATATATATTACCTCACTTTTTCCTTATCTTAATTTATGAACCTAAATTTAACTAAAATAAATTTGGACTATTAAGAGATTTTTTATTTATGATATGTGATATAATATTTGTAATGGTGGTGGTAATATGTCTATAATATCTAATGTTAAATCTGAATTATTAAGAGAATTTAGAATTATTAGATTTGTACTAGAATTAATATCTGTAATATTTGCAGTATTATTTTGTGGATTTAATATATACTTTCATATAAATGAACAGCCATATTTAATTGCTTATTCTATATTAGGTGGATTATCACTATTATATTTTTTATATTTCGTATTTTTATCAGAGCAATTTGATAAAAAAGATAATAGATATGTTAAAAAATTAGTACGCTATTTAAAGATTGCAACAAGAGGTGTATTAATAGTTTATTCCATTATAGAACTTGCATCAGGAACATTAAGTGTAGGAAGAGTTATATTTACTATTATTACATTAGTTATTTTTATAATAAGAATTCTATTTGAATTATTCTTAATACTTATGTCACAATTCCTAAAGGACTTAAAGGTTGAATTAAAAAATGAATATAATGATAAAATTAATGTTTTAAAACAAATAAAGGATAAAACTACATATAAATATAATAAAAACAAAAATAATTATAATAATGAAAGAAATGATGATGATATCATAGATATTAAAGAGGACTAGCTTAAACTAGTCCTCTTTTAAATTAGCTATTCATTATTTCTTTATATACATCATAATAAACTGCTGCTCTACTACTACTTGTAATATCATCAAGCTCTTTTTTTAAATTACTATTTTGAGAAATAAAATCTACAATATATGGATTATATCTTGTTCCCTTAAATTGTATTAATTCCTCTAGCAATGTATAAAAGTTTTTACCAGTAGTATAATTTCTACCTAATATATCTGTTGCTGCATCAATAGAATCTGCAATTGTTATTAAATCTATTGCTATTTTATATTTTGATGATAAATTATCAAAATCAGTTGGATATCCCTTTGTACCATCATAATACTTATGATGTCCTAACATTACATCATAGAATTCATTAAAATCCTTATCATTATCTAATAATATAATACTTTTAGATGGATGCATTCTTATATATTTAAATTCTTCTTCAGTTAAATTTCTATTTTGTAAATTTATAACACCAACTGTTAAGCATTTACCTATATCATGATATAATGCAGCCTCCCCTAAATATTTTAATATTTTCTCATCTGTATCATATCCTAAATCTACTAATGGCTTAAATAATTCTTTCTTATGCTTTAGTATTTCAAAAGCAATTAATAATGTTATCTTTTTAACCATTACACTATGTATATATGTAATTGGCTGTCTTCTTAATATTAATAAATTTAATAAAGAAGTCTTTTTTTCTATATTCTTGCAAAAAGGTAAAAACTCTTTAAAAAGTTCAACACATATATCATCAAAATAGCTTGTGTAATCCTTATATGGTACTTGCTTAATATAATCAATTAATGCATGTCTCATTTCTCTTAAATATTGATATTTAATATCATCATCTATAGTACTATCCTTTAGTAATAAGCATATTATTCCTGAAATATCTAATATTAAACAGAATTGATTTATATTTTGATCAGTACCATCATAGCTAATACCATCACCTAAATAATATTCAAATAAATTAATTAGCTCTTCTATTAATTTATTAGTATCATATTTACCAATAGAATAATTATAAATTAGTTCTATTAATACCTTTTGGCTAGAATCAATATCTAGAGTTTCAACTAATGAATTAACAATACTAAAATATTTCTTTTGAGTTTCTTTATCCTTTTTAATGAAATAGCTAAAGCTTGTTATAAATACATCATTAATTAAATGCATTTCATCTATTATATCTAGGTTATCCTTATCTAGCGTTCTTACTACATCACTATAATAAAACTCTCTAACCTCTAAATAATATGAAATCATATTATTTCTAACCTCACTATCTAGGTCAGATAAAGGTCCAATTAAATTATAGTATGCCATAAATATACTTCTTCTTGCGGATGGATTTTTAATATCCTTATAATATTTTTTTAATTCTATAATCTTTTTATATTTTGATAATGGATCAAATACTAAAGAATTATTATCCATTCTTATAAAGAATTCCATTTCTTCTAGTGCACCAACACTATATAAATATATTAATTTTTCATAATCATTTTGTAATATATAAAAATCTATTAGCTTATTTACTATTTTAATTATTATACTAGCATCTATTGTTTCTTCATTCTTAAATTCTTTTATTAAAAGATATAATTCATATGCAGTATCACTATCTAATTCATCCTCAATTATTTCATCTATTTCTTTAATCATTAATTGATTTTCATTAAACATTCTTCTAATATCAAGTGATCTATTAATTAGATTTTCCTTCCATAAATCAAATGATGTTATTTTATATAGTGAATCATTATAATCACTATATTTTTTTAAATTCTTAATATATCTTCTTTTAAAAGAACGTATAATATCTATTTTATTAGACATAATGACTCACTCCTTTCTAAATGTTAAATTATTAACTGAAATCTACTGATATATTTCATTTTAACATTTTTAAATAAATAAAAAAAGAGTTCCTTTGTTGGAACTCAATCCTATTTATCACTTTGAAATCTAGATAGGTGCTCAAACGGAGTAATCATTCTACCCTTATAAAGGCCACATCCATCATTCATATTTGAGTTAGAGGATGCGCCAAACATATTTACATCAACCTTAGATAAATCTATATCCTGTAAAAGCTTTTCTCTTTCTAAGGCTTCATCAAAGTATATACATGTGCCTTCCTTTATTTCCTCACGTCTTCTTCTTGCTTCATTTTGCTTAATTTCATAATTAATATGATTAGCTTCCCCTATTTCAGCAAAATCATCCATTTCCTTAGTTCTTAACTGAAGCTCTATATAGCAATCAGCAATATCATCATGCAATGTTAAATGTAATGATTTATATCCATTTTCACTAGGATTTGTAACATAATCTCTAACATATGGATATAAATCCTCTTTTAATAATTTAGAATGATTTTTATTGTGGCTTGATTCTACAATACTAAATCCTCTTTTGCTTAAGAAATTAGGTAAGATATTTGTAATATCATATAATAATTCTAATTCCTTTTTTCTTCTTTCATTATCATCCTTAATATTACATTTAGGAACCTGGATTACTATTCTATAGGCAATTAGGTCTCTAAATCCATCTAGCTTCTTTTTTAATTCTTCAATATCAGGAATATGTCCTGTTTTCTTATATCCATCATAAATATATTCTATAACATATCCATTAAATTTTTCTTCAGCACGAATTAATGATTTAATTCTGCCTTTAAATGTAAATGATAAGAATGGATATTCATTAGTCATATACATATAAAGCTGTCTTATTCTTTCTGCTTGAGATGTAATGAAGTCATTATGCTCAAGTAGGTCAATTTGCTGTAATAAAAACATTGTATGAACCTTATCTATTTCATTACCTGTTTCATCAATTGACTTATTTAGGTCATTAAAGTACTTGTGTAGGATTTGAATAACTGTATCCCCATTATATAAGTAGTCAGTTAGCTTAACCATCTTATCATCTCCTTAAACCTATAGTATTATATCATAAAATTAATTTTATTTAACTAATTGTTTTTTTAAAATAAAGGGTCCAAATTTTGGACCCTTTAGTACTATAATAAAACAATACCATATAAATTTAGTGTACTATTTTTTGTGATTTCAACGCTACCACTTAAATTAGTAAGTTCTATTATATTGTTATTAAATGAGTATGTAGTACCATTAACTCTTATCTTATTTCTTGATGAATCAGTAATATATGCTACTAATATTATTTTAGTATATGAAGTATTAGATAAATCTACAGTTATTGTAGTACTTGTTTCCATCTTAATACATTTACTAAATTCATGTCCTAAATAAGTTACTTTTGTACTAACAGTAGAATTTATATTTCCTACTACAGTACAAATACTAGATGATGATGTATTATTGTCAGTAAAATCAATGAATGTTGCATTATCTACATATCCTTGATATGAATTATTTATTACAGCTTCAATTGTAGAATTAGATATTCCTAATTCAGAATATAAGTTATTAATATTAATAATCCAATCATAGTTTTCAATAATACCATCTAGCTTAGTATCATATTGATCATAATAATCAATTAATTCAAGTAAGCTTGCTTCTGTTAAAGAAACATCATATGTTGTATTTGATTCAGATTGATTATATAAAACAATACTTTCTGTATTAGATACATATTTTAGCTTATAGCTACCATATGCAGTAGGTAAATATTCAAATGAAGCTTCAAGTGATGAATCTGTATAAATAGGTGTTATTTGAGCTAATAATTCATCAGTCATTGTATTCCACCAATATACATCTTGGCTGTTCCAATTAAATCCATATCCTGTATAGAATTTATTAACTGTAACATATAATTCCTGATATCTTGGTAAATAATTTGGATTGCTTGAAGTAATTTCAAATGTATATCCATTTGCTTGATATTCCATAAATGTTCCATCAATCGCAAATTCAACTGTATCTCCTGAATAAATAGTTGAAGGATCATCTATTGAAATATTTACAGTATGTTCTTTTGCATCATATGTATATGATAAGCTATAATTACCTGATCCAGAAGCTTTTATTGATGAATCTGTATCTAGTGTAATTGTAATATCTAGATATGATGGTGAAACACTAATATAGCATGTCATTGCATCAGGGATATTATAGTTAATAGATGATGTTTTAAATGTAACAGTACATAATACAGCACCATCACTTACACTTCTTACACTACCAATATAGCTATCAACCTCAGGGCTTATACCATCAAGACCTGTAATAGATTCTAATGAGCCTGAAATAACCTGATGTTGTTCTAATCCTGTGTATGAGAATGATTCATCATTAAATGAGATTGAAGACATATCATAATCAATCTTATTTATTGTAATTACTACACTTGATGAGCATGTGTAATTTGGATTAGATAATGAGCCTATACTGCATGTATAGCTTCCTGCGTTAATTCCATATCCTGAAATTGTTGCATAACAATCATCTCCATCAATAATACCAATTAAAGAAGCTATCGCATAATGCTTAGCGCCATCATAATCAAATACTGTATTTGACCATGATACTTCAATTTCTTTTGCAACAATCTTAATTGTTGCCTTCATTGATTTTGGAGAATTGTAGTTAGAATCACTTGTTTTAAATGTTGCAATAACAGTTACTGTACCATCACTAACATAAGTTGCACCATCACTATAACTTACAGATACTCCTTGTGGAAGTGTACCTGAAATTGTAGGGGATTGCATTAAGCCATTATATTCAGCTTCTAAGTTATTAAATGCAATACCACTCATATCATAATCTGCTTTTACGATATTATATGTGATAGTTTCAGTCTCTTCTACTTTATAGTTAGGATTACTAATACCTATAACAGTAATAGTATATTCTCCAACATCAATTCCACCGCCACTAATTGTAAGCATACAGCTATCTGAAGAAATAACATTATATAATTCATATTTTGGATATAATAATTCTCCAGTATATGTTGCTTCTAATTCAGACCAGTTGATTGTAACAGCACGCTTTAGGATTGTAACATCAACATCAACTGATGGAATTGAATTATAATTTTCACTAACATTAAATACAACAGTAATAGTATGAGTACCAGCATCACTACTTAAGCCAGTATATTCAATTTCAACATTATCTGGAATAACACCTAATACATTAGGATATAGATATGTTGAATCATATACCTTTTCAGTAGATTCAAATGTTAATCCTGAAATATTAATAGTTGCCTTTGTAATAGTATATTGACAGCTATTAGATAATGGAAGCTTGTAATTTGTATTTGTAAGGTTAGATGCAGTTGCAGTATATGTACCTACATTTATACCTTGTGCAGTAACAGTTACATCACATGAATCATTTAATACTAATCCTGAAATGATACATGTTGGCTTTAATACCTCACCTGTATAAACAAATGATGTATTAGTCCATGATAATGTTACTTCCTTTGCGGTAATTGTAACTGAGGCAGTCATTTGTGGAATTTCATTATAATTTGATGAACCAGTAAATGTTGCAGTTACAAGTTCTGTACCGATATCCTTTCTACCCTTTGATGAGTATGTAATAGTTACAATAACACCATCAAGTCCAACAATTTCTAAATCACTACCATCAATTGTTGTAACATTTGGACGCTGTTGATATCCATTATATGTAAATGATTGATTTAGGAACTGAATATTAGATGTATCATATGTAGCCTTTAGGATATCATATTGATATGATTGTGTAGATGTAATTACATAATTATCATTATCAATATCAATTGCAGTAACTATATATCTACCTGCGTTAATATTATTTTCACCAGAATCTAGCGTAACTAAGGCGCTATCGCCATCTAATAGATTCTTTACATATGCAGTTGGATAAATTGCACTACCATTATAAATAGACATTGGTAATGTGAATCCTATTTGAGCCTCAATTGGTGTAATAGTTACTGTTGCAGTTACTGGAGATGGAACAGTATATTGGCTGTTAGATGAAATAAATGTTGCAGTTACTACTAAAGTACCTACATTCTTAATACCAAATTCAGTATCATATTCGATAGTTAACCAATCTGGCATTTTATCATCTAATACGACAGTTGGCATATGATATATTCCATCATATGTATATTCAACATTATCAAAGCTATAATTAAATGAATAATCCTGTTGAGTAATTGTAAATGAAGTTTTTACTTCACTATTTAAAATATAATTTGTATTTGATAAAGATGAAACATAGGCTTCGTGTGTACCAACCTGTGATTCTCCACCTAAAACATAAACCTCACATTGGTCTCCTGATAATAAATTATTTACTATCGCAGTTGGAGTTTTTTCTGTGTTATCAAATGTAAATGATGTTTGAGTCCATCTTATTTCTGCAACAATTGGTGAAATTGTTACATTAATAGTTATTGATTTAGTATTTGAATCAATAACATAGTTTGCTGAATTTGTCATAAATTCTGCAGTAACATTATAAGCTTGTTCTCTTGCATTCTTACCATATCCTTGATATGTTACTAAAACATTTGATGGAATGTTTTCTTGTGAAATAGTTGGATATTGGTTCTTTCCATTATATGTATATGATTGATCATTAAATCCTAAATTATCTAAATCAATTGTAATAGTCTTAGGATTAATTTTATATTCATAATATCCTTCACTTGGAAGCTTATAATTATCCTTAGAGCTACCTTCAATAGATAGATATTCTATTCTATATGTAGATGCGTTAACTGAATTTACATATGAATAATTTAAGCTTATTTCATCATTAGAAACTATATTTGTAATTGTATATGTAGGAACCTGAACTAATGAATTATATGTTACCTCAGTAAAGCTCCAATTAATATCAATTTCCTTTTGTAGGATTGTGACTGTTGCGTTAATAACATTTCCAATTAATTCATTGTCATTATCTTTATATTTAAATGTAATAATTACATTATATGTACCTACATCAATAGGCTCCATTGAGAAAATTGGTGTTACATTTGAAGGACAGCTTATTACAGTTGGTAGGTGTACTTCTCCATCATATGTAGCCTCAATAGGTTTTGCACTAATACCTTCAATAATATTAGTTTTTTCTGTGATTTGATAATCAATTTGTAATTGAGCATTATCACTTAGCTTATAGTTTTTATAAATTGTATTAGTACCTGTAAGTGATGTTATTTTTGCAGTATGTGTACCAACTCCATTAGCACTACCACTTGTATTACATGAAACATAATCTATATCACTTTCTAATACATTTTGTAATTGATATGTTGGGAATTTCATATTTCCATCATATTCAAATACTAATTCACTACCCCAGCTAATATTAACCTCTCTTGCTTTGATAGTTACTGTAGCTAAAATTGAATCTGGAACATAATAGTTTGGAGATACTGTATTAAATACACATAATACAGATTTAACACCAACATTCTTTATTCCTTGGGTGAATGAATAAGTAATTTGAATATCATCAATACCAGTAGGTAGGGCACCTGAAATAGATGGTGTATGTGTAGTTGAATCATATGTATATGTTACATCATTTACCTTAAAGCCAGACATATCATATGTTGCTTTATCTATTTTTACATTTATATAATCAGTTTTATATTCAGTAATTACTAAATCATTATAATTTAATGTAATAATTGAATAATATTTACCACTATCACTTGCATTTATAACCTCAAAATAATTATCTAAGCTAATTAATTCATCATCTTCATTATAGAATGCATATGTTATTTCAACATCAGATATTTCTGATTCCGCTAAAACTGATACTTCTAAAGAATTATTATCATAAACCTTATCTATATCATCAGATAATGTAATATTTGGTTCATTTATACTCCACTTAGCATAAAGTATTGCATCTGAATTTAGGTTATTTCTAGCTTCAATAGTGTAATTTGAATCTAAGTACCATCCTTCAAATGTAAATCCATCTTTTTCTAAAACCTTAAAGTTTAAAACATCTTCTTCTGTATAGATAAAAGTTTTTTCATCATCACTAATTAAATCACTAAATAAAGGATTATATGTAATTTCATATTCCTTTAGGAATTTAGCTTTTAGATTTATATCCTCTTGAATAGATGAATCTAATACCTTATATTCTTTTGTATAATTGCCATATTCATCTACATTATACCAGCCCTTAAATTGATATCCTTCTTTTTCTAATATAGGTAGTGAAATAGTACCTAGCTTATCATAATAGTTTTCTGGAAGGTCATATGTAGTATCAGAAACTGAATAATCATATGTTATGTTATAAATATAGCTATATCTTGATGAAATTTGTGTATTTTCATTTACAACAATTGGCCAAGATACCTCATCATTTGAAATATAATATCCATCATATAAAATCTTTCTTCCATCAATTAAAGATGGTAGTGAAGATTTAGATGGTTCATATATTGTTTGTTCTGCCTTAAATATAGAAACAGGGATATTTGTACCATCAAATGTTACATAATATTCATCACCAAATACAATTGGAACAAATAAATAGTCATATTTTCTATTTACTTCTCTATATGTATCTACTATTGTTCTATCACATCTAATTCTAATATCCTTATTTAGGTTTTCTAAATCTAGCTTAGCATCTTCAACCATTAATACGATATATTCAATATTAGAATTATTAATAGCATTCATAAGATTAATATCCTTTGAATATATTTCTAGTGATGTAATTTTTGAATCTATAAATGCATCATCTGAAATATATTTAACATTCTTAGGAATAACTAAATTACCTTCTACATTTTTAAGTGCATTCTTTGATATTGCAACAGTATCCTCTTTAATTACAACCTTACCCTTACCAGATAATACATCATTTACAACATATCCATTATATATATCATCATATCCATATATAATCTTTCTATTGTTATTAGATGTAACGATTATAATTAATGCAACTAATGCAAATATTGAGGCTACTGCAAGAGGTATACCTTTAACCCCAAATGTTTTTTTATCATCTGTTGTTTTTGTATTAAACAAAAGCATTGCTAAAGAAATAAGACATATTATTCTTGCTATTAAGCAATAAACATATATAGAGCTTCCAATACTTAAATAAATACTATATGGAATAATAGGTAAGAAACATATAATCATTATTCCTACCTTAGTAATCATAGATGCTCTTGCACATTTCTTTATTGCAAATATTACAGCTGATGAAATCTGTGCAACAACAAATAGAATTAATAATATTCTTGCAGATAATGGCATACCTGTATAGATACCTTTTATTAATAAAAATACATCTATTGCTATTAATAATGCCATAACTAAGAGATTTAAGACATTCATTATCTTAAGATTTCTTATATGACTTTTATTAAGTTTTTGCTTTTTATTCTTTATTGAGCTATCAATATTATCATACAAAGCCATATAATCACCTCTTTATCTTAAATACCTTTTCTAAATGCATAAATTTCTTCTTATCATCTGTAATAAGATAATAAGTTACAAGCTTATTCTTTGCTTCACTATAAATCCATAATGAGTTCCATTCCTCATTAAAATAATAAGAAAGCTTCTTTTTAAACATATCCTTTGCTTGAACATTCATTCTTGCAAGTAATCTTAATTTAGGATCAAGCTCTGAAATATCCTTTGCTTGAACCATCTTACTACAGTTAATGCAAAGTCTTGTTTTAGAATCAATATGCTCTGGGCAATAATATCTCTTACAGCAGATACATAAATCAGGTAGATGTGTTTTTCTATTTACATCTACAAATAATAATGAATCCTTTCTTTCGCTACAAGATATACATATATCTGTACATCTAGGATTTGATACATCATCTAAATAATATTTCTTCTGTCCCTTTGAATATAGGATAGATAATCCATTATTATATTTACTATTATCTTCTTCATTACTACAGTAGTCGCAGCAAGAATATTCCCCATCCTTATTAACTAATAAATGCTGGAATTGATACATATTCCATATTTCATCTGTTGCGCCAAACTGATGATTACAAGTCTTACATACTCTTAAGTAATCCTTAGAAACATAATGCTTTTCCTTATCATCAACTATCGCAACACCTAAAATATCTTCCTTCTTAAGCTCTATTGCATCTCCAATGTAATAATAATTACCAGAGATTTCACCTTTTACTATTTGGCTTCTTAAATATGTATTTTCATCTAAGTTACCATCAAATGGTATAACCTTATTATCTATTAATTTAACTAAAGAATCTTTTAAGAAATATACATCCTTATAAATATCACTATTAAATCTATCTAAGTAACCATAAAGCATTAATGCACATTTCTTTATAGTCATTCTAGGATTGACATCTCTTCCTATAGGTGCATCATCAAAGGCAAGGATTAATTCTTCATCCTTAACAGTTTCAATAATTCCATCTATATCTACCTCGTATGAAATATCATCTAATCTTGCAGGATTATATTTTAATTCATACATAAGTGGATAATCCTTATAATATGGATTCTTACTTGTTATTTCATAAACACATTTCTTTTCAACAATATGATTACAATAAATTGATAAAGGTGTAACAGTAAATTCAATTTTAGGCTCAATTGAATTAGTTTCAATTAAGTTTTCTTCTCTAGAATTAATTAATCTTGCTAGATTAGTATTACTATTACCTCTTAATGTTTCAAAAATATTAAATTTAACTAAAGGTGATGATAATAGATTTCTAATTCTTAATAATGAATCTATATCTTCTAAATCAACCTCTTCATTTATTGCATCATATAAAGGCTCAGCCTCACTTTGTCCTACATTATAAAATCCATATGAAACTTCATTTTTAGATAATGAAATAAATATATCATCTATTACATTCTCACTAATAGTTTGGTTATTAAAATTATCTCTATAATTTACCATAACCTTAATTTCATTTTGAATAGTGTCTGATTCATCATCAGTATCAATAATATGACTAAATTTAGAATCATATAATTCTGATTCCTTAATACTTGGATATTTTTCAGTTTTGAAATTAGCCTTTCTAACTAATAAAATATTGTATTTAGCCATTATTCTTTTCATCAATGTATCAACAAATTGAGAAGTTCGGCTTGCATATTCAATTTTTCTTTTTATATCATGCTTACGCTTATCAAATGTAACCTTATAAATAATATCATCAAATGTTTCACTATTTATTTTAAATAAGAAATAGCCTTCATTAACAATTTCAATATAATTATTTAAGGTTAAGAAATCTACTAATTTATTTTCTGAAGAAATATCTGTAACAATACCTAATGTAATAGCTTCTCTTACTAAATCTATTACCTCAGTAATAGGCAAGTTACTTCTTAGGTCTCTAATTAGCCTTTCATTATTAACTGATGAGATATCATTATAATTAAATTGATATTTCATATCATTTAATATGAAATTATTTTCTTCATCTTTAACTAATATTCCAATACTTGAAGCGTAATCAATTAAATCATTTGTATATTCAAGATTCATATTAATCACTTCCTATATGTTTTTTACATCGTTTCTTAATACCTTAGAATAAAGTCTAATCATATTCTTTATTGCATCTATTGGCTTTAAGACCTCGCCTTTGTAATAAACATCAATCTTATCATTATTATCTAATGCGTATCTTATAATGTCTGGGAATCTATTTGCCTTAAATTCAATATAGCTATCATGATATACTGCAACAAAATCTAGGTTATCATCTAGATTTATGTTATCACCCTTAACATATGATGCTTCCTTAGAGAATAGCTTTTGTGTTACTGCCATAATAACAGGCATTACGAAATCTACTTCGGTTTGACAAACACCATATAGGTCAAATCCTTCCTCATCAGTTAGGATATTATAGTATTCACGATTAAATTTATGGTCAATATTATTATCTCCATTTGAAAGACAAGTTAATACAAGACATGTTTCAGTTTGACCCATTCTAGAGATTCTTCCAATTAGCTGTTCTAACTCTAATGGATCCATATATTCACCATTTGCTTTATCTAATTGTCCAATAATAAGTAGGTTAGCTGCGTTAAAGTCAGTACCTGCAACCATTGTCTTATCAATGAAATATAATGAATTCCAGTTTTCGTTTTCTGATGTAAATTCAGTAAACCATGTATAATTTAAGTCTCTAAATGTATCTTGAGCATCCTGCTTTTTAAGTGAACCATTTAATGTATATGAGTCAAGTAATCTCTTTTCCTCATATGTTAAATCTTTTTCATTCTTTTCACTTATTTTTTTCATGTAATCCTTCATTTCATTTTTCAATTTCATTTGAGGGAAATAACCGAAATGAATAAAATCAGATAATGTATAATTCTCTTCTTCTTGCATATGAAGGCTCATATATACTCTTCTTGATTGATTAAATAGATTCTTATTATTTCTAATATTTTTATAAAGCTTTACTCTTAATTCAGGCTTTCTTTCATAAATAAGAGTTTTTGCAGTTTCAATAAATAATAAATTATTCTTAGAAATATTATATTTCATAAATTTATCATCATTAACTGTAAGAAGTGAAGTTAGGATATCAATCTTATTAGAATCATTATCTAAATCAATTGCCTCTCCCATCTTTCTAGGTCTTCTCCAGTCAATAAAATCTGACATGAAAACTGTAGAATATTTATGATAGCTTCTATAGAATGCTAAAAGACCTCTATTGATATATGAGCATAGAAGGTCACATGTATCAACTGCTTTTTTATAGATATCACCTAAATCATTTTCATTTTCTGATTTTATAATAATTCTATAATTTTCTATAAATTTATCATAAACATTAAATAAATCTAATTTCATTCTTACCTGATATTCTAATCTCTTAGTACAAATTCTAACAGATTGATCAACTAAGGATGCCATATTTAAGAATGCGTCCTTTAATATTTCATTAGATATATTTCTTTTAGGGAATAGTGGTCTTATGAATTTAGATATGAAATTATCCTGTTCATCTTCTTCCATATCTTCCATTTCAGGAGCCTTTCTTATCGCAGATACAAGCTTAATAAATGATTGTCCGCCATAATCATCTCTTCCATATTCCATAGCTTTTCTTATTTCATCTTCTGTTGCTGAATGTCTTCTTATAGATTCAATTACATCCTTATCGTATAATCTCTTTCTTGTAAACATTGAATTAATAAGACCATTAAGCTTACTAAATTTCATACTTGCATTCTTTTGGGCTGCCATTTCAGCAAGGCTTCTTGCACCACCACAATATGCATTATAGAATTTAGCTTCTGCCATTTCCTTATTTTCACCTAATCTATTTTTATCTACCATATATAATAAATTAAAAATATCAGATAAATCATTTCTAATAGGGGTTGCTGAAATTAGGATACAGTATTTCTTTTGGATATTAGCTATAAATTCTTGTAGAATTTCTTCTTTATTACCTTTTTTATTAAAGTCAATTAATAAGTCTTGTACTTCATCAAAAATTAATAAATCAATTAATCTTTCCTCAGCAAGCTTATCATTCTTACTCATATCCTCAACTAACTTAATTAATTTAGCTTTTCTTTCTTCTATTTTAACTAGGCACTTAGAATATTTTTGTAAAAGCTCATTTTCTTTTTCTAAAATATAGCCATTATCATTCTTCATAGAAGATAATCTTTCATTTGTTGAATAGAATAATTTCTTCTTTTCATCAAATTCATATGTATAGAATCCATATACATTAAATGCAGTTATCTTTTGATAATCCTCATTTAACGCAAGCATTTCTTTTATTTTTCTAGATAATTCCTTAGGTAGTCTTTTCTTAATAATATCTAAGTATTTAATAGACATTATTTTATTAATATCCATATCAGTAACATCAATATCATTAGGTACATCTGGTGATGGATTATATACTGAGTTTTTAAGTTGAAAATATTCACTAGATTCTTTTATATATTCTAGTGTTGAAGATGATTTAATTTGTTCTGTTGAAACTAAATAAACCTTTAGTGCGTTTTGATTCTTAGCTGCCTTATCCTTCTTTAGCTCTTGGATTAGCTCAATGAATGAATATGAATCATGCTTTGGATAAACCTCAAACATTGGAGTTCCATCCTCATGACGGAATTTAGTATTACATTCATTTCTCCATTGATGGATTGTTGATTTAGTTGTTACAATAACACAATTTTTAATTGTTGCGCATCTAAACATAACATCAGCAGTCATTAATGCCTCAAGTGTCTTACCTAAACCAACCTGGTCTCCAAAAACGCCTCTTCCTTCGAACTTACCAAGCATTGTTCTAACTGATTCAACCTGATATTTAAAAGGTTTAAAATAAGGATATTCACTAATATCACCATAATCCTGGAACACAGGCTGTTTTCTTACATCAACTGCGTAATCAACAAGCTTATGGTAAGCTGAATAATCATGAATATTAAATGTATGTGATTTTATATCGTCATCAAATGAGATTTCACTATAATCCTCATTCATTAATTGAACCTTAACATTTTTACCAAATAATTCTATTTGTCTTCCTTCATTTTCAACATCTGATTCAAGTGATTTATTATTTTCAGGTAATACACTTTCAGAAACGAAAATTAAGAATTTTTCGATATCTCTAATATCTTTTGCGATATCTTGGAAATCTAATCTTGTATAAATTTTAAATCCTTGATCTGTAATACCACTTGTAAGTGTTAAATAATCAAATACCTTAATGTGCTTTAAATAGTTTTCCTTTTGTTTTAATAATCTCTTATATAAGAATTCAGCATCACTCTTACATGTGAAATTACCAATCTTCTTTTTAGATATATCCTCTTTATTACCTATTTCATCCTTTAAGCCCATTAAGAATTCACAGAAATTCTTAATCTTAGTAGATAAATCTCTAATAGTAGATAATCTTTTTCTTTCTTCATATTTAACTTCAATTTTAGCAATTTGCTCATCAATTAAAGTATATAAATAATTTATACTTCCTTCCTCTTCAGATGTAACAAGTAAGGACATCTTATTAAATGATTCAGGTAATTCCTCATACATAACAGAAACGAAATCTACATATTCGTTATATCTTTCAACTGAATAATTATATAAATCATTTACTTCATCATTAATTTCATTTAAATCCTCTAATCTATTAATAGTTTTAATCTTAAATTCAAAGCTATCATATTTATTTTTAATATATTTATATGTTGCATTTAATTCCTTATCAAAAATAGATACTGATGTTTCCTTTAGGATAGCATCAATCTTATCAAATTGCATTAATGCAAACTGATATAATGTTTGATATCTAGACATAAAACCTAATTCAAAAATTTTGAATTTTTGTAACAACATATTCTTAATTTCACATACCTGGTGGAATGAAGGATTCTTTTCTTTAAAATCAGCTAATTCCTTTAATGTATCATTAGAATATGTAAAGAAATCATCCATTCTTATTAAGAATAATGGTAATTCATATGGTACTACATCTCCATCATCATCATAGAATGCATTTTGTCTTACCATTTCATCTAAGACGAAGTCTGGGTCTAGAGCACTAGAAAAAGATTCAGAATCGTCTAAAATTGAAAAGAAAACTAAAGCCTCCTGAAAAAATGGATAGAAAGGCCACATATCTTCTTTTAAATCCTGAATAAGCTTATATAAATCTTTAGTTTTTTCTAATTGATTTTTAATTTCAAGATATCTATCCTCATATTTGATAATATATTCAAAAGAATCTCTAAAAAGTAAAAATAATCCCATTGGATAATAATACTTTGGAGTCTTTTTAGCTATAGTATCAAACTTATTTAATAATTTATCATCCTTATATGATGGGGAAGAAAAGTCCGCATCAAATGTTTCATTTAGCTTGTTGAATTGTAATTTATCCTTAGGCTTTAAATTTAGGACCTTTCTAATTACTTCAACTATTAAATCCATATTGTCCTTATATTGCTTAATCATATAAACCACCTACTTAATAAGCATTTTAAGTGTATAGTAATATTTTATAATAATAAAAGCGTTATTTCAACTAAAGTATGGTCATTTAATACCAATATGTACACTTGTAAATGAAAAAATTCATCAATATAATTGATGAATCATTTCTATATATTATTTTATTCTAAATTAATCCAAAATCTTTTTATTACTTCACCATTAGATGTAGTAACTTCATTTTCAAATATTCCACCATTATTAATAATAGATTTTTCTGATGCTATATTACCTTTAGTACATGTCATTAAAACTCTATTAATTCCAAGCTTCTTACATTCAACTAGACCTAATCTAATCATTTCTGTTGCATAGCCTTTCCTTCTTTCAGAAGGTCTTATACCGTCCCCTATATGACCACCTTCACGTAACAAGTAATCATTTAGGTAGTGACGAATGTTTATTGCGCCAAGAAGTCTATTTCTTTTTGTATCTAGTAAGAAGAATACTGAATCATCTACATATCCATCCAAAGAATTTCTTATTTCTAAATTGGATAAATAATTATCAAAATCATGATAATCATTTTTAAATATTGCATAGGGTGATGTATCAGTATGATTAACCTTCTGATCATACTCCCATTCTTCTATCATTTCTCCTAATTCTTTTTCATATTCCTTAGTTAATTTAATTAATTTTACATCCATATAATTATTATTAAGCTTTTACAATAAGCTCAAATTCTTCAAATACTACTTTCATACTATTATCGAATTTCATATTATATTCATCTAATTCCTCTTGGAAGAATTTAGTATGAACATCCTGCCAGTATTTTAAGCTTAAATCCCCTTCTCCTTCTAATTTTGCTAAATCAGCTGTTATTTCATTAAATGGTAATACTATAACATTAGTAGTTACTATTAGACATCTTGCATTACCATTATTATCTAATAAAACACTATAGTTACCTCGAGAAGGTAATTCCTCACCTTCCTTTTCATATAATAAATATAGAGATGATGTTGCTTTCTTCTTTTCTTTTAGAACTAAATCTAAAAGATTATCATCACCAAATCCCCATTCATCATATTCTATATTTTTACCTGCCATATCTAATAATTCTTTTGCGTTCATATAATATTCCCTTCTTAATTTAACATTTATATTTAACTGCAAGACCACCAGCACTAGTCTCTTTATATCTAGATGATAAGTCTTTACCTGTTTCAAGCATTGTTTCAACAACTGTATCAAATGAAATTCTTGAATCTAGGGTATCTAAGTAATAAGATAAGCCAAATGCGTCAAGTGCTCTTAAGGTTGCGATAGCGTTTCTTTCAATACAAGGTATTTGAACATAACCACCTATTGGGTCACATGTTAAGCCTAAGTGGTGTTCTAATGCAATTTCAGAGGCTCTTGCGATTTCTTCAAGACTTGTTTTTGCAAGCTCTGCTTGGAATGCAGATGCCATTGCGCAAGCAGAACCAATTTCAGCCTGACATCCAGCCTCAGCTCCAGATATAGAACCATTAGTCTTAATTAAATTACCAATTAATCCTGCAGTCTTTAATGCGTTTAAGACATCCTGGTGGTCAAATTCAACTACATTATTCTTTAATAGTGGTAATGCTTCTATTGCAGTTTTCAAAACAGCAGGTAGTACACCTGATGCACCACATGTAGGTGCTGTTACAATAACACCACCTGATGCATTTTCTTCAGCAACGGCATATGCATAAGAAATTGCTTTTCTTCTTAAATCCTGTGATACATCTAAATTAGAATGTGCATTATTATATAAATAATTAGCTTTTCTTTCTAATTTTAATGGTCCAGGAAGTATTCCTTTTTTATTTAAGCCTCTATCAATTGATTCCATCATAGTTTTATAGACCATATCCATAAAGCTATTGAAATCACTACCCTCACATAAATCTACATATTGATATAATCTTAGATTATTCTTTTTACAATAACAAATTATATCACTAAGCTTAGAAAGCTTATAAATATCTTCACATTTATTTTCTTCACCATATATTTCTATTGCACCACCACCAATAGATAAAAAGCGCATATTAGATATTATATTACCATTCTTATATCCAATGATATCTAATGTATTAGGATGTGGGATATTATTATCTAATATATTAGTTTTAACATTAACATTATAATTAGATAAAATATCTTTTATTATTCTATCAGTTGAATGTCCTATACCTGTTAGTGCTAAGGAGCCATATAATATAACATCAATTTTATCACAATTAGGATTTCTTTTTATAAATTCTAAGCAACAATTCTTAGGTCCAATTGTATGGCTTGATGATGGTCCATTACCAATTCTAAATAATTCCTTTAGTGATTTCAAAATATCAGCTCCTTTTTTTAAAATTTATTAATTTAATATTATAGAATGTATATATTTTATTGTCTATATAAATCTAATCATTTTAGAATAAATTAGAATAAATTATTTAAATTTTAGAATAAAATAAGGAACTATTCCAAAAATAGTCCCTTATTTGAATAATATACTAATATGCTAACTTATTATACATATAGAAATATTGATCATATATGCCGCAACATGCATCCATTCCTCTATTAGATGAATAACATTTCTCAAGTACTATCTCCCAGCTTCCATACTTAATATATAATTCATCTGGTAATGGTCCTTCCTCATGACCATATAATTCTAAATTTCTTTCTTTTATTCTTGCAAGTCCTTCCGGATCATTTTGATATTGCTCTAGTCTAATTTGATTTCTTAGTGTAGAACATGCTCTTGCAATCTCTTCTATAGATGAATTATCTTCTCTTAAACTACTCTCTTTTTCCTTTATTCTTCTATCTGTTTCTTGAATATAATTCAATCTTTCTTCCTTATATCCCATTACAGTTTCAGAATCATACCAATTATATGATGCAAAGTTTTTTAAGCTTCCATCCTCTGTTGGAACGAAACCAAATACTGCATTAGAATCATATTTCGCATCCTCTAATACCTTAGATTGATATAATGGATTATGAATATAATAAAATTTATCTAATTCATAACCTTCTTTATAAGAATATAGATTTAAATACATATTATTAATTTTAAATTCTAATGCATACTTGCATATAGAATTACCATCCTTAATAACTAAATAATAATTTAGGCTTACCTCTTCATTAGGTATAATAGTTACTGTATCATTAGTAAATATTTTAGTTTTAGTAAGATCACTATAATTATAATCATCTAAAACCTCTTCAGGTAATATTAAATCATTACCATAGGCTTTAGAATCAGATAAATTTAATATAACATCATATTCATTATTATTTTTAATATTAACATTAAAAACTAATTCTAATATATGATCATTATATTCTATATAGCTATAATTATTCTTAAAAATTATATTATTCATTTTTATAGTCTCATTACTATAAATAGATATATCATTATCAAACTTTATAGTTTTAGACTTACAGCTACAGCTTAAAGCTAATAATATAATTATTAAAGCTGGTATAATAATTATAAATTTATATAATTTATTTAATATCTTCATACTAATCATCTCTTTTTATAATTTATAAAAATATACTACTAATAAATTTAATCTATTATTATTCTAACATAATTTAGACTAAATATAGTTGTTTTTTGGAATAATGGTGTAAATATGTACACTTTTATACAATTTATATAGTTGCTATATTATGGACAAAAAATATTTATAATGCTAAAATTGAATTAATCTAGGGGGTGGTTATATGGATTTTGTTAATATGTCTTCAAATGAAATATTAAACATAGGGTATGTTTTTGGTAATTCTATTTCTATTATTATGATATTGTTATTATTTATTGAAAATAAAAATAGAAAAAGAACATCTGCCAAATGCTTAAGTACAATGTTTTTATTTTTAATTATTTATTTTTTAGGTGATATATTATGGTCATTTGCATATTTTGGTATTATTCCTAATGCAGATATATTTATTAAAATAGCAAGAATAATTTATTATAGTGCTTCTAATATTATTGCCTTAGCTTGGTTAACATTTGTATCTATCACACTAGATCCTAATTTCGATTATCATAAAAAAAGATTATTATTAGGTATACCTGTATTAATATCAATTATTGCAGCAATAATAATTTGTACATTCTTAAATCCTGTAAGAAAGGATATATACGGATATTTAACTGTTTTAGGATTAGTTATTCTTCCATTTACATATATTATTACATCTGAGGTATTAATTATTAAAGAATATAAAAAGCTAAAGGATGATTTAAATAAGAAAAGAGTTAGAATATTAACTATTTGGCCTATTGCAATTCTTTTAGTTTCAATCCTACAGGTAATATTTGCAGAGATTCCAATTTATTGCTTCGGCGCATTGATAGTTTGTGTTTATTTTTATATTCAAAATCAGAATTCATATATATTTATTGATGAATTAACTGGTATTAATAATAGAGCGATGCTAAATAAATATCTAAATGATATTAAAGAAAGTGAGCATACATATTATATATTAATGGTAGATATTGATAAATTTAAATTAATTAATGATAATAATGGTCACCTAGAGGGTGACAAGGCATTAATTTATTTTTCTAATAGATTAAAAAAGGTATTAGATAAGTATAAATGCTTTTTAGCAAGATATGGTGGAGATGAATTCACTATTATTTATAGAACTGAAAATGAAGATGAAATATCAAATCTAACAAATGAAATAAAAGAGAATCTAAAAGCCTCAATTAATGATTTAGGATATGAAATAACTGCATCTATGGGTTATTCTAAACTTAATGATTTTACTAATAGTTCTGATGCAATTAAAAAAGCTGATGAAATGCTATACCAAGAAAAGGTAAAAGCACATAAGAATAGATAATTAAATCAAATACCAGCACTTTTATGTGCTGGTATTTTCTTATTTAATTATTTCTATTAATCTTTTAAAAACATCTAAATATTCTTTTCTATAATTAGATATTGACTTATATTTAGGAATCATTGCATACTCCAATTATTTTTAATTTATTAGGTTATTTTCACTAATTAATTCTTTCATTCTTTTAACAAAGAATTCTTTTGGTTCTACATACTTACATTCAGGATGTAATGCAACATTACATAAATCCGTATTACAATCATCTGTAATTAATTTTTGATACATACCATCAACTAATATTTTATCATAATATGATAAATAAGTAGTCAAGTGGTTCATTCCACCCATTGATTTCTTTCCATGTGTTTTTGTTAATTTCACTTCACCAGCAAGTTTAAAATAAGTATTTATTTCAGCAAAACTAAATCCTTCATTTAAAAAAGCATGTTCTACTGCTTGATGTAAGAAATTATCTAAATTCTTCCAAACACTTGGCTTTAAATCACAATAAATCATTGAATATCTTGTATCGGGGTTTACAATTATTAAAAGCATTTTACCACAAATGTTTGCATAATTAACTTCCCATATAAAACGATAATCTATTTCTTTTATTGGTTCTAATTTATTGATTTTTGCTCTTTCAATTACTCTAGATGTTAGACCAAATTCCATAATGTAGCTCTCCTAAATATTTTATTTTCTATTAATAGTATACACTACAATTTCAGGTAATTTATATTCTAAATTATCTTTTTTTATTCTAATTACAGGTCTTATACCAACGTGAGCACAATCAGTATAAAGCTTTGATATATAAACCATCTCATCTTTTTTATTAATATGACCTATATCAGAAATATTTACATGAAAACTATCATATGGTGTTCTTAACCAATACCAATAATAGAATGTAGATGAACAATTTGAATTTATTTCATTATATTTTGTTGGATAGGCTCTTGATTTTCTTTCAGAAAAGTATATAAATCCTATATATAATTATTTTACAGTATTATAAGAATATTCTTCATTAAAAGAATTATTCTTATTTAATTTTCTTAATTCTAAGAAAACTAATATAAAAGTAAATACTATCGCAATTGCATCAGATATTGGTGCTGCCCATAATACACCTTCTATACCAAGTCCTATTGGTAACATAATAGTTAATGGAACAAATACTATTACATCTCTCATAAGTGATAATACTATAGCCTTAACTGGAGATGAAATTGATTGTAAGAAAATTGATGATACCTTTTGAATGCATGTAAATATAATAAGCATTAAATAGATTCTAACTGTCTTTTCTCCAAATTCAAAATATGTTTCTGGGTTTGTTGTTTTTGCGCCAAACAAACCAACTATTTTTGTTGGAATAGTTTGGAATAAAATAGTTGCAATTACTGCTACTACTATAGAAGATATTAATACAATAAAATATCCTTGCTTTACTCTATCATATTTTTTAGCACCATAATTATAACCAATAACAGGCTGAGCTCCTGCTGCAATACCAACAACAATATTAATAACAATAGTAAAAACCTTCATAACAACACCAACAATTGCTTGAGGAGCATTTACACCATATTTAGAATCCATACCATATCTAGCAAGAGTATTCATTGATACTACTGAAATAATAACAATTGATATTTGAGTTAGGAATGATGATAAGCCAAGCTTTAAAACATTACCTAATTCCTTTAAATTAGGTATAAATGATTTTAATGTTAGCTTAAATGTTTTAGTTTTAAATAAATATAATGATGAAATAACAAAGGAAACAATCTGACCTAGGATTGTTGCTAATGCTGCACCAAAAAGTCCCATATTTAAACCAATAACCATCAATGCATCAAATATAATATTAACTAAAGCACCAATAACTAATGAAATCATTGAAACCTTAGGAGAATTATCTGCTCTAATAATTGAATTTAGAGTAGATGTTAAAATATAAAAAGGAAAACCAATAACAATAATAAAACCATATTCGTGAGCAAGACTAAGTGACTCAAAAGTCTTAGCACCAAAAAACTCTAAAATATTATCAAGTAATGGGAAACATACTGCATAAAATAATAAAGAACAAACTAATGATGCAACAATACTGGTACCAACTACCTTATGTATTTTTTCACCCTCTCCTTTGCCAAGTAATATAGACATATATGCGGCTGCACCATCACCTAATACTAGTCCAAAGGCTAGGGCAATAACTGTTAATGGGAAAACTATAGTAGTTGCAGTATTACCTAATGTACCTACAGATGAATTACCAATAAATATTTGGTCAACAATATTATATAAGGCACTAACAAGTAAAGATAAAATACATGGAATAGAAAATTTAATAATTAATTTTGACATTTTCTCTGTTCCTAAAAATTTAGATGAATTCATTTTTAACCTCCAATAAAAAAAGACATTAAACACACCTCTTCGTCTGACGTATGAAAAGATGACGTTTAACGTCTTGAAAAATTTATTTACATGTAGAGTTTATCAAAAATAAAATAATCGTGTAAGCAATTTTTTGTTGAAAGCGTTTTTTAACAAGTAAGCAAACTGTTTCTACATGGATAGTACTGGTAGTTGTAATCACTGATACAATGGGTTGTAACTTTATAGAACACACAGTTTAAGCAATAAACAAGACATTATAAAAAAATATGCATTAAATATACAAAATTAAAAGGTCTACCAGAAGTCATCTGTTTATAACGACATTGCTTCGTGGCTAAATATATATTATAATATAGCCACAAGGAGGCAATTGGTATGAAAATAGTTCCAATGAGAGATTTAAAAGATACAGTAAAAATTGAAAATATGTGTAGTGAAACTAAAGCACCTGTTTTTGTGACTAAAAATGGTTATGGTAAATTAG
>JAEELJ010000058.1 GCA_016288855.1 Acholeplasmatales bacterium
CTTTCTTGTTAAATGCATCAGTATAAAAATGCCATAAAACGACGAAATAGTTGGCAATTCTTCTTCTCCTTTCAATTTTATTATAGGGTATATATCCCCTAATGTCAAGAATAAACAAAAATAAAAGACCCTGCCATAGTTGACAAGGTCATTCTATACTTATATTTTATGTCATTTTCTTGCGAGTGATTGTGTCACTTCACAACAACCATTAATTAGTCCTTAACGAATGGTAATAAAGCCATATGTCTTGCTCTCTTGATAGCAACAGCAAGCTTTCTTTGATACTTAGCTGAAGTACCAGTTACACGACGAGGTAAAATTTTACCTGTATCAGAGATGAATCTCTTTAATAGATCAACATCCTTGAAATCGATGTGTTCGATATGGTTTTGAGTAAAATAGCAAACCTTCTTGAAACGACGGTTGTTATCTCTTCTATTATTTTGCATAATGTAAATCCTCCTTATTAGAATGGTAAATCATCATCATCAACTTTAACATCAAACTGCTTTGGTGCTTCCTGTGGTGCACTAGGTGCCTCACCATATGTTGGATTTTGATATCCTTGATATTGTCTTGGAGCGCTTTGAGCTTGATTATTAAATGATGGAGCCTGATTCTGTTGATAGCTTTCTGGTTGTGCTTGTGAATCAGTTCTTGAAGATAAGCCTTCAACCTGTTCTACTGTAACTTCAGTAACATAATGTGTTTGACCATCCTGTCCCTGATAGCTTCTTGTAGAAATTCTACCAACAACACCTAACATATTTCCCTTTTTGATATAGCGAGAAATAAAATCAGCTTGCTGATTCCATGCAACACAGTTGATGAAGTCAGCTTGTCTTTGTCCGTTTTGATCTCTAGTTGTTCTATCTACTGCAATTGAAAATGAAACAGTTGGAGTTCCATTTGATAAGTAGCGAACTTCAGGATCTCTTGTTATTCTTCCTGTTAATAAGACCTTGTTCATAAGATCACCTCTTATTATTCGCCGTCTACAACAACAATTGAACGAATCATGTTTTCGCTGATATTAGCTAAACGATTGAATTCGTTAACTGCTTCAACAGAAGCTTCTACAGACATCCAAACATAGTAACCCTTCTTGTTACCCTTAATTTCGTAAGCTAATTCTCTTAAGCCCCACTCCTTAGTTTCTAATACATTAGAACCCTTTGAAGTGAAGATGTTCTTAGTGTTTTCAACTTCAGCCTTAATTGCATCAGCATCTAAAGTTGAACGTAGAATATACATTACCTCATATTTCTTCATTATAATTGACCTCCTTTTGGATTTTAATAGCTAAGCATAGTTATTCTTAGCAAGGGCATTCCATAGAAATGCTTTTATATTTTATCATAACAATATATCAAATTCAAGGGAAAATTTAACTTACTGTAAAAAAGTAAAACCAGTCTTTCGACTGGTCTATTTTAGAATGTTCCTATTTTACCATTTAATGGATTTTCTTGATTAAGCTTTGCTAATGCAGTTTCATATACTGTTTTATATTCTCCATCACTAGAAACTTCACTAGGATATGGACACTTTGCATTAATATAATATACAAAATATATTACTGCATCAACTTTCACAGTTATTTCTTCTTCTCCTGATGTTACTACCTTATTAACCTTTGCTTGTGCACAATAATAAATACCATCAGTTAAATCAGTATTGTTGTATAACGCAACATATTCACCAGATATTACATCTATATCTTCTTGATCTTCATATAAGCTTATACCCTTAGTAACATATTCATTTAAATTAGATTCATTTAATGAAGCTTGGCTTGTTTTAGAACAAGATTGTAATAAAACTACCGCGAATACTAATGATAATATTGATAAAATTATTGATAAAGTCTTTTTCATTACTTTAATCCTCCAAAACAACTTGATTTTATCACACTAGGATAAAAATGTAAATGAATTAATCAGTAAACATCTCATTATCAAATGTTATTTTAATATTATCCTTTATTTCTTTACCACTATTGATTAATGAATCAACCTTATTATATATTTCTTCTTTTGAATATTTACAATCATATGGTACTACTAAATCAAATATTATATCTCTATTTTTAGCTCTTCTTCTAATTCTTAAATCATGACAATCAATATTAGGATTAAATTCCTTTAATACATTTAATAATTCTTCTTTTAATTGATTTATTTCCTTATCATTAACATCTATAGGATCCATATGAATAGTTAAGAAATATCCAAACTTTTCTTTAACTGATTCCTCTATTAAATCAATTTCATCATGCGCTAAAACTATATCAATATTAGAATCAAATTCAACATGTATTGTTGCATATGTAATAGTAGGGCCATAATTATGACATATTAAATCATGTGTTCTTAATACAATATCAAATGATTCTATATATGATATTAAATCCATATAATCTTTTTTACTTAAGGCTTGTCCAAGTAATGGATCTGCTTCTTCTTTAATCAGCATAATACCTGATATAAGAATAAATATTGATACTAATACACCTAATATACCATCAATTGAAAAAGGTATATTAAAATTAGTTAATTTTGATATTAATATAACAACCATACCAATTAAAACTGCAGATGTTGAAATACAATCTAATGAAGCATCCTTAGATGCTGCATCTAAGGCTGTTGATTTAATAATTCTTGCAATCTTTTTATATGTAAGTGATTGCCATAATTTTACTAATATAGATATAACTAATATAACTAAAGAAATAATAGTTAATTTATAGTTAAAGTCTTCCATTGGATTGTTAATAACCTTAACTAAAGATGAATAAAATAATGTACCACCAACAAATATAATAACGAAGGCAACTATTAACCCAGCAATATATTCACTTCTCTCATGCCCATAAGGGTGTTCTTTATCTGCAGGCTTTTCTGACATTTTAAATCCAACTAATGTAACAATAGATGATGCAAAATCTGATAAGTTATTAATAGAATCTGATACTATTGAAACACTAAATGTTAATATACCTATAGTTAATTTAATTATGAATAAGAAGCAATTTGATATTAATCCTAATACCGCTGCAAGCTTACCATGGCTTACTCTTACATTTGAATCATTGATATTATCATAATCCTTTATAAACTTCTTCCTTAAAAAATTCACCATTATAAACACCTAGATTCTAAATAATTCTTCTGCGTTCTTTGTAGTTACCTTCTCAACTTCATCAAAAGGAATAGATTTAATTTTAGCAACCTCTTCACATACTAATTTAACATATGAAGATTCATTTCTTTTACCTCTATATGGAGTTGGTGCTAAATATGGACAATCTGTTTCAATTAATAGCTTTTCAAGAGGTATGTTTTCACATACTCTTTTTGGTTCTTTTGCATTTTTAAAAGTAACAGGCCCACCTAATGATATCATTAAACCAACCTTTACAAATTCATAAGCCATTTCTAATGAACCAGAATAGCAATGCATTATACCTTTAATTTGGCCTTTATATTTTTTTACAATATCAAATGTATCTTGTATTGCATCTCTACAATGAATAATAATAGGTAAATCCTTTTCTATAGAAAGCTTTATTTGCATTTCAAATAAAATCTTTTGTTCTTCCTTAAACTCTTGGCTCCAATAATAATCAAGTCCACATTCACCAATTGCATAAACCTTATTATTTTCTATAAAATTAACTAATTCATTATATTTTTCTAAATAATTACTATCACAGTGTTCAGGATGTACTCCAGCTGTAGGATAAAAAATATCGTATTTTTTAGCCATTTCCTGAGCTTTTCTATTAGTTTCATAATCAAAGCCAACCAATATAACTTTATTAATATTATTCTCTTTACATCTTTTTACGCATTCGTCTCTATCTATATCAAATTCTTCTGCGAAAAGATGTGAATGTGTATCTATCATATTAACACCACTTTTCTATGCATAAAATAATTATAATCTAGAAAACTACTATTAGCAACATTTAGAAGAGTTATTTTTTAACACTCAAAAAGTTGAATTTGAACTTCTAAATGTATATAATATACTTTGATATAAGTTTTTAAAAAACTTAGGAAGGAGAAATAATGGAATTAGTTAAAAAATCAATAGGAAAGTGGATTACAGCCGCTGTCATTCTAGTAATTGGTATTTTATGTATTATTGCTGGAGCACAAGCTGGTAAGGATGCATCTGTTGATGCTTATGAAGGCATTTCAATTGTACTAGGTGTTGTATTTATTATAATTGCAGCAATCGCATTAATTTTAGGTGTTTGTGCAGTTGTATTAACAAAGAATGAAACTTCTTTAGCAACAACTGGTATTGGTGCAGGTGTTACACTTGCAGTAGGTATATTATTCTGCTGTAAAAGGGATACTGCAGGTGAATTAATTTGGTTATTCATCAATTTTGTGCCTTATGTACTAATTGTTGTAGGTTCAGTTATTGCATTGGATGCAATCTTCTTACTAGTATTTAGTATTATTAAGAAGAATGTTAAAGCTGCATTAGTATCTGTTATTGTTGAATGCGTAGTTGCAATCGTTTCTATTCTATTAGGTTCTTTATCAATTGGTAATGATCCAGTAATCACTAAGAATGCTCAATTAATTATCTTTGGTGTTATTGTAGCATTATATGCAGTATTACTAGTATTAAGAACATTTGTTACAGTACCTACAGTAGTAATTATTGAAAAGCATGAATCAGTAAAAGAAGATGATGTTATTCAAGCATCAAATGATACAACTGCTGATAATGTAAACAATGAAGATAATTCAGAAGAAAAGGCTGAATAATAGCTTTTAAAGAAGTACGTTCATACTTCTTTTTTCTTTATGATACTTTTATATAGAAAAAAATATTTTTTTGTTTTATACTATATGTAAAGATATTTTAGGAGGAAAACAAGGAAAATGAAAAATTTCTGGAAAGATTTTAAAGCTTTCATTCTAAGAGGTAACATCTTAGATATGGCTGTCGGTGTTATTATCGGTGGTGCATTCGGTGCTATTGTAACAGCATTAACACAAAAGATTTTAATGCCAATTATTAATGCAGTATTATCATACATTACAGGTGGTCAAGGATTATATACAATACTTTGGGCTTCAAAGATGGAATATACTGCAGAGCAAGCAAAGACTTTAGCTGAGGAAGCTACTGCTGCATTACAAGTAGGACCAGATGGTGCTTTATATTCAAAGCTATTCTACATTGATTGGTCTGCATTCATTGAAGCATGTATAAACTTCTTCTTCATTGCATTAACATTATTCATTATTGTTAAGGTTGCAATGTCAATTGCTAAGAAGAGACAAGCATTAAAGGAAAAGGTTGAAGCAAAGAAAAAGGCAAATGAAGAACCTGCTGAAGAAGCTGAACCAGCTCCAGCACCAGAGCCAACACCAGATCCAGTTGTAGTATTATTAACAGAAATTCGTGATCAATTAAAAGATCAGAATACAAGAATTGATAATCTTGAAAACAAGAAATCAGAATAAAATTTAAAAGCCTCGAAAGAGGCTTTTTTAAATTTCTATTGTAGTTAAAATCTTATCAATGATATTATCACCATCACTAAGCTCACCAAAGGTAATATGAGCTTCTTCCATCCATGCGGCTAAAACTAAATAAGGACCGAATTTAGGATTGAAAGAATATTCTAATGTATAGAATTGAAATAAATTTAAATAAAAAGAATAGCATAATACAATCTTAGTGCAATTGCCAGGCTCAATGCCATCACTAGGCATTGAAATTTCAATAAATTCAAATCCATTCTTAGTTGTAGTAGAAATATCTATATCCATTAAAGTATATGGGCATAATTCTTGATTATCATCATATATTTTCTTTAATAATTTAAAAATATAATCTGTCTTTTCAGTTAAACACTTATTAATGACTTTAACAGGATCCTTTTTATATAATCCAGGTAATATATTATGTTCAAAAATGTATCTTGTATTCATAGTTGCACCTCTTAACAATAAATATAATATAACTAATTAAATTAATAATCAACAAAAAAGGTATCTGTCAAACAGATACCTTAATTTTTAATTATTTTTGAATTAATTATTCAAGAATGTCAACTACAGAACCAGCACCAACTGTTCTACCACCTTCACGGATTGAGAACTTAGTACCCTTTTCCATAGCAATGTGGTGAATTAATTCAACTGTCATAGTTGTGTTATCACCAGGCATAACCATTTCTGTACCTTCTGGTAAAGTGATGATACCAGTAACGTCTGTTGTACGGAAATAGAATTGAGGACGATAGTTAGAGAAGAATGCTGTATGACGGCCTCCTTCGTCCTTAGTTAATACGTAAACCTGTGCAGTGAACTTGAAGTGAGGAGTAACTGAACCTGGCTTAGCAAGAACTTGTCCTCTTTCGATTTGGTCACGGTTGATACCTCTTAATAATGCACCAATGTTATCACCAGCTTCTGCGAAATCAAGAGTCTTTCTGAACATTTCAAGACCAGTAACAACTGAAGTCTGAGTATCCTTAATACCAACGATTTCAACAGCATCGCCAACCTTAATTTGACCTCTTTCAACACGTCCTGTAGCAACTGTACCACGACCAGAAATTGTGAATACATCTTCTACTGGCATTAAGAAAGGCTTAGAGTTATCTCTTTCAGGAGTTGGGATATAAGAGTCAACTGTATCCATTAATTCCTGAATCTTAGCTTCCCACTTAGGATCTCCGTTTAATGCACCTAATGCAGAACCACGGATAACTGGAATATCATCTCCAGGGAAACCATATTCTGATAATAATTCACGAGTTTCCATTTCAACTAAGTCGATTAATTCATCATCATCAACCATATCGCACTTATTTAAGAATACAACGATTGCAGGAACACCAACTTGACGAGCAAGTAAGATGTGTTCACGAGTTTGTGCC
>JAEELJ010000008.1 GCA_016288855.1 Acholeplasmatales bacterium
AAATTTCATCGAGATCAAATAATATTTTTGATTCACAAACATCATCTGTAGAATAATGCTCTGGCTCATATCCTAAAATAGATCCATCATCATGTACATAATAGTCTGTGAACTTCTTAACGAAATCAATATATTTCTTTTCTCCAGTTAATTTATATAATTCAATTAATGAAGTCATCATACAGCCATCAATATAATTCCATCTAGTTGGTTTTCCTAACTTAATAGATTCAATATTCCATAAAGGACGTGCTGGATCTGATGTCATTAACTTATCGATATACTTATCAATAATCTCGTACATAATATCACCTCTCCTGCGTAGTTATGATTATTATACAATAAATAATCCATTTTAATCAAGTTAGATATTTTTTAATACCTCATTTATTTGAGAAAGTGTAATCTCACCTTCTCTTAACACTTTAATATTATCTCCTGTTAATAATACAACAGTTGATGCAATATTACTTGAATTTGTATTAGTATTATAAATCTTATCTACTAAATCTTTATACTTTTCATTTATTTCGTCATATTCATTAAGCGGAACAGCTCCACTTTCATTTACTGATGTAGTAAGCATTGGACCATTTTCTTCTAATATAGATAACGCTATTTTATTATTTGGTATTCTAACACCAATAGTTTTATAACCTATTTCTTTAATTACATTATCTTTTGCATTTAAAATTACAGTTAAAGCACCTGGTAGGAACTTATTAATTAAAGCTTCTGCTTCCTTAGTTACAATTGCAATATTCTTAATTTGTTGTAAAGATGCACAAAGACACGCAAGAGGCTTATCAAGTGGTCTATTTTTTATTTCATAGATTCTTTTTATACCATCTTTATCAAATATCTTAGTACCAATACCATATACTGTATCTGTTGGAAATATAATTACACTCATATTAATCTAGATTGACATAAATAAATGTCATTCTGTCCCTTCCTTCTAAATCCTTTTTAGTTTCAATTCTAGCATTAGGGAAATATTCTTTCGCAATTGCTTCAATCTCTAATTTCTTATCATAACCATGTTCAAATGCAACTAAAGCTTTATCGTTTAAGTGCTTCTTTAAATCACGTAATATAATTCTATAAAATTTTAATCCATCGCTACCACCGAATAATGCAACATTAGGTTCATTGTCTTTTACTAATGGATCTACTATTTCATTATCAGGAATATATGGTGGATTAGATACAAATATATCAAACTTTAAATCGCCTAAAGGAGCTAGCATATCTCCTTCTTTGAAATCAACATCAACCTCCATCTTTTTCGCATTAGATTTTGCAATTTCTAGTGCGTTATGAGAAATATCAGTTGCAGTTAATCTCATATTAGGCTCTTCTTTAGCTAGGGTTACTGCAATACATCCAGATCCTGTTGCTAAATCACAAACATTAACATTTTTACCTTTAAAATATTTATCATACTTTAATAAGACATTTTCAACTAATTCTTCTGTTTCAGGTCTTGGAATTAATACATCATTTGTAACATTAAAATCATAACCATAAAAGCATGCATAACCAATTAGATATTGAACTGGTTCATTATGATTTAAATATCTATCATATTTCTTCATGAACTTATCTATGACATCACTTGGTATTTCATCCTCTAAAGCTAAGAAAAGCTTAGTATTAGATAAACCAGATGCATCTTCTAATAGCATTAATACTGCAGCATCCTCTTTATTATGTTCTATTGCCTCATTTGCATATTTATCAATAAAATCTTTATATTTCATATATAATCCCATCCTTTAAATTCATCATTACTGTAATTAAGTTTTATTTTGAAGAAAGGCTCATCAAGTAATAGCATTTTTAAAAACACCTTATCGCCTTCCCATAAATTAAGATTTAATATATCATCAATAGATACCCAGACTAAATCACCTTCATCACATTTAATCTCTTTACCAAAGAATGTATTAGATGTATAAAGGTGCATATATTCACTATATTCATCATTTTGGAATAATATCTCACCACGCTTAGTAAATCCATTAAGAAAATATCCAGTTTCTTCTCTTACCTCACATATAAGTGCAACCTCTGGTGTTTCTCCATCTTCAATTTTTCCACCTACACCAATATATTTACCTTGGTTTAGGTCATTTTCTTTTTTGTTTCTATATAGCATTAAGCATTTATCTTCTTTAAATAAGTAACATAAAACTGTTTCATTCATAAGATTCACCATAAAAATTGTAGCACACTTGTTATTATTTTTAAACAAAATAAAAAGGAGGTCATATTAACCTCCCAAATATCTTAGCCCTTTAAGCCTCTTGCTTGTCTATCCATATCTTCAATAACGATATCATAGATTTCGCCTAATGTTCTACAATATTTTAATACTTCCCATGGTTCATTTGTATGGAAATGAATTTTAACTAAATCTTCATCACCAACTATTAATGTACAATCACCTTTAAAGTTTTCTTCAAAATATTCAGTCATTTTATCAGGATCTAGGTTTTCTCCCTCTACTAATAACTGTGTATCATATCTAAATTCAATTGACTGTTCTGCCATACTAAATCCTCCAAAATTATAAACTAATTATATACTAGCATTTTGAATAATTCAAGACAATAAATGATATTTATTAGTCATAACTAACTAATTTAGATAACATTATATAACTGAGTCCAAAAAAATGAGCCGATATATCAATAATCTGGCTCATTTTCTAATAATTAGTCTAATTTTTCAATCTTTTTTATATCTCTATTTAATTTTATTTCGAATGTATTTATCTTTTCTTCTATCTTTTGGATATAAGATATTGCAATATGATCACAGGTTTGACTTATCTTTTCTGATGCATCTTTAATAGCTTGATTATTTTTGATTATATCAGATAAATCTTTTTCTAATAATATTAATTGCTTATCTAAATATGTATTCTTTATTGATTGGAAATCAGATAATATATCTAATTTATCCTTTAAATCAATTTCTTCCTTTGCTTTCTTTAATATTAAATCACTATATCTTTTAGATAAAGATGTAATAATATTTAAGAATGTCATTAAATATGCAGGTCTTACAACATACATATCAGGATATTCTCTAACCTTCCACATTGGCAATGCATTTGGCTTATCCATTTCTAGGTTAGATACTAATACTGCATATTTACATGTTTTCTTATTTCTATTCTTATCAAGCTTCTTATAATAGCTTTCATTAGTCTTCTTATTTACGGAATCTGGATTCTCATCCTTCATATCCATACAAATAGATGTTATTTCTTCATAATCATTATGACTAGGAGTTGCGTAACAACGGAAAATATAATCCGCCTTAGAGCCATTATTTTCTCCTTCTTCTTTAATAACATCATTATCCTTAGTCCATGTACAGCATTCAAATCCATTTTGGAATGCTTCTTTTACAGTATTATCACACCAAGCTTCTAAATCCTCACCTGTTTGTTTAACATTAAGTGATGCTTTTTGACGTTGTAATAAATTTATTTCATCATCCTTTTTTCTAAGCTCAACATTAAATTCTTCTTTTAATTCATTAGTTTTCTTTTCTATTTCTAATAAATGAGCAGCTTTAGTTTTTTCAAGCTCACGCTCATTATTATTCAAAGAATTAATATATTCTTGTTCTCTTTTTGAAATAATAGAATCATATCTATTAGTAAGTTCTAATTCTTTTTCTTTTATTTTAGCTTCAAATAATTTATTATTAGATTCCATTTGATGTATTAAATCATAAATTCTTTTTTCAAATGTTGCCTTTTGTTCCTGAAGTAGCATTTCTTGCTTATTCTTTTCAAAAGTTTTTATATTATCTAATTCATTTTTTAAATTATTTAATTCCTCATCAAATCTATTCTTTTGCTCTTGTAATAATAAATCAGTTCTAGATTTTTCTGTTTGTCTATTAATATCTAATTCATTCTTTAATTTATTAATTTCATCTTTATGAACTGCATTAAGCTTATTAATTTCTTCATTTAATTTCTCTTTTGACCTATCATTTTGGCTTTCTATTTGATTTTTTAGATCTTTTATTTGTAATTCATAATCGCTTCTATTTTTATCAATTATAGCCTTATTTTGGATATCTAAGACGTTTTTGTATTCTTCTAGCTTCTTTTTATATACTAAATCAGTACCTTTAGATATTGCTTCTTCTAAGGCAACTGTATCAAATTCCTTTAATTCTCTTAAATCAATTATATCTCCTTTAATACCATCTGATTCAAGTACTAATGTATTCTTATCTCTTACTGAAACTTCTAGCTTTTTCATTTAAATAACCTCCTCGATATATAAATATTATAGTTAAAAAAATATATTATCGCTAATTATATTTAAATATTTTTATATAAAAACAGAAGCACCCGAAATCCGGGTGCTTCCTTTCCAGTGTGTTTTAAGTCTTTCCGACTTTTATAGAGATGTTAATAGTGTCCATAGCGATTGCTACTTTGGAGGCACTCAGGCACTCCCTCACTATCTTCACCTGTATTATAAACTATGAATGTAGACAAATGTAGGACAAAATAAAAAAATTGTTATATAAACAGAAAGCACCCGATATTCGGGTGCTTCCTTTTCCAGTGTTTTATAGTCTTTACGACTTTTGTTAATTGATTAGTGTCCATGACCTCTGTCATTTCTCTGGCACTCAGGCTCAGCCTCACTAATTGCAACTACATAATAAGATATTTTTTCTCATTTGTAAAGCACTAATTTTTTAATAAAAAATCTTGTACTATGTACAAGTTTTTTTATTATATCTTTTATTTATATATTGACTACATAAAAATGCATATTTTATTGCTAATTCGATAACTTTTATGTTTCTATTATACCATATTATCATATCTAATAAAATATATTTTATTAGGAATTTAAATTTTTAATTCCATTGTAAAATGTGGTATTCCATCCTCTAAAAATTCATTACCTATAGTCTTAAATCCTACTTTATTGTAAAAGGGGATAGCATAAGTTTGTGCATGTATTGTAATAGTATTATCAAGCTTTAAATCAGTAATTAATTTTATTGCTTCCTTAAGTAAAATTAATCCTATATTTTTACCTCTATATTCTTTTTTAACTATAACCCTTCCTATAGAAGATGTATTTAAATACATATTCTTAGGAATTACTCTTAAATAAGCTATTATTTCATCATTATTTTTATAGAACATGTGATAACTATTTTTATCCACATCATCTATATCTAAATATGGGCAATTTTGTTCAACAATAAATACCTCACATCTTAATTTATATATAGAATATAATTCATCTAATGATAATTTATAAAATTCTTTACAAACAAGTTCCATTAATCTAATATTATCTCCATTTGAGTTTCTTTAACCTTAAATCCCATATTGTTATAGAATTTCTTAGCATTATCATTGCCTTCCCAAACATTTAGGGTTACTTCATAGCATCCAATCTTTTTGGCATAAGCTTTAACATAATCAATTAATGAAGATCCAATATGTAATCCTCTCATTCCTTCTTTAACACATAAATCATCTATATATAAGATTTTATGCTTTTGCATATTAATAGATGTTGTGACCTTTATTTGACAGAATGCATAGCCTAATACTTCATCTTTAGAATCAACATATACAAATATGGGTGTTGCATCATTAGATATTATTTCTTTTAAATCATTATCATCATATTTAGTTGTGCCTTTAGCAAAAATATCTGGTCTTATATTATAATGTAGATTTAATACTTCACTTAATAGCTCTTTTAATGTATTTATATCTTTTTCTTTTGCACGTCTTATCATTATATCACCAAGTCTTATTATATCATAAAAGATACTTAAGTATCTTATATTATATATAGGAATAAAATGAAGCTATATATTATATATAATAGGATAGGATTAATCGAACAATGTATGAACATCATTTATATATGATTCCATTTTTGCTTCTTTTATAATATCATCTTCTTCTATATCTCCTATTAATAAAGGAGAATATTTATTATGATTTTTATAATTCTTTTTTACTAAATCATATGAATAATTTGCATAACAATATCTACAATTATGTAGACATGTATTATATTGACCTATATCATTTGTAATTAAGCAATTACAGCCTTTTCTAAATCCTTTAATGTTTTTATTTAATGATATTTGAAGTGCTTCTTCTATAATCTCTTTTGTCATACATCCATTTGTTGTAATTCCATATTTTTGGTATTTACTATTTTCTAAGCATAATCTTAATACCATTCCATTCTCTTTTGCGATAGGAATGAATGCTTGAATTAAAGATTCTTCTTCACTTGGGCTTGGGGCTTTTAGGTCTTTAGCATTCTTTTTCACTTTATCATAAATATCTAAAAAAGATATTGTAACTGAAGTTGTATACCCTCTTAAGAGGGTAAGAAGGCGCCTGAATGCTCTAATATGCTTTTCTACTGTCCATTCATCATTAATTATTACAGGATCATATCTTAAATGAATTTTTTCTTTTCCTATGATGCAAGAAAGTTTTTTAAATGATTCAATTATTTCCTTTTTATCAGGAACATTTACTTCTATGTCTTTACCATATGGTGTAATTGTTACAAACCAAAACATTCTAAATTTTTTTAGTTTATCAATATATTTAAGCATAGGTGTAGGATTTTTTGTACAAAAAACTAATACATCTACTACACTAGGATCTAATATGTATTTTGTTACTTGTTTAGGAAAATATGGGTTTCTAACGTAACAAAAGCCCTCATTTATTCTATTCATAAACCATTCTGAATAGAATGCAGGAATATCGGTTCTTTGACCTGTGTTTATAATCATAGTAAATGCACCTCCATTCAATTTTAATTATAGCTTAATTTTTTATTTTTATGATTTATCATTATTATTTTATTTATAAATAATTAAAAAGCCGTAAATTTGCAAATTTATGCAAATTACGGCATATTTATTATTCGAATTCGATTGTTGCAGGTGGTTTAGAAGTACAATCATAAAGTACTCTATTAACACCCTTTACTTCGTTTACGATTCTTCTTGATACCTTATCTAATACATCATAAGGAATTCTTGCCCAGTCAGCAGTCATGAAATCTGATGTCATAACAGCACGTAACGCGATAGCATAATCATATGTTCTACCATCACCCATAACACCAACAGATTGCATATTAGTTAATGCAGCAAAGTATTGACCAATACCCTTAATTCCAGCATTTGCAATTTCTTCACGATAGATTGCATCAGCTTCCTGTACAATCTTAACCTTTTCAGCAGTTACTGCACCAATAATACGGATTCCAAGTCCTGGACCTGGGAATGGTTGACGATATACTAGATAATCAGGAATTCCTAATTCTAGACCAACCTTTCTAACTTCATCCTTAAATAATAATCTTAATGGTTCAACGATTTCCTTGAAATCAACAACATCAGGTAAGCCACCTACATTATGATGTGACTTAATAGTTGCAGATTTACCTAAGCCTGATTCAATAACATCTGGGTAAATAGTACCTTGTGCTAAGAAATCAACCTTACCAATCTTCTTTGCTTCATCTTCGAATACTCTAATGAATTCTTCACCAATGATCTTTCTCTTACGTTCAGGTTCAGTAACACCTTCAAGCTTCTTATAGAATCTTTCTTGTGCATTAACTCTAACGAAATTTAATTCATAATTTCCATTAGGGCCAAATACTGATTCAACCTCATCGCCTTCATTCTTTCTTAAAAGACCATGATCAACGAATACACATGTTAATTGTTTACCTACTGCCTTTGATAATAATACTGCAGCAACAGATGAATCAACTCCGCCTGATAGTGCACATAATACCTTACCATTACCAATTTTCTTTCTTAATTCTTCAACAGTAGTCTTAACAAAATCATCCATCTTCCATAAGCCATGGCAGCCACATACCTTTAATACAAAGTTAGAAATCATCTTCATACCTTCATCTGTATGCATTACTTCTGGATGGTATTGTACACCATAAATCTTATTCTTTGTATCTTCCATTGCAGCAATAGGACAAGTCTTTGATTTTGCAGTAATTTCAAAGCCTTGTGGTGCTTTAGATACATAGTCAGTATGGCTCATCCAAACATTAGTATTAGCTGATACTCCATCAAATAATAAAGAATTTGTCTTAGTTACTTCAATTGCTGTTTTACCATATTCACTCTTAGGTGCATGAGTAACACTACCACCTAATGCATGACCAATTGTCTGACATCCATAGCAAATACCTAAAATTGGATATCCTAATTTAAATACCTCAGGATTAATATGTGGAGAATCTTCTTCAAATACTGAATTAGGTCCACCTGTGAAAATAATACCCTTTGGATTAAATTCTTTTATTTTTTCAATGCTCATATTGTAAGGATGTACCTCACAATAAACATTACACTCTCTTACACGTCTTGCGATAAGCTGGTTATATTGACCACCAAAATCTAAGACTAATACCTTTTCGTCCTTCAAGTGTAATTCCTCCTTTTTATATTTTTATATATTATACAACATTATTACTTATCTGTATCAGTTTTTAATCCACATCTAGAATAAATGAAATCTAAATTCTTGAAATAGTATTCTAATGTGAAGCATGAAGCAAGTTCATCCTTAGTTAATTTAGACATAACCTTATCAGATTCTGAAAGTAATGTTTGATAATCCTTACCTTCATTATATGCAACCATTGCGATAGGCTGAACTGTATCATAAGCTTCTTCTCTAGATAATCCCTTTTCAATTAATGCCATCATAACTCTTTGTGCGAAAATAACACCATTAGTCATATAGATATCATCAATCATCTTCTTTGGATATACAACAAGCTTATCTAAAATACCCATAAAACGATTTAACATATAATCTAATAACATAGTTGAATCAGGTAAGATAATTCTTTCTGTTGCTGAATGAGAGATATCTCTTTCGTGCCATAAAGCAACATTTTCATTAAATGTCACCATATATCCACGAATAACTCTAGCACAACCACAAATATTTTCTGAAGAAATAGGATTTCTCTTATGTGGCATAGCTGAAGAACCCTTCTGTCCTGGAGTGAAATATTCTTCTGCCTCATGAACTTCAGTTCTTTGTAGGTTTCTTACTTCAAATGCCATTTGCTCTAATGTATCAGCAATACATGCAAGTGTTGACATATAGAAAGCATGTCTATCACGTTGTAATACCTGTGTTGAAATATTTGCAGAATCAATTCCTAGATGCTCGCAAACATAATCTTGAATAGATGTTGGAATATTTGCAAAATTACCAACAGCACCACTCATCTTACCACATTCAACACCTTTTCTTGCAAAGTCGAATCTTTCTAGGTTTCTCTTCATTTCTTCATGCCATAAAACCCACTTTAGGCCAAATGAAGTAATATCAGCATGAATACCATGAGTACGTCCGATGCAAGGAGTCTTCTTGAATTCATATGCTCTTCTTTCTAATACTTCCATGAATTTTACAATATCTTCACGAATAATATCATTAGCTTGCTTAATTAAATAACCATTTGCTGTATCAACAACATCTGTTGAAGTTAAGCCATAGTGAACCCACTTCTTTTCATCACCTAGTGATTCAGATACACATCTTGTGAATGCAACAACGTCATGCTTAGTCTTCTTTTCGATTTCCTTAATACGTTCTACATCAAATTTAGCATTTGCTCTAATTTTATCTACATCACTCTTAGGAACTACGCCAAGTTCACACCAAGCCTCATCAGATAAAATTTCAACCTCAAGATAAGCATTGAACTTATTCTCTTCAGTCCAGATTTTTCTCATTTCAGGTCTTGAATATCTTTCAATCATTTTACTTTTCCTCCACATGCTTTAAATAGCATTCTAATGTATTTTCCATAAGACAAGTAATTGTCATAGGACCGATACCACCAGGTACCTTTGTAATATATGATGCGTGACCAAATACATCGTCAAAATCAACATCACCACATAATTTTCCAGTTTCTAAATCTCTATTAACACCAACATCAATTACAACTGCGCCTTCCTTAACGCCTTCCTTTTTAATGAATTTAGGACGTCCTATAGCAACAATTAAGATATCAGCTTCTTTAGTAACTTCTATTAAATTTTCAGTCTTTGAATGGGCAATTGTAACTGTGGCATTCTTATCAGTCATAAGCTTAGCAACAGGAAGACCAACAATATTACTTCTTCCTACAACACAGGCTCTTTTACCCTGAATTTTAATTCCTGCAGATTCAATTACTTGAATAATACCCTTTGGTGTACATGGAATAATTCCTGGTTGCTTTAAATATAGAGAAGCAACATTTTGTGGATGGAATCCATCTACATCCTTTGTAGGTGCAATTGAATTAATAACATATGTCTCATTAATATGCTTTGGTAATGGTAATTGAACTAAAATACCATCTACTAATGGATCGTTATTTAAATCATTAATAATTGCAAGTAATTCATCTTGTGTAATAGTTGCAGGCTTTTTTATTGTTAAATTTTCAATTCCTACGTTAATACAAGCTTTTTCTTTGCCTTTTACGTAAGATACTGAGCCAGCATCATCTCCAACTAAAATAACGGCTAATTTGGGCTTTCTGCCATATTTATTATAAAGCATTTCAACCCTATCCTTCATTTGTAGCTGATGAAGTTGAGCAAGCTCTTTTCCACTTATAACCTTAGTCTCCACCTTTAATCACCCTACTAATTAAAACTTTTTATGTGCCTTAGCACCAATATCTGTTCTATGGAATAAGTTATCACACTTAATCTCATTAACAATCTTTAAAGCATTTTTATTTGCTTCTTCTAATGTCTTACCCTTACCAACGCAGAATAAAACTCTACCTCCGTTAGTAACTAGGTTTCCATTATCATCAATCTTTGTACCCATATGATAAATATCATCAGAATCAGCACCTAAAATAACAGCGCCCTTCTTATAGCTTCCTGGGTAACCATTAGATGCTAATACTACACCAATTGTATAGCAATCATCCCATGTTAATAAAGGAGTCTTACCATCAACAATTGCTAAGAAAGCATCATATATATCAGATGTTAATCTAGGTAATACAACCTCAGTTTCAGGATCACCGAAACGAGAATTGAATTCAATTACCTTGATTCCATTCTTTGTCTTCATTAAACCACCATATAAGACACCCTTAAATGGATGGCCTTCTTTTACCATAGCCTTAGCTGTTGGTATCATAATATTATTTAATGCATATAAATAATCTTCATTAGTTATGAATGGTAATGGTGAATAAGCACCCATACCACCTGTATTAGGTCCCTTATCTCCATCATATGCACGCTTATGATCTTGAGCCATTTCTAATGGATATACATTTTCATTATCAACTAGACACATGAATGAGAATTCAGGTCCTTCAAGATATTCTTCAATAACAACCTTTGGAGAACCAAATTTGTCATCAATAAGCATATCCTTTAATGCAAGATCAGCTTCTTCTAAATTTTGTGGTATTACAACACCCTTACCTGCAGCAAGTCCATCGTACTTAATTACAGTTGGGAATGAATGAGCTTTTACATATTCTAATGCTTTATCATAATCTGTAAATGTTTCATATGCAGCAGTTGGAATATTATACTTAGCCATTAATTCCTTAGCGAAATTCTTTGAAGATTCAATTTGAGCTGCATCCTTTGTTGGACCAAATGCTTTAATACCAGCCTTAGTTAATTCATCAACAACTCCAACTGATAAAGATGCTTCAGGACCAACAACAACTAAATCAATTCCTTCATCTTTTGCAAAAGCTACAATGTTTTCTACATCTGTATCTTTAATATTTACACATACTGCAAGCTTTGCAATACCAGCATTACCTGGAGCAGCATAAATTTCAGTTACCTTATTTGATTTTGATAATGCGTGAACGATGGCATGTTCTCTTCCACCGCCACCAACTACTAAAACCTTCATGGTTATACCTCCAAATTAGTGCTTGAAATGACGCATTCCAGTGAATGTCATAGGAACATTCTTTTCATTTGCTAAATCAATTGAATCCTGGTCACGCTTTGATCCGCCTGGCTGTACTACTGCAACAACACCATTTGCGATACCATATTCTAATGTATCAGAGAATGGGAAGAATGCATCAGAAGCAAGAACTAAACCATCCTTAACTCCTCTTGAATGAGCTTCTTCAATTGCAATCTTTGCAGCACCAACACGGTTCATTTGTCCTGCACCAACACCGCATGTTGTACCATTCTTAACAACAACAATTGCGTTAGACTTAACGTGCTTAACGATCTTCCAACCAAAGTTCATATCACTTAATTGTTCTAAAGTTGGCTTTGTATTTGTAACTGCCATATCAGCAGTAATATTCTTAATCTCTGTATCCTGATCTTGAACTAATAATCCACCATTAACAGTAACATACTGCTTTTCTTTTGGATATTCACCTAATTTATATTGAATAACTCTTAGGTCAGGACGCTTTGCGAAAGCTTCTAAAGCTTCATCAGTAAATCCTGGTGCAAGAATTAACTCTAAGAAAATAGATTTACCCTTTTCACCATGATCAAATTTAATTAAATTAGCAGCTTCACCATCAATTACTTGGTTAGTTGCAACAATTCCACCGAAGATTGAAACTGGGTCAGATTCATAAGCCTTTAACCAAGCTTCCTTTAAATCCTTACCAATTGCTGCTCCACATGGATTCATATGCTTTAATCCTAAAGCAAATGGAGTATTACCGAATTCTCTTACAATATTTAATGCTGCATTTGCATCTTGAATATTGTTATAAGATAATTCCTTACCCTGAATTTGCTTTGCATTAGCTAATGAATAAGGCAAGTTAGTATCAGTTGCATAGAATTTAGCATTTTGATGTGGATTTTCACCATATCTTAAACCTTGAACTAAATCAGCTTCTAAGAATAGCTTTTCATTTAGGCCAGCTTTTTCTCTCATATATCTAGCAATCATAGTATCATACTCAGCTGTTAGAGTATAAACCTTTGCAGCAAGCTCTAATCTAGTTTGGTAAGTTGTATCACCATTTTCTTCGATTTCCTTGATTACTCTATCATAATCATTAATATCAGAAACTACTGTAACGAACTTATGGTTCTTTGCAGCACTTCTTAACATAGAAGGTCCTCCGATATCAATGTTTTCAACTGCTTCATCAAATGAAGCACCTCTATCGATAGTCTTCTTAAATGCATATAGGTTAACGCAAACTAAATCAATATATTCAATATTGTGTTCATTCACTTCTTTAACATGCTCAGCATTATCTCTAACTGCAAGTAATCCACCATGTACCATTGGATGTAGAGTCTTTACTCTTCCTGATAGAATTTCTGGGAATCCAGTTACATCAGAAATATCAATTGCTTTTACTCCACCTTCAAGTAATACCTTCTTAGTACCACCAGTTGATACAATTTCATAGCCTAATTTTTCAAGTTTCTTACAGAAATCAACTACGCCAGTCTTATCTGTAACACTAACTAATGCTCTTTTCATTTTTATTTCTCCTTAAAATATTTGTTAATGGCTTCAATATATAACACATGCTCAATTTCATGTATCTTAGCTTCTACTTCATCAATACTAGAGCCATAATATTCAAATCCGCGTTGCATAATAATCTTTCCTGAATCAACACCAGAATCAACATAATGCACAGTAACACCAAACACCTTAACTCCATATTCGAAAGCATCCTTAATACCATGAGCTCCCTTAAATGAAGGTAATAATGCTGGATGAATGTTTATAATTTTTCCTTCATAATTATCAAGCAAAACCTTGCCAATATATCTCATATATCCAGCAAGACAAATTAAATCAACATTTAATTCTTTTAACTTATTAACTATGATTGTTTCGAATTCTTCCTTTGAAGCATAATCCTTTGCATTAAAGACAAAAGTATTAACATGGTGGTTTTTCGCGCGTGTTAATACAAATGCATCCTTTTTATCACAAACAAGGATAGGACAACAAGCATCCTTGATTGTACCATCCTCAATTGCGTTTATAATAGCTTCAAAGTTTGTGCCTGAACCTGAGGCAAAAACAGCTATATTTTTCATATTACTTATGGATAACTACCTTACCGGCATTATCAGTAACTTTACCAATAACATATGCCTTATCGCCATATGTAGCTAAGATGTCAATTGCCTTCTTAGCATCTTCTTCGTTATCTAATGCCATAATCATACCAATACCCATATTATAGATATTGAACATTTCTCTATGATCAACCTTACCATACTTTTCTAAGAACTTGAAAACAGGTAGGATTGGCCATGTACCTTCAACAATATCTAAGCCCATTTCATCAGTTAAGATACGTGGGATATTTTCATCGAATCCACCACCAGTAATGTGAGCAACACCATGAACATCAACGTTCTTAATTACTTCTAATACTTGCTTACAATAGATTCTTGTTGGAGTTAATAATACTTCACCAACAACTCCACCTAATTCATCAGAATAAGAATGAAGGTCAATATTGTTATCCTTAATAATCTTTCTTACTAATGAGAAACCATTAGAATGAACACCAGATGAAGCAATACCAACTAAGATATCTCCAACCTTAACCTTTGAATCATCAATAAGCTTTGACTTTTCAACAACACCTACTGCAAAACCAGCAATATCATATTCACCATCTGAATACATACCTGGCATTTCAGCAGTTTCACCACCGATTAATGCACAACCAGCTTGTACACAACCATCAGCAACGCCTGAAACAATTTGTTCAAGCTTTGCTGGAATAGCATGTCCTAAAGCAACATAATCTAGGAAGTATAAAGGTTCAGCACCTTGTGCTAATACGTCATTAACGCACATTGCAACTGCATCAATACCAATTGTATCGTGCTTATCCATTTCAAATGCTAACTTTAACTTAGTACCAACACCATCTGTTCCTGATACTAACATTGGTTCCTTATATCCTAAACTTGCTAAGTCGAACATACCACCAAATGAACCGATACCAGAAACACAGCCAGTTCTAGTTGTTCTAGCTACATGCTTCTTATATCTTCTAACTGATTCATATCCAGCTTCTAGATCTACACCAGAGCTTCCATATGCCTTTGACCCCATAATTATATCCTCCTAGTAATTAATCCTTTAAAGTATTTAAACGCTTTAAGATTTCCTTATATGCGCCCATAACATCACCTAAATCTCTACGGAATCTATCCTTGTCTAGGTGATCATTTGTTTCTGCATCCCAAAGTCTACAGCAATCTGGTGAAATTTCATCAGCTAATACGATTTCTCCATCAGCTGTTCTACCAAATTCAACCTTGAAATCAATTAGCTTAACACCAATTTCACTAAACATCTTTGTTAATTCTTCATTAACCTTTGCAGTTAAAGAATAAATTGTATTTAATTCATCATAAGTTGCTGCACCAATTGCTACTGCATGATGATCATTAATTAATGGATCACCTAATGCATCATTCTTATAACAAATTTCAAAAATTACATTAGAAGGCTTTGTTCCTTCAACAATTCCTAATCTCTTTGCCATAGAACCAGCAATGTAATCACGAACGATTACTTCAAGAGGGAAAATTTTAACCTTCTTACATAACTGATCAGTTTCATTTAATGTCTTAATATAGTGAGTAGGAATACCTGCCTTAATTAATCTATTATAAATGATTGTTGTAATCTTGTTATTTAATTCACCCTTTTGGTCAAATAATGCATGCTTTGCACCATTTCCTGCTGTTGCATCATTCTTATAATGCATAACGATAATATTTGGATCTTCTGTTGCGTATACTTGTTTTGCTTTACCTTCGTATAATAATTCTTTCTTTTCCATTTCATTTTTCCTTTCAGAATTCTCTAAATCCTTAATTTTACTTTTTACCAAAGAAGCTCTTCTTTTGTTTAGATTGCTTCTTGAAATAATTTACTGCGTTTTGGAATATATCTTGTTGCTTATTTCCGCTGATATTCTTGAATAGATTTTCTTCATATCTTTCGCTATGACCCATCTTACCAAGAATTAATCCATCTGGTGAAATAATACCTTCAATTGCGTAATTAGAACCATTTGGATTATATGGAGCTTCATCTGTAATCTGTCCTGTAATAGGATTTGCATAACAGAATGCAACTTGACCATTCTTAACTAATTCTTGAGCCATTTCACGAGAAACAACAAACTTACCTTCACCATGTGAAACTGCAATTGAATGTAATTCACCTGTCTTATATGATGATAACCAAGGTGACTTATTAGTCATAATCTTTGTTGTAACCATTTGAGATACGTGACGGTTAATATCATTTCTAAATAATGTAGGTGAATCCTTTGTAACTTCACCAATCTTGCCATATGGTAATAAACCAGACTTAACTAAAGCTTGGAAACCATTACAAATACCTAATACTAATCCCTTACGAGCTAGTAAACGTTCAATAGCTTCTTTTACCTTAACTTGGTTTAATACGTTAGCAATAAATTTACCTGAACCATCTGGTTCATCTCCACTTGAGAAACCACCAGATAATACAAATATATCAGCTTTATCAATATTATTAGCCATTTCATCGATTGAATCGAATACATCCTGGCTTGTTAAATTCTTAAATACAGTAGTAACTGTCTTAGCACCTGCCTTTTCAAATGCACGTGTTGTATCATAATCACAGTTAGTACCAGGGAATACAGGGAAGTATGCAACAACCTCTTCCTTAGCTTCTTGATAACTATATTGAGCTTTAACCTTTGTAGGCTTAATTGCCATCATTTCACAATTGTTATCGCCCTTATCTTTATAAATCTTATTATACTTTTCAGTATTTGCCTTATATAATTCTTCTAGTGTGAATTGAACACCATTGAATTTACCAACCTTAGCCTTAATTGTTTTACCTAAAAGAATTGCATTCTTATAATGTAATGGCTTAGTTGATTCAACTAAAATAGAACCATAATTATATGCATCAAGTAATGCTTCATCGTACTTAATATCAAATCCGATTTCATTACCAAATGACATCTTAGCTGCTGCTTCAACAACACCACCAAATCCTAGTGCATATGCTGCAACAATCTTCTTGTTTTCAATTTCAGATGATACGAATTCAAAGTTATCCTTTAATTCGTTTGTATTTGGAGTATAATCCTTATTCTCAGTATGCTTAATTAAATATAAAGAGTGATGAGAAGATTTAAATTCTGGTGAAATTACATTGTTTGCATCAACAACTGTAATACCAAATGCCATTAGCATTGGAGGTACGTGGATATCATTAAATGTACCAGACATTGAATCCTTACCACCGATTGATGGAAGACCTAATTCTGTTTGCATCTTTAACGCACCAAGTAATGCTGCTAAAGGCTTACCCCAAGATTCCTTAGAATGCATATGCTCAAAATATTCTTGATAAGAAAATCTCATCTTATCATATCTTGCACCTGCTGCAACAACCTTAGCACATGCTTCAATTACTGAATATTCAGCTCCATGATATGGGCTCCAAGAAGCAATATATGGGTTATAACCATATGCCATAATTGATGAAGCATTTGTATATCCACCCTTTGTAGGAAGCTTTTCAACAGAAACCTGAGTTTCAGTTCTTTGTAATTTACCACCAAATGGCATTAATACTGTAGATGCACCAATTGTAGCATCGAACATTTCAATTAAGCCCTTTTGTGATACAACATTTGAATCAGATAATGTATCTAATACTCTATCCTTTAATTCTTTATTTTCTTTTACGAAAGGATTCTTTTCTTCAACTGCACCAATTTCTGCTTCAGCAAAATGATCAGCTCCTGCAGAATCAATGAACTCTCTTGAAATATCAACTATTGTTCTTCCTCTATAGTGCATTACTAATCTATTAGTATCAGTTACAGTTGCAACCTTTGTAAATTCAATATTTTCTTCATGACAATATTTGCAGAATTCTTCAACATCCTTAGCTTCAACAACAACACTCATTCTTTCCTGAGATTCAGAAATAGCAACTTCTGTTGCATTTAAGCCAGAATACTTAGTAGGTACTGCATCAAGATTAATATCAAGTCCTGGAGCAAGCTCACCAATTGCTACTGAAACACCACCAGCACCGAAGTCATTTGACTTCTTAATTAATCTATCTACTTCAGGTCTTCTGAATAAATGACAAATCTTTCTTTCTTCAGGAGCATTACCCTTTTGTACTTCACTTGAGCATACTTCAATTGATTTTACATTATGCTCCTTTGATGAACCAGTAGCTCCACCAATACCGTCTCTACCTGTTCTTCCGCCAAACATTAAAATTACATCGCCAGGAGCTGGTGATTCTCTTCTAACGTTTTCTGCTTTAACAGCACCAACAACTGCACCAACCTCTAGTCTCTTAGCTACATAATCATCATGGTAGATTTCTCTTACATGAGTAGTTGCTAAACCAATTTGGTTACCATATGAAGAATAACCAGCTGCTGCCTTAGTAGAAATAACTCTTTGAGGAAGCTTACCCTTCATAGTATCTTTTACATCTAAATAAATGTTACCAGCACCTGTAACTCTCATTGCTTGGTAAACATATGCTCTACCTGATAGAGGGTCACGGATTGCTCCACCAATACATGTTGATGCACCACCGAATGGTTCAATTTCTGTTGGGTGGTTATGAGTTTCATTCTTGAATTGTAATAACCACTTTTCAGGCTTTCCATCAACATCGATTGTAACGAAAATTGAACAAGCATTATTTTCTTCTGATTCTTCTAAATCATCAAGCTTTCCAATCTTTCTTAAGTATCTAGCACCAATAGTTGCTAAATCCATTAAGCAAACCTTCTTGCCTTCTCTTTGTAAATCTTTACGAATATTATTATATAAATCAAGCGACTCTTCTAATTCAGCCTTCATAAATGATTCATCAATCTTAATATCAGTTAAAATTGTACCGAATGTTGTATGACGGCAGTGATCAGACCAGTATGTATCAAGGATTCTTAATTCAGTTTCCCAAGGATCTCTTCCTTCCTTCTTAAAGTATTCAACAACACACTTTAAGTCATCCTTGTTCATTGCAAGCTCCATCTTCTTGCAGTAAGCTTCAAGCTCACTATCTTCCATCTTAATGAAGCCATCTAAAACCTGAACAGGCTTAATTGGAGCTTTTTCAATATCAGTAAGCTTAGTTAAATCCTTTTCTCTTGCTTCAACAGCATTGATTTCATATTTCTTAACTCTTTCTAAATCTTCATCAGTTGTATCATCATCTAAAATGATAATTCTTCCTGAACGAATATTAATTTCACAATTTGGATCAATTAACTTTACGCAGTCAATTGCTGATGAAGCTCTTTGATCGAACTGTCCTGGTAAGAATTCAATTGCAACATACTTCTTACCTTCTAAGTCTAAGCTATCAAAAACTGTATCTGTAACAATTTCACCAAATACCTGATATCTTGACTTTTCTAGTAAATCAGCATTGAATCCAAATAAGTCATATACATTAACTAATCTTAGATTCTTTTGGTTTAATCCTAAGTTTAGGTTTAAATCAGCTTGTATTGATTTAGCTTCAACCTGAAACTGTGGTAACTTTTCTACATATATTCTATAATCACTCATTATTCTTCCCTCGCAAATAAATTCTCATATTTTTCTTTATACATCGCTTCTGTTGTATTTGTAAAAGTGATGTGCGCCATTTTTCTCTTTTCACGAATGTCCTTCTTGTTATAATCATGAATATGAACATCGCTACTATCATTCAATTTTTTCATATTCTCATAATCAAATCCTAAAATGTTTTTCATAACAGTAGGACCTAATAGCTTTGGTTCTTCTAATCTCTTTCCAAGTAGGAATCTTGCAAGCTCTCTATATTGGTTAGTATTGCATCCTTCAATTGTGTAGTGACCACTATTGTGTGGACGAGGTGCCATTTCATTGAAATAGAAATCATCACCCTTTACAAATATTTCTACACATAAGATTCCTAAATATCCACAGTTTTCCATAAACTTCTTTGCTGCATCTTGAATCTTATTAAATATTTCTGTTTGCTTATCAACTATACATAAATCTAAAATTCCATGCTTATGCTTATTAACACCCATTGGGAAAGATATTATTTGATCCTTACTTCTAACCATGATAACAGATGTTTCAAAATCGAATTTAATAAATTCTTCTAATATACCTTCACCCTTTAAGTAAGGAAATACCATTGAAATATCTTCATCACTTTTTAGCATAACCTGACCATGACCATCATATCCCATAGTTGTTGTTTTATATACACAAGGAAAACCAATTTCTTTGATTCCCTTATATAAATCATCTAAAGAGTTAATTGCCATAAATTTAGGTGTCTTTAAACCATTATTATTAGCATTCATTTTCTCTCTTATTCTATTTTGTGAATCAAATAGTGGTTGAATACCTTGTGGGATATTATAAGTATCAAGTAAATACTTTAATTGCTCAGATGGAACATTTTCAAATTCATATGTTAAAACATCTGACATATCTCCAAGCTTCTTTAGACCTTCGATATCACTATATTCAGATACAACAATATCGTCGCATACATATGATGCAGGGCACTTTGGATTTGGGTCTAAGCAAATAGCTCTTCCGCCCTCATTATGAATTTCTTCTGCAAGCATCATACCTAATTGACCGCCACCAATAATACCTACGGTTTTCATAATAACACCTCTAAAAATAAAAAATGCACGCAAAAATTGCGTTGCAAAACTACACTAAAAAATAAGCCATAAACAAATGACTTTTATTATTTTTATTAACCTGTATCTTTGCAATATTCATAATCATAATAAAACTCCGATCCAAGCAGGCCTTATATCATAAAGCCACAACTTACTTTAGTAAGTATTTTTATACATTGACTATTTTAACACAAGTATTTACTTTAGTAAATAAAAAAGGAAACATAAAAGGGATGAAATTAATCGTTTTCATCCCTTATGTTTACTATAATTCTATATTTAGTACTTTATTTGTCTGGTTGTTTCTAAATTCTTCTAGCTTATTTGATAATCCTTTATCAGATAGAGCTAAAATTGAAACCGCAGAAAGACCAGCATTTTTAGCACCATTTATAGCAACAGTTAGAACTGGAACTCCACCAGGCATTTGAACTATAGATAATAATGAATCTAAGCCATTTAACGCTCTAGACTTAACTGGTACACCAATTACAGGTAGGGTTGTCATTGCAGCAACCATGCCAGGTAAATGTGCAGCTCCACCAGCACCAGCAATAATAACCTTTAATCCACGTTCCTTAGCACTATGAGCATATTCAAACATTAAATCTGGAGTTCTATGTGCAGAAACTACTTTCTTTTCATATGGAACACTAAATTCATCTAAAACCTTGCAAGCATCCTGCATAACTTCAAAGTCAGAATCAGAGCCCATAATAATTCCTACAATTGGCTTTTCCATCTTACTTATGCTCCAAAATCTTGAATAATTGAGCAGCTGCCTTAGCTGGACCTTCATGTTCCATTCCAGGTACTGCTAATCTTGTATGTAATACACCAATCTTAACGCCTTCATTATATAATTGTGAGAAATATGAATCAATTAAAGGTCTTGTCATGCTTTCTCTTTGAACTGGTCCGAATGGGTTAGCGAAGAATGTTTCAGATAAACCAATTTCTTGAGTTGTACCCTTAGCAAATCTTGCACCACGGATGAAGTCCTTTTCAGCGTCTTTTACATTATCAAAGAATTCAACTTCTTGACCAGGCTTTACATCCTGTTCATAGTTATTTGCATATAATACCATATCAGGCTTATAACCTAACATAATTTGTGGATATGTTGCAACAGGGATAACTAAACGAGAGTTAACCTTGTCTGGATTCATGAAAATTGCACGGTCCATTTCCTTATAAGCATATCCTGATGTCATATCATCAAGACGAACGAATGCGCCAATTTCAGTACCGAATGCTAAAATTTCACCATTAGGCATTCTCTTGAATGTACCCATATCGTCAAATACAGTTAACTGTGCAGAGATATTATCTCCAGCCATTTCAGATAAAGCTTCTAATGATTCAGACTTACCAGCACCAGAGTCACCGATGATGATAATGTTCTTTGTTTCACCTGATCTCATTGTGATATGTACACATGCACCATGTAGAGGTAAGTTACCTTGTTCAATCATAGATACATTGTATAAAGTTAATAACATCTTCTTCATGTATCCGAAATAATCAATTGAATCATTATGTGGTGCAACACCTACATAGATTTGATTTTCTTTATCATGATAGAATACTGAGTCACCTTCAATATCACAACCGAAAATATAAATACAATCTGGCTTCTTACCCTTCACTTCTGAAAGTGGTACGAATTCAAATAAGTTACAAATTGTAATACCATGAGCTAAATAATCTCTATGGAAATATACATAAGTTAATGCTGAACCAACCATTGCAGCATAGCAATAATATTCAGATGCCTTAAACTTATCCTTAATTGCATCACAAGGGTTAGTAAATACTTCTTGGTAAGTACCAGTTCTCTTGTTCTTTGCAGAATAAGAAATAAATGGTGGTCTAATAACAATTTGTTCAATAGCTTCAGACTTAGATAAGAATGAATAATAAGAATTTTCACCCATCCATGCATTCTTAGATAATAATAATGCAGCATTTACACCAGCTGGTAGCTGACGATAAATAGGGAACTTTGCACCATATAACTTTTCACAAATTGTACGATATGTCTTTAAAACAACATTATTGAATGCTGTTTGTGCTTCAATGAATGCATCTGATTCAACAGAGTTCATACGAGCCTTAGTTGAAATAACTGCATATCTTTCAATTCTTCTCCAGTTATCATAGAAAGCTTGAACTAAATCATATAATACTTCTTGCTTTTCTAATGCTTGGCAGAAGAAAGGATCTTGTTCCTTAACTTCTTCTACTGAGAAAACTAATAAGTGCTTTAATAAATCAATTGTAGCCTTCTTAACCTTCTTCTTAGGGAAGATATTTAAAACTCCTAAGAAAGCCTGATTTTCAGTCTTATATAAGTGATCAATAAATTTTCCCCAAACATCAGCAAAGCAACTTGAATTAATTACTTCAATTTCAGTTTTACAGAACTTTTCAGAAAAGTTCATAACTAATTGTTTATCATTTAATACGTATTCCATTCTATTTTCTCCTCATAAAATTTATCTATTTTAGAATAATCCCTTAGTCTTGCCATCTATAACATCCATATTATTAGCAGCAGGAACCTTTGGTAAGCCTGGCATTGTCATAATATCTCCTGTTAATGCAACTAAGAATCCAGCACCAATTGATGGTTTTAATTCACGAATTGTAATAGTGAATCCTGTAGGACGTCCTAATAATGTTGGATCATCTGATAAAGAATATTGTGTCTTAGCCATACAAATAGGTAGCTTATCCCAACCATTCTCAACAAATGTCTTAATTTGTGTTTTTGCCTTTGATAAGAATTCAACATTTGCAGCACCATAAATTTCTTTACAAATTGTTGTAATCTTATCTTCAATTGATAAATCAAGATTATATAATGGGGCAAATGTCTTTGCGCCATCATTATCCTTAATCTTCTTAACAACCTTATTAGCTAAATCAACAGCACCTTCACCACCCTTAGTAAATACTTCTGATAATGAAATTTCATGGTTGTTATCACGAGCCCAGTCTAATAAAGCATCAATTTCAGCTTCAGTATCTGTAGCGAAACGGTTAATTGCAATAACATATGGTAAGTTAAATTTCTTAACATTTTCGATATGCTTTGCTAAATTAGCAATACCGCTTCTTAATGCTGGAACATTCTCTTCAGCTAAATTAGCCTTTAATACTCCACCATTCATCTTTAATGCACGAATTGTTGCAACAATTACAACAGCACTTGGCTTAATATCTGCTTGACGGCATTTAATATCAAAGAACTTTTCAGCACCTAAGTCAGCACCAAATCCTGCCTCAGTAACAACATAATCAGCTAATTTCATAGCAGTCTTAGTTGCTAATACTGAATTGCATCCATGAGCGATATTTGCAAAAGGCCCACCATGAATAAATGCAGGTGTGTGTTCTAATGTTTGAACTAGATTTGGCTTTAATGCATCCTTCATAATTAATGCAATAGCACCTGTTGCATTAATATCTTGAACTGTAACTGGCTTCTTATTATAGTTATATGCAATAACCATCTTAGAAACTCTTGTCTTAAAATCATCCATAGATGTTGCAAGGCACATTGCAGCCATAATTTCAGATGCAACTGTAATATCGAAATGATCTTCACGTGGAACACCATTTGTTGGTCCACCTAAGCCTACGATTACATTACGTAATGCTCTATCATTCATATCTAAGCATCTATGCCAAATAATTCTTCTTGGGTCGATACCTAAAGTATTACCTTGTTGAATATGATTATCTAACATAGCAGCAATTGCATTATTTGCAGTGGTAATAGCATGTAGGTCGCCAGTAAAATGAAGATTAATATCTTCCATTGGGATAACTTGTGCATATCCACCACCAGCAGCTCCACCCTTAACACCCATAACAGGTCCAAATGATGGTTCTCTTAATGCAACCATTGTCTTATAATTTAATCTATTTAATCCGTCTGCAAGACCAATTGTAGTTGTAGACTTACCTTCTCCAGCTGGAGTTGGATTGATTGCAGTAACAAGAATTACTTTACCTTCTTTTTTACTATTTACTTTAGTAGGATCAATTTTTGCCTTATATTTTCCATAAAATTCTAGATCATCTTCTTCTAATCCAATTGAAGATGCAATCTCTTTAATAGGCTTAATTTCTGCCTGTTGAGCAATTTCTAAATCAGATAACATATTTTTATTTCATCCTTTCTTTAGTGATTGTCATATGCAAACACTTGTTTTTTGACAGTATACACAAATAATATCATAAATTGTCACTAAATTAAACAAATAATTTTATTAAATACTAACGAAAGCGTTTACTTTTGACATATATCTTTATTTGTTTATATAAGAAAAACAAAAGGGACATTTTTAATTAATGTCCCATTGCTTTTATAGAAAATATACTCTCTAATTATTCTTCGTCTTCTGCATCTTCAGGTAAATTTGCGTTGTGGATTACTTCTTCAATGTCATCATATTCAGCTAACATTTCTAATAATCTCTTGAACTTACCTAAATGATCTTCATCAAGATCTACTGTAGTTGAAGGAACCATCTTAGTTTCGCAAGTATCGAAATCGATATCTTCCTTAGCAGCTTCTAATGCAGCCTTAATTCCATCATATGATTCAGGATCAGCAATAATCTTAACTTCGCCATCTTCAGCAACAGTTAAATCTTCATAATCTGCATTTTCGCCCATCATTAATGCTTCTAATACTTCATCTTCAGACATTCCAGAGAATTCGAAGATTGCCTTCTTAGCGAATAAATATGATACAGCTGAACCAATAGTTCCGCCTGTCTTGTTGAATGCAGTTCTAACTTCAGTGAATGTACGGTTATCATTGTCAGTTAAGCAGTTAACGATAACAGCAACATTACCTGGACCCATACCTTCATAAGACTTTTCCTTTGTAGCACCAGACTTAACGCCCTTAGCCTTTTCAATAGCACGCTTAATAACGTCTGCAGGAACCTGATCCTTCTTAGCTCTTGCGATAACGTTCTTTAAGTTTTGGTTCATTTCTGGATCTGGATCTCCAGCCTTAGCAGCAGCGAAAATTTCTTTTCCCCACTTACCATATTTACTTGACTTCATAGCAGCTGTCTTAGCCATAGATGCTGCACGAACTTCATGAGCACGTCCCATATAATTACACAACCTTCCGTTTTTTTAGTTTTTAATACTCGTTTATTATATATAAAAAATATTTTTGTTGCAACTACTTTTTTACAAATATCTACACAATAAAGTCTCTTTTTTTGTTTTTTATTTTAAAAATATGTCTATATTTTATAATTAATTCCCTTTTACCATGTATAAGATACCAATTGTACCAGGTCCACAATGTGATGAAATAACACAACCAGCATTAGTTTCTATCACATCTACATTAGGGAATTCATTTCTAATTTTTTCTAATAAATATTTAGCTGATTCATCAGCTTTAGAATGCGTAACTAGGATATGATCTAAATCTAATCTATCCTTATCAGATACTAATTGATTAAACATTCTATCAAGCGCAACCTTAATCTTTCCTATAGGCTTTGCTTGAACATCCATCTTACCGCCTCTTACTTCAATAATAGGTTTAATTCTTAATAATGTTGCTGCAAATCTTGCAACACCACTACATCTACCACCCTTATGCAAATAATCCATTTGCTCTATTGCAAATTGTGATAAAACATTATCAGTATTCTTTTCCATTCTTTCAGCTATTTCTCTTGCAGTAAGTCCATTATCTCTATCCTTTGCAGCTTTTAGTAATAAAAGGCCAATACCTGTTGATAGGTTTTTAGAATCAATTGCAAAAGCGCGTGCACTTGCATCTAGATCATCTATTGCAATTAAAGCATTATTTAGGGTAGATGACATTACACCTGAAATTCCTGTATAAACAATATCATATCCCTTATCAAGATATTCTTTAAATTTAGTTTCAAAATCTCCAACTGTAACTCCAGCTGTTTTAGGTAATTTACCATTCTTTTTTACAATATCATATAATTCATCTGTTGTAATATCTATTCCATCCTTATATGACTTATCCTCAAAATTTACATATAAAGGCATTACATCAATATCTAATTTTTCTAATAATTCCTTAGGTAAATCGTTTGTTGAATCTGTTATAATTTTTACCATAGCAAGCCTCCTTATTAATAGTAGATACCAAACTTATTATATGATATAGTATAAAATAATTCAATTTTGTTTTATCAATAATAGTGCTATAATATCTATGATTTATGGAGGTGGATTATATGAATGCTATTTTAGTCGGAATAGAAACTAAAAATGATAGATATGATATCACATATTCACTAGATGAATTAAGAGCATTAGCCCAAGTTTTAGATATCCACACAATTTATACAGTTCAACAAAAGCTAGATAAGCCTTCTCCTTCTACTTATGTAGGTGCAGGAAAGCTTACTGAAATTGCAGCTGCAGTCTTAGCTTATAATGCTGATTTAGTTATTTTTAATGATGAATTATCACCAGCACAGCTAGAAAATTGTAAGGACGCTTTAGGCTGTGAGGTAATGGATAGATCATTTTTAATACTTAAAATATTTGAAGAGCATGCACAAACAAAGGAAGCAAAAATCCAAGTAAAGCTAGCTAAGAATATGTATTTACTTCCAAGGGTACAATTCATGAACCCTGGAGAAAAAAGAGTTTCAGGAGCCTCTGGTATAACAAGAGGTAAAGGTGAAACATCTAAAGAATTAAATAGACGCTTTATTGAAGGAGAAATCAATAGATTAAATAAAGAATTAAAAGATATTCAATCAATGAAGGATACACAAATAGATAAAAGAAAAAGAAATGAAATACCTATTGTTGCATTAGTAGGATATACTAACGCAGGTAAATCATCTACTATGAATTCAATTCTTAAGCATACAGGTGTTACAGTTGATAAGGAAGTTTTAGAAAAAGACCAGCTTTTCGCAACATTATCAACATTTAACCGTAAAATAACCTATAAAAAGCAAGACTTTATGCTAGTAGATACAGTAGGATTTGTTTCTAAATTACCACATAATTTAGTTGCATCATTCTATAATACATTAGCTGAAATTAGAGGTGCTGATTTAATAATACATGTAATTGATACATCATCAGATTATATCAATGAGCAATTAAATGTAGTTATGGAGGTATTAAACCAGCTTGGGGCAATTAGAATACCTCAAATAATGCTTTTAAATAAGTGGGATGAAACAAAGAGTCAATACTTATCAGTTCCTGGCTTTAAATCCTTAAGTTTCTCAAATAAAACAGGTTTAAATATAGATTCCTTACTAGATATGATATTAGATGAAATAAAACCATCATCAATTCATGCAAGAATACTTATTCCATATAGTAAGGGCGACTTATCTAACCTACTAGAAGAAAAGGCAGAAATAATTGCAAAGGATTATAGAGATGATGGTATTTACTATGAAGTAGAAATACCAAAGAAGCTATATTCTAAGGTCAAAGATTATGATTTAGATATGCTAGTATCATAAAAAGGGTGAAACAATTTCACCCTTTTTATTATTATCTAACAGTATCTCCTGGCTTACATGCACTAATATTAACTAATTCTAAATATGTATCAGCATCATCAGATCCGCATAATAACATACCCTTAGATTCTTCACCTCTAAGCTTAATAGGCTTTAGGTTCTTAACAACTATAACCTTCTTACCAATAAGCTTTTCAGGCTCAGTATAGAATTTAGCAATACCAGATACAATCTGTCTTACTTCTGTTCCAATATTTACTTTAAATACTAAAAGCTTATCAGCCTTAGGATGACGCTTAGCCTCAAGGATTTCTCCTACAACTAATTCCAGCTTTTCAAAATCATCAATTGTAATTTCAGGCTTTGCTGTAACTTCTGTTACTTCTTCTTTAGCCTTAGCTTGTGCTTCTTCCTTTGCTATAACATTCTTCATTATTTCATTAATATCTAATCTAGCAAATACTACATCAATATCATTTACCTTATATGAAGAATTTGTATTATAAGCTAATGTTTCAAAATCAGTATTATTAGTATTTAATGCCTTAAATACCTTTTCTGCAGTATCTGGAATTGCAGGCTGTAATAAAATAGTAATAATACGAATTGCTTCTAATAAATTATATAATACAGTTCTTAGCTTAGGAGCATTTACCTCATCCTTAGCTAAAGCCCAAGGCATTGTTAAATCAATATACTTGTTTGCAGCTCTTGCAGCAACCATAGCCTCTTCTAATGCATCACCAACTCTAAATTGATCCATTAAAGCTTTATACTTTTCTACACAAGAATTAACTGTATCAAATAATTCCTTATCATATTCAGTGCCTTCTACATAAGAAATAGAAGATTTACCAAAATACTTTAATACCATTGAAATAGTTCTTTTAACTAAATTACCATAGGTATTAGCTAAATCCGTATTTGTTCTTTCACCAACTAATTCATAAGTTAGATTACCATCCTGTGCAAATGGGATTTCATGTAAGCAATAATATCTTACTGCATCAACACCAAATACATTTACTAAATCATCTGCATAAATAACATTACCCTTTGATTTAGACATCTTATTGTGGTTAGTTAAAACCCAAGGATGACCAAATACCTGCTTAGGTAATTCAATATCTAAAGCCATTAAAATAATAGGCCAATAAATAGTATGGAATCTTAAGATATCCTTACCAATTAAATGAACATTTGCAGGCCAGAATTTCTTAAATAATTCACCATTATTACCATTAACATCATATCCAATTCCAGTAATATAGTTCATTAATGCATCAATCCAAACATAAATAACATGCTTAGGATCAGAATTAACAGGAATACCCCATTTATATGAAGTTCTTGATACACATAAATCAGGTAATGGATTCTTTAAGAAATTATTAAGCATTTCATTCTTTCTAGATTCAGGCTGAATGAAATCAGGATTATCATTAATATAATTTAATAATCTTCCTCTATATGGTTCAAGCTTTAAGAAATAGCATTCTTCACTATTCTTTGTAACCTTTGCACCACAATCAGGACAGCATCCTTCAACTAAATCCTTTTCTGTCCAATATGTTTCACAATCAACACAGTAATATCCTTCATACTTACCCTTATAAATATCACCCTTTGCTAATAGCTTTTCAAAAGCATCAGCAACAACCTTTTCATGGTAAGCATCAGTTGTACGAATGAAATGATCATATTTAACATTCATCATATCATAAGTATCTCTTAATTCCTTAGATACCTTATCAACATGTTCCTTTGGTGTAACACCAGCCTTAATAGCCTTCTGTTCAATCTTTTGTCCGTGTTCATCTGTACCAGTCATGAAATAAGTATCATAACCATCTTTCTTCTTATATCTTACAATGCAGTCTGCAAGAATTGCTTCATAAACATTTCCAATATGTGGCTTAGATGAAGTATATGCGATTGCAGTAGTTAAATAAAATTTCTTTTTATCTGCCATAAAATGCGCCCTCTTTCGGTCAAAATAAATTCAATAGTAATTATAACAAAATAAGTAAAAATATTCAATAAAACAAAAATAGCCAAATCTATTTTAAGATTTAGCTATCTTCTTATAATTTATTACATAAGTTTCTGGAGTTAAATTAGTAATAATAAATGAATATAGTAATAAAGGTAACGCAATTATTAACGCAAAAACACCAATTAGATAAGCTAATAATAAATATATTATAAAAGCTAGTGATGTAATAAGTATAGACATTATTAAAGATATAGGGATAGTCTTATGATTTATTACATTATATACTTTAATATTATCATTCTTTTGATGCTGTGATAAATATGCTAAGAATAATGTTAGAATAGTATTTAATATTAAAGAAACTATAAAAGATATTATCGCAATTACATCATATTTAGTCATTAATAAGGCAATACTATTAATAACAACTAAATCTATTATTCTTTTCACAATTAAAACAATAATAAATCTTTTTATACTTCTTGGGCAAAGCTTCTTTCTTAATAAAGAATTAGTAATTAAATAAGCTAAAATAATATGCAATATAATTATAGACATAGCTATATAATTCCAAATAACCATTGTTTTAGAATATACATTTGCTTCTTCTTCAGTAATAGATAGGTTATCTATTACAATATCTTTTATTGCATCTATATTTAATACATGCTTTACTATTTCCTTAGGATTTGAAAAATAGAAATCAAATATATCCTTAGTTAAATTATTAAGCTTACCTGCTTCAACATTAATACCATCTATTTTAGTATTTGTAATAATAGATGTAGAAACACTTATAGATACACCTGCTAATATTACACCTATTGAAATAATTGCTAATATTAATAATATATAGGGAAATATATTTAATATCCAATTTTTTAAATATAATTTAATCATATTTATTCCTCAAATATAAAGGAGCACATCTTGTGCTCCCTAATTATAATAATTGATCTCTTGAAACATCTGTTTTTGCGATTAAATCAATTAAATCTGAAACAAATTCAATTGTTTGATCTTCTTTTTCACCAGGGATAAATACTTGATTCATCCACTTAGCATATCTTGGATTTAAAACACCAGTAATAGAACCATATTTAATACCAAAAATTAATGGTAACTCAATCTTAGGTATTAATGTATCTTTAACTAATGTATTAGACTTAAAGCCAATTTTTTCAACTAACGCATAATAATCCATTTTAGATTCTAATGTTTTACAAGCTCTAACATCTTCTATAGTTCCAAGCTTTGTTTCATATGTTGCATCATAAAAATAGATTTGTTTAACATTTCTTTTAATTGCAGTTCTGTTTAATAGGTCTAATATAGCACATGTATATTTATCTTTTATGTTACCCATAATTACAAGACCACTTTTAAGATTAGTAAACATATCCATAACGCCTTTATAATTTATTTCTTCAAAGATATTATTATTAAGGCCTTTAATTCTTTTAGGAAATTTCATTTTTACTCACCTTTATTGTTCTTATATAAAGTGTAATTTTTATATAATTCTTTTCTGTCTAAATTAAACATTTTTGCAACTTCTTTTATTGCATCATTTGGTTTATATCCTAAAGAAATCATTTCATCTATTTTTTGGTTAGGGTCACCTAGAGTAGTATCTTCTTCCTTATAGCCTGATACAATAACAACCATTTCACCCTTATATTCTTCTTTATTAACCTCACTAATACTACCTGTTATAAATTCTTCAAATGTCTTAGTAAGCTCTCTTGCTAAGCAGCAATATCTATCACCTAAAACCTCTTCCATATCAGATAGTGTTTCATGAATTCTATGAGGTGCCTCATAGAATATTAAAGTAGACTTAAGATATTTTAATTCCTTTAGTTCTTCTTTTCTTTTTGTGGTTTTTGCATCTAAGAAGCCATAGAAGGTATATGGCATAGGTGCAATACCTGATGCGATTAAAGCGGAAATACCTGCAGAGGCACCTGGAATAGTAGATACTCTTAGTCCCTCTTGTCTTGCACGATATACTATTTTATATCCAGGATCTGATATTACTGGTAAGCCAGCATCACTAATTAATGCAATATTCATGCCACCTCTTATTTCATCAATGACACTTTCTGTTTTTTCCTCTTGATTAAAATTATGATAGCTTTCAACCTTAGTTTTAATATCATAGTGTTGAAGTAAGACACCAGATGTTCTAGTATCCTCTGCATAAATTTTATCAACAGATTTTAATATTTCTATTGCTCTTAATGTAATATCACTTAAATTTCCAATAGGAGTTGCTACAAGATATAATATTCCACCATTTTCATCTTTAAAGCTTCTAGTTCTCATATTAATTCTTTAAGATTCTAATTGTCTTTTCTCTTAAATCACGTTCAGCATAGACAACAGAAATTAACTCTCTTCTCTTTTCTGATGTAATCTTTAAAGCCTTCTGAATCTTTTCTAGGAATAATAATTCACTAGTGTTATATAAGTCATCCTGCATAGTAATAAAGACTAAATTTAGATAAACTACATTCTTAACTACCGGATTACAATCACTAAAGAATTTAATAGTATTTTCTGCAGTATCAGTTAGGCGGAATGAATATTCATCCTTAATCTGATCTAATTCTGCCATCATCTTAGTTAATACACGCTTTTCAACGTCTGTAGCTTCTCCATCGATATCTACCATATAGATAGCTAAGTCTAAAAACTTAAGCATTTCCTTTCTATTTAATAAACTTAAAAACATAAACATCACCTCTCGAAATTATATATTTTTAAAACTTCATCTGTCCACTTACCATCTTCTTTATAGATATAAAGTGGATCTAGTATTCTTAAGGATGGGGCTCCATCCTTAACGCCCTCAATTAATATATTATTACATTCACTACCTAATTTAGGATAGCAAAGACGTAATCTTTTTGGTTCTATCTTATATTTTCTCATACAGTCTAGAATTTCTAATAATCTATCAGGACGATGCACCATCGCAAATACACCCTTAGAATTTAGTAGACTTGATGATTCTTTTATAATATCATCTAGGGTTGCTAAAACCTCATGCCTTGCGATAGCCTTTCTATCGTTTGGGTTAATGTTATTAGCACCAACCTTAAAATAAGGTGGATTAACAGTAACTAAATCAAAATTATGTCCTAATACCTTAGATATTCCAACTAAATTGGCATTAACCATTTTAATTCTATTATCTAGATTGTTTTTTTCTATACTTTTTATAGCAAGATTATATGATTCTTCTTGTACCTCAACACCAATAATATTTGCATTACATCTTAAAGATAAATACATAGGTATTGGTGCATTACCACTACATAGATCACATATGTTTTCTACTCTTTTAGTAATAGATGCAAAATCAGCAAGAAGCATTGAATCAAGTGAGAATGAGAATGCTTCTGAATCTTGATATATTTTTAATAAAGGTCTACCTAATAATTCATGCTCTAATAAAGCCACAATTAATCACCTTTATAAGTACCCTTTTTAGCTTTGAACTTAACATCATCAATTTTATAATATCCATAAACCTGATCTTCAGTTAAATATTTAACCTTAAGATTTCTATTTAAGACATCACAAGTAATGACTTTAGCATTACCTTTTTCTGTTTCAACAATGTCACCAACGTTTGGTGCATTTTGATGTAGCTCAGTATACAGGTCATTTTCATAATTAATACAGCATAATAATTTACCGCAATTACCACTTATATTTGCTGGATTAAGTGATAGATTTTGGTTCTTAGCCATTTTGATTGATACATTTGCAAATTCCGTAATAAATGTTTTACAGCATACAATTAAGCCACAAGGTCCAATACCACCAAATACCTTCGCACCATCACGGCTACCAACCTGTCTTAATTCAATTCTAGTATGGTATACTTCAGCAATATCCTTAACTAATTCACGGAAATCTACTCTTTCTTCTGATTCGAAATAAATAATTAATTTTCCTCTATCTAAGGTATATTCGCTTTCTAATACCTTCATATCAAGCTTACGGTCTTTTACTAATTTCTTAACTTTATTAGTAACCTCTAATGCACTTTCTAGATTCTTATTATAATTTTCTAGATCCTGATCATTTGCTAATCTAACAACATCCTTTAATTCAGATGTTAAATCCTTCATATCAAGCTCAAATGGTTCAGAAAAAACTTTACCTAATTCAGTACCACGGATAGTATCAACAATGACATTATCACCTTTATTAAGTTTTAATTTCCCAACGCCAAAGTAATATTTTTTACCTAAGCGTTTAAATTCAACCATTACTGCCTTCATATATCCTCTATTTCAAATATTTCAATATTAATTCATGAAATACATTTTTCGCTAATACATTATATTTTAACATATCAAATAATTCTAATATCAATTCTATTTTATCTTCTATTTTATTAGAATATTTCAAGCTATATGTTTTAATTTTATCATACAATGGGGTTAAAATCAAATTGCTTTGGTCCTCTTTATAATGAGCAACCTGCTGTAAAAATAGCAATATAAATTTTAATAACATAACTAAATTATTGCTATCCTGAAAAACCTTTAGGGTATTAATATAAAACAATACTAATTCCTTATCAGTTTCTAAAGATAAAAATTCTAAGAATAATTCCTTTACTTCCTTATAGCTCTCACTTGCAATAATATTTTTTGCTTCATCAATATTATTAGTTAGGTTAACAACTAAAGCACTATCTAATTCATCTAAGCCATCATTTCTTAGCATTTCAATTGATTTTTCTTCTGGAATAGGAAGAAATGGAATTAATATACATCTAGATATGATTGTTGATACAACCATAGACTTTTCATTCGCAATAAAAATACCTAATGTCTTAGTTTTATTTTGTGGGTCTTCAATAAATTTTAATAAGGAGTTTTGTGCAGATAATGATGCTGTATCTATACCATCTATAATATAAATTCTAATACCTTCTACTAAGCTTGTTTTAGAAAAATCCTCTTGTAGTGCTTCAATCTGCTCCTTAGAAATCATCTTTTTCCCTTCTAAAACTCCAATATATGTAACATTAATAAAATTATTATTTAATATATTCTTAGAAGTCTCTTTAGAAAATGAATCATCACCATAAAGAAGGCATGATAAAGCATATGCCATTTCCTTTTTCCCAGTACCTTCTTCCCCATAAAATAAATATGCGTGAGAAAGTCTATCTTCTTTAATGGTATTTTTTAACATGTTATATATTTTTTCTTGGTTTTTTATAACATTTCTAACGTCCATTCATTCCCTCTAAATAATCATTAATAATTTTCTTAACATCATATATTACATCAGAAAGGCTTTGATTACCATCAACAACCATTATCCTATCAGGATACATTTTTATAACCTCTTGATACCCCTTATATACCATTTCATGGAATTTAATACCTTCAGAATCTAATCTATCCTTCTTACCTAATCTATCAAGATTTTCCATTCTTTTTAATGCAACCTTAGGCTCAACATCAATATAAATTGTTAAATCAGGTAGATAATCTAAGGCAAAGCTATTAGCTTTTAATACAGCATCCATACCAAGGCCTCTTGCATATCCTTGATATGCCAAAGATGAATCAAGATATCTATCACATAAAATAATCTTACCTTCATTTACTGCAGGTATAACTCTCTCCTTTAAATGCTGCATTCTAGATGCTGCATAAAGTAAAGCTTCAACCTCAGGAGCCATCATAGTGTTATTAACATCTAAGATTATATTTCTAATCTCTTCACTAATTTTAATGCCACCTGGTTCTCTTGTTGTAATAAAATCGATACCCTTCTTTTCAAATTCCTTTGCAAGCTCTTTAATAATTGTAGTCTTACCACTACATTCTCCACCTTCAAAAGTAATAAACCCCTTCATTCTCATAGTCATAAAACCTCACATATATAATCTATTTTTATTATACAACATTATATATTTTTATAAAAATAAAAAAGGATAAAACTATGAAAAAGTTTTATCCTAAATTAACTAATACAATAATTAATGCAACTATTGCAATAATAAATATCAATGAAGATATTATTGCATAAGGCAATAAAGCCTTAAATGATTTATAAGTAACATTTATATCCTTAAACGCAGTTATACTCATATCTGGATTAATATCTATTACAAATTCATTTAAATCATCTGTTGCTTTAAAGGTAGTTACTGAATACACGTGAAAATTCTTATTGATATAAGAATATAAAAATACAAAATAGCCAAAGAATATTAATAATATCTTAAAGCCTAATGTAGTAAACAATCTAGAATATACATGTAGTATAGCTTTACCATCAAATGTATTAATAATCACCTGATCATGAGATTTAATTTTTTCTTTTCTTTGAAGCTTTTTCAAATCATCAGAACCGATTTGATAAAGCTTATATTTTACTTTCTTTTCATCATTATTATTTAATACTAACATAATGCTAACCTTTGGATTAATAATTTACCTTATATAAATAAAGACCATGTCCATCTAAAACCTTATGGCTTATTTTAGGATCCTTCTTTTCTAAGACTAAAGATATAAAGGATGAATCCTTCTTACCTCTACCAACCTCAACTAAAGCACCCATCATACGTCTTATTTGGTATTTTAAAAATCCTGTCCCAATAAATATAAATTCTAATTTTTTATCACTTAATCTATTTATTTTCGCTTCAAATACAGTTTTAACTGTATCCTTTCTTTCATCAATTTGTGCAGAAGCAAATCCCCTAAAATCATGTGTACCTATAAATAATTTAATTGCTTCATCCATTTTACCAATATCTAAATTATTTATATAAGATACATATCTAGAATCAAATGGGTTCTCTTCTCCTAAATCAATATAATATCTATATTCCTTTGATTTAGCACTAAATCTAGCATGAAAGCTTTCATCAACAATTTCTACTAAATTAACATGAATATCATTAGGTAAAATATTATTAATTGCACGCTTAAATCTAGATGGTGGAATATCTTCTTCTAAATCAAAATGAATTACCTGACCTAAGGCATGAACATATCTATCAGTTCTTCCTGATGGATATATTTTTATATCCTTAGATGTCATTACCTTTAATGCGTTCTTTATTTCTAATTCTACAGTTCTTTCATCATTTTGAATTTGAAAGCCCATAAAACAAGAGCCATCATAGGATAAAGTAAGCTTATATCTCATTACTTTACCCCCTCAAGCATCACAGTAAAATCTATTGTAGGTATTACCTTTGTAATACTTAAAATGATAACTACAAGAATTATTATTGTAAATGTGATTGCAACAAAATCAATTAAATGGAATTTTAATTCATCAAGCTTTGTTCTCTTACCACCAACAATATAGCCCCTTGCTTCCATCGCATTAGATAATTCATCAGCACGCTTAAATGAAACAACAAACATAGGTATTAGTAAAGAAATAATTTGTCTTGCTTTAGAATATAGATTACCACTCTTATAATCAACACCACGTGATGCTTGTGCATTCATAATCTTTCTTGTTTCTAAAATTAATGTTGGAATGAAACGTAATGTTAAAGATATTAGCATCGCGAATATACTAACAGGTATATGAATTAATTTTAATGGTGATAATAACCATTCAAGACCATTGTTAATATCTGTAGACATTGTTGATAGTGTTAGAATAGATGTTATTAAAATCATCAATATAATTCTTATAAATATAAATGAAGCTTTAGTAACACCAACTGAATATATATTCCATTTCCAAGATAAGAAATTTAGGCTAAAATTCCAATTAAATTGATTAAATGGATTATCCCACATAAATATAAAGCATATAAATAAAACAATTAAAAATAACGTTGTTTTAAACTTTATAAATTTCTTCAAAAAGAAATAAATAACAATTGATGCTGTCATTAATAATATAGGGAATAAACCTAAAGACATATTAACAACTGCAAGTGGTGTTGTTGTCTCATCAACTGTATATATTAGCTGTAATATTAATGTAAACATTAAAAGGAAAACAATTCCTTTTAATCCATTTAATACTTTAAATACTGGAATTCTTGTAGTTAAAAATAATACAAAGAATAATCCTAATGCAATAAGCATTCCAAATAAATCAGGAATTAAAAACAATAATATAATATATGAAATTGTTAATAATATTTTAATTCTTGGATCTATCTTATATATCCATGAATTACCTGGATAATATTGACCAAATGAAATATTATTATTCATTAGAATCACCTCCACCTTCTAATTTGGTGATTAAATCTTCTAATGAATAAGTATCATATCCAATATTATAATTACCCTTTTCATTTAGATAATCTATTAAAGATAATACATTTGGCTTAACCAAATTGCATTCTTTATATTTATCACTCTTAAATAAATCAATTTTATTACCATCATAAATGATTTTAGCATCCTTCATTGCAACAACTCTTGTTGCATATTTGTATACTAAATCCATATCATGACTAATCATAATAATAGTCTTATTTGTTTCTTCTTGGATTCTTTTAAATAATTCCATTATTTCAAGTTGCCCCTTAGGATCAAGACCACGAGTAGGTTCATCAAGTAATAATATATCAGGGTCGTATGATAATATACCTGCGATAGCAACCTTTCTCATTTGTCCACCGGATAGATTAAATGGAGATTTATTTAATAAATCCTCAATATGTAGCTTTTTTGCAACATCAATTGAACGTACTTTAGCCTCATCAATTGACATACCAAAGTTTCTTGGTGCAAACATAATATCTTTTATTACTGTTTCTTCAAAAAGCTGATATTCAGGGAATTGGAATACAAATCCAATTCTTTTTCTTATTTTATTTAATTTAGGGTTCTTCCTTTCCTTAGGTGTAATGACATAATCAAATACACCAACAGTACCACTAGTTGGTAAAATTAAGCCATTCATATGCTCAATTAAAGTTGATTTACCACTACCAGTCTTGCCAACTATTGCAACAAATTCATTCTTATCGCTTATATCTAGATTAATATTATCTAAAGCAATAGTGAATTGTTTTCTTTTAACTCCAGGATACTTATGAGTTACTTCTTTAAATGATATTCCCATAATAAATCATGTAACTCCTTATTATCTTTAAGCTTTTCACTTGATTGAGCTAAATATAATGCTTTTAAAGAAAAAGGCATATCAAGGTTAGATGATAATAATAAATCTCTTTCCTTAAAAGCATCAGAAGGCTTAGCGTCAAGTAAAATCTTACCTTCTCTTAATAAAACTACTCTATCTGATTTCATGGCAAGTCCTAAATCATGAGTAATTGTTATTATTGTTTTATTATATTTTTCTTTAAGCTCAATAATAAGCTTAGTTATTTCCTCAGTACCCTGAGGGTCTAACATGCTTGTTGCTTCATCTAGAATAATAATATCGCAATTTAAAGCTAAAATACCTGCAATCGCAACACGTTGCTTTTGTCCACCAGATAATGATTCTGGCTCACGAGATAAATAATCCTTCATATCAACCTTACCAGACCATAAATCTATAAGCTTAATCATTTCATCTCTTGGTATTTGATGGTTTTCTAGTCCAAATGCAATATCATATTTTACATTATAACCAACAAACTGATTATCTGGATTTTGGAATACGATACCAACTCTTTGTCTAATATTATCTACAGTTTCAGGAGATAATTTTACCCCATCATATAATATTTCACCTTTTGATGGCGCAATAAGTCCATCTAAAAGCTTTGCAAGAGTAGATTTACCACTTCCATTGTGACCAATGATTGAAACCCATTCATGGTCATGAATATCTAGTGATATTCCACGTAAAGCTATATCTGTTTTATTATATCTAAAATATAAATCTTTAATTTCAATCATCAAATCACCTCCATAACAGCAACAATTATAACACAAATATATTTATAATGTTAACAAAATAAGGTATGAAAGCTCTACCAATAAGAAAAAGGCTTGATACAAGTGTATCAAACCTAATTATATTATTACATTATAATGCAATGTTCATTTTATAATTATTTAAATATTCATCTATATCTTTTTCGGGTAAAACTTGTTCTTCTTTTTGTTTAGTATATGTTTCAAATCCATATTGAAATGCTTCTTGCATTAGTTTTTTTTAATTCAGATACATCTTCTTTTCTTAATTCTTTAAGTGTCATAGTATCACCAACCGATTATATTATATCATTTTGGCACTTATTTTTAATAGAAAAGTGCCATTTTGGCATTTGAGCAATTATTAAGGTGCCATTTTGACATATTTAAAATTCATATAAAGAAAAAAGGCTTAATACCAAATTGTATTAAACCTGCTTGTTCTTTAATGGAGCCACAGAACGGAATCGAACCGTCATCATATGCATGGCAAGCATAGGTACTAACCGTTGTACTACTGCGGCAAAATTTGAATGCAACGTTATTATAGCAAACTACAAATTCTTTGTCAACAACAAATTTATATATTTTTCACCATTTCTATTATTATTTTTAAAATATAGAAAAAGAGAATGAATATCATTCTCTTATATATCTATTCTTTCTTCTGTTTTATCATTAAAGATAAATATTTTATTAGGATTTATATCAAATCTAATTTTATCTTCTATATTCATCTTTGTATCAGAATTAACAATAATTCTAATCTTTTCGCCAATAAAAGAATCATGCTTTGCAATAATACTCTTATCTCTTCCCATAACCTCTATATGGTCTAAAGATAGACTAAATCTACCATTTTCATTATAGATAAATCCTTCTGGTCTTATAGAAACAAAAACTTCTTGATCTAATATATTTAAATCAAATACATCTTCATTTCCTATATAAAGCTTACCTTCTTTAACAATACCTTTAAATACATTTATTTGAGGTGTTCCTAAGAATGATGCAACAAATAGATTTCTTGGATTATCATAGATTTCTTGAGGATTCCCAATTTGTTGTACAACACCTTCCTTCATTACAATCATTTCATCACAAATAGACATTGCTTCTTCTTGATCGTGTGTAACAAAGACAGTTGTAACACCAGTTTCTCTTTGTATCTTTTTTATTTCTTCTCTTGTTTGTAATCTTAATCTTGCATCAAGATTAGATAAAGGTTCATCTAATAGCAATACATTAGGTTTTTTAACTAATGCACGCGCTATCGCAACTCTTTGTTGCTGTCCACCTGATAATTCATTTGGTTTTCTATTTAATAAACCCTCAATTTGCACAAGCTTAGATGCTTCATAAGCTCTTTCCTTTGCTTCAGTTTTAGAAACCTTCATATTAGTTAAAGGAAACATTATATTTTGTTCAACAGTCATATGAGGATATAATGCATAATTTTGAAATACTAAGCCTATACCTCTTTTTTCTGGTGGTAGCTTTGTAACATTATCATTTCCAAAGAAAATATTTCCTTCTGTTGGACTCTCAAGACCAGATAACATATATAAAGTTGTAGATTTACCACATCCTGAAGGTCCTAATAATCCAATTAGTTTTCCTGAAGGTATAGTTAAATTCATGTTGTTTACTGCAACAACATCTTTATCACCTTTTTTTCTTGAAGGGAATGTTTTAGTTAAATTTTCTAATTTTATTTCCATAACTCCACCTCTAAAATCTATAATATATTATAGATTATAGATAATAATAAAACAAGTTTATTTAAGTTATTTGAATACACAATATGATTAACTTTTAATAAAATCTTATTGATTAACTTTTGATTAGTTCCGAAAGGGTATGGGGAATGTGTCCCCATATAAATAAAAGAAAAAAAGAAGATGGGTTATTCCATCTTCTAAATACTTCTTATTATTTCAACTGGAGGTTTCTTACTAATCTTTCTTACAGGTATAAATGTAGATAAAATCATTACAATAAAGCTTACTAAAGGTACAATTATTAAATTCAATAAATTAAACATAATTATAGTTGTACCAGGTAGTAGGCCTTTAATTAATATTGCATTAAATATTAAAGTAAAGGCAAATGAAAATAATAAGCCAAATACAGATACTATAGCACAATATACTAAACCTTCTACAAAGAATAATTTAAATATATTATTTTTACTTCCACCAACAGCTCTTATAATACCTATATCCTTTTTTCTATTCATAATTGTTGCACCCATGAAGTTTGCAAAAGTAACAATCGCAAATATCATTAATAAGAATGAAACAACTAAGAAAACCTGTATATAAATAATATTTGTAAGTTCAAAATTATAAACATCTAATGAGAAATAAGTTTTAGTAACAATAAAATTCTTTCTCATATCTTTTAATTTATTTTGTAAGTAAAAAGGACTTCTTATAACTCTATAATCAATCATAGAGCATCCTTTAATGCCTTTTAATAATGCTTCATATGAAATATCATCAACTATTGGCGTTTCACTTGTATAATAATCTTTATCTTTTGTAACATAAACACCAACAACCTCTACTTCACCTAGATTAACTAAATCTTCATACATTCTTTTATTATATACTCTTAGATTAATCTTTTCTCCAATATGCTCTGGATATTCTAATACTTCTAATTCAGTATTACTAGTAAATGTACAATATTCAGTTTTTTCTTTAGTAACATTAAAGCAATTATTATATAATTCATAAGGTAATATTACTTGATTCTTTTCTAATTTTATATTTGTAATATCAGTAGTATAAGAATCCTTAAATAAAACCGCAGCCCCGCTTTCATTTGTTCTACTGGCTATTTTATGAATATCAGTACATATTTCATAATCATTAAAACAAATTATTTCGCTACTATAAGTATTTATTTCATTAAATGTAGAATAATAAAAATCTAGGTTAGAATATATAGACATATAAATATATTCAGCAAAATATTCATATTTTAAATAATCGTAACTATCTTTATTATATTCTAAAATGATATCATTATATCTTTCGTAATCAGTATTAATAATACCTGCAATCTTATATTTTACATTAGAAATATATAATGTTTTTCCAACAAATTCATATATTGAATCAGAAGAATTTAATCTTTTTAATCTATTCTTAGAATCATAATACATTATATTACCTTTAATACATACATTAGCAAAATAATCAGTAATATAACAATTAGTACCATCAAGTGGTAAATAACCACTTGCAAGATTATATCCATATACTTCTTCAATATCATCAATAGACTTTATAACACTCATATAATCAGAGCTTGTCTTATATCCTGGATATTCATTATAATCCAGCCTGATATTCATTGGATAATAATATTTATATACATGTGGTTCCATACCATATTTAGTCTCTAAAAGATTAAATCTAGAAGGCATGAATTTTGTGTAAGTTGGAGTAATTAAAGGGTGTTCTACATGATTATCAAAATAATTAGCTGCAAAAACAGAATAATTAGTTTCATTATTATTTAATAATGTTTTTGCGATAGATACTTCTGGGTTAAATGTTACAAAAGAAACAAATAATCCAACAAGTGCTAAAGAAATAAAGCACAATAATGATGCGACTATAAATCTAATTTTTGCATGAATTATATCCTTCCATGCAAACTTTAATGCATATAAGAAAGGGAAGCTATGTCCTTTATTTGGAATAACATATTCTTCCTTATTATCTGAAATATCATTTAATACTTTATGATCAACTACTTTACCATCAACAACTGTAATTACTTCATCAGCATAATTCATTGAAGATTCTAAATCATGACTTGCAACAATTACTAAAGTATCTTTTGATAATTTCTTTAAAACATCAAAAACATTTTTACTATTCTCGCTATCAAGTGAACCAGTAGGCTCATCAGCAATAATTACCTTAGAGCCTTTCGCAAGCTGTCTTGCGATAGAAATTCTTTGTCTTTGTCCACCTGATAATTCATTGGGATATCTATTTTCATATCCTTCTAAATCTACTTTCTTTAAGCATTCTGAGATAATATCTTTATTATCATTTTTACCTTGAAGTCTTAAAGGTAAATCTATATTTTCATAGACAGTCATTGTATCAATTAAATTGAATTCTTGAAAAATGACTCCAGCGTAATAGTTTCTATAATTATCATAATCAATATCCTTAAAATCATGGACAGATTTATTATCAATAATCATATCTCCATCTTGGATTCTATCTATTCCACTTAATATATTTAATAAAGTAGATTTACCACATCCACTTTTACCATTAATAAAATAAAGACCATTATTTTTAAATGTAAAACTAAAATCATTTAACGCAGTTACATCATAACTCTTCTTTGCTTTATATTTAAAAGTTAAATTCTTTAATTCAATCATATTTAACCTCTTTTACCAATCTCTCTAGCTTTTGCATATTTTAGTTGATCAAAGAAACCAATTCCAGGAATAAATCCTGGTTGGAACGCAAGACCACTTGTATCGACATTACCAGCAGATTTAGAACCAATTACATCTCCCTGACTATGTCCTACTATTTGTCCCATATTAGGTTGTATAACTTTAGATTTTCCAGCATCAATTTCAAAAGAAATAATTGTGTCATCTACATTTTCACAATTCAAAATAGTGCCACTTTCTTGATATCCAACAATTCCACCAACTGATCTATTGCTATCTTTCCAGTAATAATATACACTACCTTTATTTATACAATTAGAAATTAATGCGACCTGAGAATCATTATTAGCGGATGCGCCAGCAATTCCACCCATATCTCCACTTCCAAATAAAGTTGTACCTTCATTGACACATTCATCAATTATACCTTTATTATATCCAGTTATACCACCAATTCTAATATTACTCTTAGATGTAATAAAGAAATCAACGTTGGTCTCAGTTGCTTAAACATCCGGAGCCTTTGTATATCGATTATATGATAATAATCTACAATTCTTAATTGTTCCTTGGTTAACACTACAAATTCCACCTATATTTTGCCAAGAATCACTTTCAGAAGTTAATACAATTTTCATTTGTAAATTAAGATTTTTAATAGTACCAGTATTTAATGTAAATAATCCAACATCACCAGTATATTTTTCTACATTGATATCAACAGTTAAAGTCTTGTCATTTCCATCTAATGTACCAGAAAACATATTAAAACATTTCCAATTCTTAACATCGATACCTTTTGATAATTTAAAATACTTATTATGATTATATTGAATATTTTCTAAATGTCTCTTATAGCTTATCTTATATGGATTTGCCTCATTTCCATTCCCTGATTCATATAAATTATTTGTAGTTTTTTCGTATGTCCAATCATTTTCTAGTGTATATGGCCTTGTTAGTGCATCAACATAATAAATTTTTAATATTCTAATTGTGATATCTTTAGAATTTGTTTCTTCTAAATCCCTAAAATCTTCAAGTATGCTAATATATCCTCTACTTTCTTTAATACTTGCAGTAAATACTCTATCATAAGGATATATTTGATAGTCAAATTTATATACATATCCTGGCATATTATAATTAAACCCTAATTCTTCAGTATTGGTTAATGATTTTACTAAATTAGAATAATAATCATCTATTTTAGGAATAATTTTTATACTACTTAATTTTACATTATCGTCATTTTTAGCTTCAACCACTATTCCGTCTCCACCAACAGGACAATCACCATGAAAATATAGATAATGCTTACCATAAATTTTACTAAATTTATAAGCATACTCTCCAAATGAAGTCGAATTTGGGGTATCTCCATACGTCACATTATTTACTACTTCACCATTATATAATAATTCAAAATAACAGTCTTTTTTTCTATTTATAAAATATTTACTTTCTGGCGCTATTTCTTCTACCTTATCATCATAGGAAATTCTCCATTTATACTCACTAATAATCTTTTTCAATTTAATTTTCAAAGTATTACTTGAACTTTTTATTCCTATATAAATATATGAATTAGCACTAAATTGATAATATGAATCGAACCAATAAGTACCATAAGTAGTAGAATAATTATCCTCATTTATAATTTTAAAATTTATTTCATCATATAAATCACATGTAAGCATATATTCACTACTATCAATTGAATTAAACTTAACATAAGTAAAATTATTAAAGTTTGTATTTATTGTTAACTCTTTATCTAAATCAATACTTATAATATCATTTTTAGAAAATTTTATAGATTTATTCTTTGATGAAGTATTTCTTATTTTTACATAATAAGTTCCTAAATCAAATGGATAATCAATAGTATAATATGATTTTATTCCAAAAGAACGATTCTCATCAAACTTTGAATTTATAAATATGTTATCAATTACAACATCCTTATCGCCTGTTGATAGACTATACATATTATGTTTAGTATTAAGCTTAACTAAAAATTCTTCGTTTTCTTCTAAGGAAACATCTAAGTAATCATCTATATCTAGGCATAAAGGACTTATTGTAATTGATGAAATAACAGAATCTCTATTATTACCAATAATTTTTATTATATGTTCACCTTTTGATAATTTAATCTTATCAAATTCATTTGGATCATATAAAATATCATCTACTAATAGACTCATTTGATAAAAAGTTGAAATATTAATACTATAATAGCTTGAATATTTTGCGTCAAACTTAAAACTATATAAGCCTTCTGGTAATAGTCTAAAATTATAAGTATTATCTATTTCTATATTCTTTCCATTATTAGATCTTAGATAATTCTTTGTTTGTCTATAACCAGTTTTAATTACATTACATGAATGATCTACAATATCAAATTTAATACTATCATATGCACGAGTAAGCCAATCTTCAGTCATTCCTAATGTAAAAAATGCTTTTACATAATTATTCTTGTTTTCAGTACTAAAAAATAAAGGCTTTTTATTATCAGAATGTAAACTTACATATCCTGCTTTAGATAAATTTACATAATGATCAAGTTGTTCTTCTTTTGTAGTATACATAGAAGATTCATACATATCTTCATATGAAACGTTTGTATTGGTATATTCATATATATCACTACAAAAGGTTGCTATAGTATCAACTGCTGAATAAACATCTCCAACATAAGGTATAAATCCAACACCAAGTCCAATTGTTGTATGACATAATGAGCCTATACTGCCATTTGTTTCACCATTATAATTAATATTAGTTCTTACAATGAATGAACCATTATCTTTATTTTTATCATAATTAATATCACCAATATTTGCTTCTTGCTCATTATATAATGATAATCCGAATTCTATATTCTTAATACAATAAGATTTTGCATTAGAAGCATACTTTAATGGAAAGTCAGTAATTATAAATTTATTACAATAAAAATATTCATTATTTATTATTTGATTTGTTTCATAAATAAATAAAGGTGTAATTACATTATCGTTTGATACGTTCAATAATATATTTAATTCATTTTTATTTATTTTCAAACTTTTTATATACTCTGATGATTCAGTTAGTAATAAAAAATAACTGTATTGAAATAATGGTTTTACTTCTATTACATATTGGCTAGGATACTTAGGATTATCTAGTTGATGCTTTGTTATATCAAAAACAAATACATCTATAAGATTCTCATTAGTTGTTAATTCGCTTGTTTTAACATAAAATCCATATTCTCTGCCAATATGCAAATATTCTCCTCTCTTTTCAAATAATTCTCTTGGAATAATATTTATTATTGGATCATCACCATTAATAACAAATTCATAGTTTTTGGCAAATCCATCTTTAATATCTTTAGCTATATTATTAATGCCATATTTATCTTCGTAATCATTAATAGTAATATTTTTATATTCATCAAAATAAAAATTATCACTATCTGTATAAGTATCAAAATATTCCTCATCAGTAGAATATTTATCATTAACAAAATTTACTTTGCTACTACCTGCATAAGTATTAAAAATTGTTAAATTAACTAATACTAAAAACACAAAAAATCCAAAAATTACTTTACTGATTTTATTTAAATACTTCTTCATAAAATCTTTACTAAACCTCTATTACTACATTTATTTTTTTATTCTTCTATTACTGAAAAATTTATTTCAGGAAATTTTTCTCTATATTGTTCTATTAATTCGCTCTTTACACATACAGAACAAGTTGATGGTATCACACTAAAATACCAATTTCTAGATTCGTACTCATATTCTTCCTTAGGAAGATGATAATTATTTCCCTTATCTAAGCCTAACACTTCAGGAATAACATCACTATATAAAACAATTTTCTTTAAGTTATTTGAATACGCAAAACATTCATAACCTAAACTTTTTACTTTATCATATAATATTATTTCTTCCAATGAATTACAGTTATTGAAAGCACGTAAATCAACTATCTCAATATTTTCGGACATAACTACTTTTTTTAACGATTTACATTTTGAAAAAGCATATTCTCCAATTGATGTGACAGAGTTAGGTATTATTATTTCTTTTAATTTTACACATTCATAAAATATATATTTAGCTATATTTTCTATTCCATCAGGAATATTTACACTTTCAAGTTGTTCACAATAACCAAAAGCATCATATTGTATCTCTTTGACTGTATTTGGTATTTTTATATCTTTTATTCTTTTACAAGAGTTAAAAGCGTAAAATTCTATCACTTCTAAAGTATTAGGTAATTCTATATCTTCAAGAGTGCTCATATAAAAACAACCACGTCCAAGTATCTTGATTGAATCACACAACATAACTTTCTTTATTACATTACAATCCGCAAAAGCGAAATTTGCTAATTCCTCACAATCAACTACCTCAACTAAATTTATCATTTCTAAATCTAATTTGTTTAGTTCAAATGGTATTGTTAATGTTAGCTTTTCTAATATAAAATCATTTTTAAAACAATTATTTAATATATTAGTTATTTCTGATTTTACAATTAATTCTTTTAATCCATTACAATTATAAAAACATTTATTATCTAATGTATTTATATCTTTATCTATTATTATTGTTTCTATATTCTCTTGTCCTTCAAAGAATGATTCTTCTAATATATTAATATCACTACTATATACTTCTACACATTTTATAGTTTTAGATAAATTAATACCTTTTAATACTTGATTAGAATATAGATTTAATTTAGATACTAATACATTATTTAACGCATCTTCTTCAATTCTTTCTAAGCTTTTTGGTAATGTTAATTCATCTAGTCCCATTAAGTTACCAAATATATTATTTGATAATACTTCTATTTCATCTATAAATTCTATATTTAAATTAGATGGATAAATACCATCTAATAACATAGTTTTTTCATTTATATATAAATAATTAATATTAGAATCGATAATCGAATTAGGATTAAATTTAAAATTATTTTTAGGTAATGTAATTGAATTTATATCCTTATTAGTAAACATATTATCTTCTATTTCTATAATATCTTTATTTTGATATTTAGAAGGTAAGATAACATCTTTATTATTACCTTTATAAGATATAAATTTAGTACCTGTATTATCTAATTCAAATGGTAGGGTAATTGAAAGATCCGCTTTAACCTCACCATTCTTTTTTCCATCATAGCTTTTGAATGTCGCAACAACTAAATATTCACCTGGTTCACTAGGCTCTAATGAATTATGATAATCATTATCCTTACCTATATAGTCGTAATATATTCTTCCTTCATAATTAGCTTTGGCTTCTAATTTATGTTTTTCTCCATCATATTCTAAAACCAAGCTGTCCATTGATAAAACTAACTTATTTGATGTTAATACTATAATTGATATAATACCACCTAAAACTATTAAAAAAGAAATTATAGATGTTATAATTATTATTTTTTTCTTACTCATAATACCACCCTAACAAAAAACAAAAATAGTCGCTAAAAAAATAAACTCATTTCTAAAAAACAACCGGATTAAATTTTATCAAAAGTGATATTTAATTGCAAGAAAAATAATACCTAAAATAATATTTTAAGCATTAAAAAAAGTCTACCTAAGTAGACTTTTAATTAATTATTTTTACTTCTTTGTTACAGAACCAGAAACTGATTTAACAGTGAAGTTATTATTGAATGAAGCAGTAATATTGAATTCATTAATTACAACTTCTCCATAACCCTTCTTATCAACTGAAACAGTTAAATCCTTAGTTCTTGTTGCATTACCATCAGTATCTTTTTCAACAGCGAATTGTAATGAGAATTCAATGTTATTGAAAGAGCTTGGCCAGAATGCTGGAGATTCAGCAGGAGAAATAGATATAGTTGTTGTAGGCTTAGATGTAACAGCATTTGTCTTAACAGTATAAATTGTACCGAATACATCCTTTTGAGCCCATGTTGTTGCATCAATATCAATTAAATAATAATTCTGTGAACCTGTAGAATAATACTTAGTATTTGAATCAAATGAAACCTCACCATTAGATCTTTGATCAAATGAAATAGTTTCAACAGTTAAATTCTTATAATCTGTATAATTCTTGTCAGTTACACCTGATGAAACATACATGAAATTTGTTCCGTCAACTGTATAATATTTATCATAATTTAAAGTAATAGATGCAGATAAGAACTTGTTCCAAGCTTGAACACCTTCTTCAGATGCACCCTCTACTGTAGATAATTCAATCTTTGTGCTATAAAAACCTGTACCGATTGCAATAACAACGAGCCAAACAACTAATGCAATAACGCCAGCTGCTGCGCCTATTAAACCTAATACAAGTGCCTTTGTATTCTTCTTCATAACGAAAAAACCTCCATAAAAAACTTAATTCTATGTACATTATACAACTAATAAAACGTTTTTGTCAACAAGAATTAAGTGTTTATTAAAGCCCTTATTGACTGGATTTTAGTCTAGATTGCCCATGTACCATTTTCAAAAATAGTTACATTCTTTCCATCATATGTTTCTGCTTCAATTTTAAGATCAGCTGAGCCAATCATAAAATCAACATGGATTACTGAATGATTTAAATTAATCTTTTCTTTTTCTTCCTTAGAAAGCTTATCATAATTTCTAATGCATTCATCAAATGACTCACCTAATGCAATGTGGCAGCATGCATTTTCATCATATAAAGTATTATAGAATAAAATACCTGTTTCATTAATTGGAGAATCAAATGGAACAAGCGCAACCTCTCCTAAGCGAGATGCACCTTCATCAGTTGAAATTAGATTTTCTAAAATCTTTTTCTCTTTTTCTGTTTTAGCGATTACTTCAACAGCCTTACCGCCCTTAAATCTAAATCCAAAATCAGAAACAACATTACCATTAACGCTTAATGGCTTTGTTGCATAAACAACACCTTCTGCAGTGTCCTTATCTGGAGATGTGAAGCATTCCTCAGTTGGAATATTTGCTTCATATTCAATTCCTTCAACTGTAAATGAAGAACCACCTTCAAATTGCATTTCCTTTGGTAAAGAAATTCTAAAGTCTGTACCATTCTTTGATGTATAATGAAGATTCTTTATACTTAAATCATTTAATAGCTTGCACTTCTTATGTAGATTATCAGAATGATGTTGCCAGTTTACTAATGGATCACCACTTAATCTAGCTGTATGAATAATTGCTTCCATAAGCTTATTCATTGCATCATTAACTTTAAGCTTTGGGAAAACCTTCTTTGCCCATTCCTCACCAGGTAAGCCAACAATAGTCCATTGATAGTGTCCATCCATTTCTTTTCTATATTTCTTAACAAGTGGACCTCTCTTCTTTTGAATATATGCAATCTTATCAGGGTCTGCTAAAGATAATGCATCAGGGTCTGATGATTCAACAAATATTCTTGCAGGAAGATTTTTTAAATCATATTTTAGTTTTTCTTCCTCATAGCTTCTTAATTCAGCCATAGAATCCTTATCTTCATTTTGATATCTAATGCTATCATAAATATCAGAATACCATTCCATTCTAACAAATCTAGCACCAGCCTTATAAGCTTCTTCTACTAAATACTTAACAAAGTATTCATCACGTACATTAGCTGTAATAGTTAGATTTTGTCCCTTTTGTACATTAGCACCACGTCTAACTGTTAGCTTTGCATAAGCTTTTAATAAATTTTCATCAATATTTAACATTTCTTGTTCTCCTTAATAAATCTTTCTATTTCATTTGGATCTTTAATTATATCTTTAGATAATAATATTGCTCCATTATTAGTAATTAACATGTCATCTTCAATTCTAATACCAATTTCTTCTTCAGGAATATAAAGACCTGGTTCATTAGAAATTAATGAATTAGGACGTAAGCCATCATATAAAGCTAAATCATGACAATCAAGTCCAATATGATGTGATACACCATGATAATAATACTTTAATACCTCATCATCCTTCTTTATCTTGCCAATTCTTTTTAATTCTTTAGCATAAAATTGAATTAATCTATTATTTAAATCCTTAGTTGTAAGACCAGGTCTAGCATAATCTAATACTACATTCTGTCCTCTTAATACAATATCATATATCTCCTTTTGACGAGGAGTATATTTACCATTAATTGGGAATGTTCTTGATATATCTGCACAATACATATTATATGATGCACCTAAATCAAATAATATTAAATCCCCATCACATGCTTTTCTATTGTTTTCCATATAATGTAAGCATGTAGAATTAATTCCTGATGCTGCAATAGTTGGGAAGGAATAACCTGTTGCCCCATTAAATTTAACTGCTTGATCAAAATAGCTTTCAAGCTGATATTCATACATAGGACCAATGTTCTTTAATATATTTTCAATTCCTATTCTTGTAATATTTATCGCATGCTTAATATATTCTAATTCACAATCATATTTAACCGTTCTTAGCTTTTCAAATATCTTTGATGCATCTAAAGCCTCAATATGTGGATATTTCTTTTGATATTTTAATGAAGCATTAATTGCTTCCTTTCTTGTTGGAGACATACCTTCTTTACCAATATCAAAATATAAATATTTGGCTAATTTAATTAATTCATCAATATCCTTATTAAAATTATCTACATATTTTATATCAATAATACCTGATATAGATGTAACCTCATCTTTAGTTAAAGGAGCACCTATCCACTTAGCTAATTCAACGTCTAATCTTTTAATATATATTCTTTCTATTATCTTACCATCAATATGCCCTAAAACTAAGATATTACCATATTCAAATAAACCTGTTGAATAATAATAATTTCTAGACTCATCATATTTATCATTAAATATTCCTTCATCCTGATGGAATCCTGCATATATTATCATTAATGAATTATCCTTCATTTCTGATAAAACATTTTTTCTATTATTTATAAAAAATTCTTTATTCATCATATATCCCCCTTAAAGAGAAAAACGAAAAGGAAGCTATTTTGCTCCCTTTTCTCCCCTTATCTTATTCAAGTGGTAAAACACTTGTTTTCTTTTCTGTTGAAACTACCATAGATGTTTCGATGTTTGAAACATTAGGTATTGCAAGTAATCTATCGAAAATAAAGTCACGATAGTATTGGAAGCTTTTTGCAACAATCTTTAATAAGAATGCAGCTTCACCAGTAATTGTATAGCATTCAATTACTTCTGGTAATAACATTGCTTCATCAATAAATTTTGTAGATGATTCACGGTTTAATGGTGATAAAGATATTTTACAGAAGCATGTAACCTCATATCCTAACATCTTCTCATCTATTACAGCAGTGAATTGTCTTAAAATTTTAGATTCTTTTAAATTTTTAACTCTAAGTAAACAAGATGAAGGCGCTAAACCTATCTTTTTAGATAAATCAATATTTGAAATTGAAGAATCTTCTTGAAGGTATTTTAAAATCTTTTTATCATAATCATCTAGTTTGATGCTCATATTTGACATAAATACTCACTCCTTTTTAAAATTCTATACTCGTATACTAATTTTAACACTATGATAATTTTATGTCAAATAAAATTCGAAGTTTTTGTAATTTTATAAACAATTATACAAGTTTAAAACTTTAAATATGAAATAAACTTTGTGTTTTTTGGAGAAATTTCCTTTAAAACTGGTACAAATTTAGACACGTAACCCCTTACTGATACAATTAATTCAATATTTTCATTATTAAAGTATGGAGTTAATATTTCAGTAAACTTAGGATCATCTAAGCCATCAAATATCCAAATAGCTAATATTTCTCCCTTATAATAATCATAGAATAGAACATAACACTTTTCTTTAATAGTTATAAGGTCAATAGAAATTCTAATCTTACCATATTCATTTAATAATCTATTATAATAGTCTTTTATTAATTCATCATATGGTGCATCAATATAGCTTCTAATCTTTTTATGTAATACATCAACATTTCTATCTGATATAAATATTCCCTTTTGAGTTAATATATCACATATTGCATCACGGCCTAATCCTTGATTCTTATAATAGTCAATCATACAAACAGTTTTTGCTGAATAAGTATATCCTTTAAAGCAAAGCTTAGTTGCAGTTTGAGAAAAATATACATTATCATCATTGCAATCCTTGCATGAATATCCCATATTCTTAATTCTAAATGCCTTACCTGAAGTAAATTGTACAACCTTATTTGAAACAGTGTAATTATACTTTAGCTGTTGACCACACTTAGGGCAAACTAAAATCTCAGGCTTATAAATTTTTACGGCTCTAGGCTCAATTTTCATACAATCACCATAAATACGCGCTACCAAGCATACCAGCCTTTTCCTTTAAAGTTGATATTTCAATTGGAGTATCCTTTACTCCATAATGCGCATATTCCTTATAATACTTTCTAACCTTATTTAATAATATATCTCCTGCAAGGCTAACTCCACCTGCAAGATAAAAAACATCTACATCACATGTAACTTGAATGTTTGCTAAAGCATGTGCTAAAGCCTTTGATACAGTATCTATGACATGTAATGCAATATCATCATTTGATTTTGCTAAATCAAATACTTCTTTTGCAGTAATATCTTCTTTACTATTACTAAAAAGCTTATATAATCTAGTAACACCTGTTGCAGAGGCAATAGTTTCTAAGCAATTAGTAAGTCCACATGTACATTTGAAATTAAATTCACTTCCAATAAACATATGTCCTACTTCACCCGTACAGCAGTTTGCTCCAATAACAAGCTTATCATTATAAATATATCCACCACCTAAACCAGTACCTAGTGTTAATAAATATGATGAATGATATTTAGGATTATTTAAATGCTCTCCTAATGCGGCACAGTTAGCATCATTTGTTGAATATAAATTAATATCTTTAAAGTATTTATTATGAATTTCTTTTAAATCAATATCATATAATCCAACATTAGGTAATGCCTTAATATAATTATTATTAACACTACCAGGTAGACCAAAGCCTATACCAGAAACATTAATATTATTCTTACTAATATATTCCTTAATTGATTTATAAATATCATCAAATAAAGAATCCTTATTAGTTTTTATAGAATAACAATCTAAAATTTTATAATTATCTACGATGCCAATTTTAACTGTAGTCCCACCTACATCAACACCAATTCTCACTCTACTCAACCCCAAACATATTCTTAAGCATTTTAATCGCATCTTCTACTTGACTAGATTCACTCTTCCCAAAAACACATCTATTAGAAAAATGCTCACAATTATTAGTAATAACATTATATCCCTTTTCACCTAAATGAGATTTAGCATATTCTATTATTTCATCTGGAGTTCTTTTAGTTTTTAATTCAGAATCTGTATATGTTCTAACCTCAAGTACTCCACCATTTAAAAACTGTTTTAATGTAGTAATACATACCTCTGCAGTTTCAGAAGATATCTCACTACCTATAGGAGAAGCAAATTGATATATCTCATCATCTGATGCATATATACCATGATGATAATATAATCCTCTAGATACTCTTATTTGATCTCCTCTTTTAGCATCCTTAGTAACCCACATAAAAATACTCCTTTAAGAAAAGTACTATTATTATATCTCAATTAAAAAAAATTTAAATAGGAAAAAATAACTTTTTACCAAAAGAAAAATGGTCATATGACCATTTATTCATTTATTTCCTTAAATTTTAATGTTTCTAGTAAGAAATTCATCATTTCTCTTATTTCTAAATCATTAATTTCTTCATAATTCATCAAAGTAAATACTCCATCCTTATAAACTAATGCAATATAAGAGAATGTTTTAGTATTAATAGTAAAATCAGGTGCATGATCTAATACTTCATCTGTTACATCTAAAAATATTTCAATTCCTGCAAGCTTAGTGCAATTAGAAAAATCAACTACAGGCTTCTTATTCTTAGAATTATCTTCGCTTACTGGTCTAAAGAAATTAGATGCATTAGTATTTATAGAAACCTTATAAGCGTGCTTACCTTCCTTATAATAATAAGAAACTCCACCATCTTCTTTATCAGACTTAAATCCTTTAGAAATTAAAAGATCATTAATATCTTCTTCACCAACATATTTTTTAACAATATAATTAGTTTTCTTTTTTCTTGAGAATGCTTTATATGTACCACTTTGTATTAAGAAAGTAGATAATAAAAATATTATTACTAAACAAACTACTATTGGTGTTGTGTCACTTATTTTTAATACTGGAATTAAAAATATTAAACCAATACCAATTAAAAATAATACACCTGCGGCAATAAATAAATATCTCGCTTTAATATTCTTAAACAATATATCACCTATCTCTTATCATCATCAATAAATGCTAAATCAAAATATAAAAGTTCACACATATGCTTATTTAATCTTTTATATACAGGGACAGGCATATAATAATCCATTTGAACCTCAACTGGATTAAATACTAATCCCTGATGGAAAGATTTATCAGTAGATTTTGCAAATCTTTTACATTCCTTAATAGTAAATTCATTTCTATGCTGGAAAAGAATTAAAACAATATTTCTTTCAGTTTCTTCTAAACCAGCCTCCATTAATCTAGGAAGTAGCTTCTCATATGTATAATTAGCACAATCAAATGTTTCATCTTCCTTATTAACTAATACATTAACAAATGTAGTTCCATTATATATTCTTGCAAAAATCTCAATAGGAAGATCTTCTCCTGCAATAATTGGAGTTTCATTTGCATATATTAACGCATATCTAAAATTATGAAAAGGCTTAGAGTTATAATGTCCTATAACATCCTTTGCTTCCTTTGTTTTCGCTTTGATTGGAAACATTACCTTAATTAAATCACTAAAAAAGCTCATACTTCTAATCCTTTCAGTAAATACTATGTCTATTATACACTATATTTTATTCATTTTATAGAAAAACATTTTAATGATTAATATAAAATATTATATAATTGATGTGGTGATACTATGAAAAATAAAACAATTGGTGTTGTTGCTCCATCATTCGGTGCAACAATAAGCCCATATAAAGAAAGATTAGATAAAGCAATTAGTGTATTTAAAGAATTAGGATATAATGTAATATTAGGTCCTAATTGTAGACTAGATTTAGGATATGCTTCATCTAATACTAAAGAACTTAGAGCTAAAGAAATAATGGATATGTGGGATAAAGCTGATTTGATTATATCTTGTGGCGGTGGTGAGGTTATGTGTGAGGTATTAGAAGGCTTAGACTTCAATTACTTCAAAAATAATCCAAAGCTTTTTATTGGATTTTCTGATAACACTAACCTAACATACACTCTTACAACTATATCAGGTATTGAATCTATTTACGGTCCTAATTTCCCATCATTTTATTCCTTACCTTTAGAATATGACTTAAAAGATACATTAAGAATATTAAATAATGAATTAGAATTTGAAGGATATAAAAAATACCAATATCCTCCTATTAAAGATACCCCATTCCCTAAATATATACTTAATTGTAAAACAAATATAATAAATTATGGATTTAATGAAGTAAAAGGCTATATATTAGGTGGATGCCTTGATGTATTAGTTGGACTTGTAGGTACTAGATTTGATAATACATTAAATTATATGAATTCATTAGATGATGGGGTTATATTCTATATGGAAGCTTGTGATCTAACATCAGTTGGTGTTATTAGAGCTTTATTCCAATTAAAGAATGCTTCTTGGTTTAATAAGGTTAAAGCATTCCTTATAGGTAGAAGCAATAATATTTTAGATGAATCATTTGGAATTAAAATTTATGATGCTTATTATTATTCATTAAAGGAATTAAATAAGCCAATACTTATAAATATTGACCTAGGTCATATATCTCCATCCCTACCTATGATTAATGGTAGACACGCAACAGTCTCATATAAAAATAATAATTTAAAAATTATATATGATGAAAAATAAAAACTCCGGATATCTACTAGATTTACTCTAGCAAATATCCGGTTTTATTTTATTTACCTAAACAAAATTTAGTAAATAATGCAGTAATTAATTCCTCAGGATAGCTTTCTCCTGTAATTTCACCTAAAGCCTCAAATGCGTTATTAATATCAATTTCAATTAATGAAATATCTAGCATATTATCAATACCATTTTTAGCATCTAATAATGAATTATATGCCTTCTTCATTAAATCTATTTGTCTAACATTATTTAAATATCTATTATCCATAGAATAAATAGCATTAATATTAGTTACTTCTTTTATCTTATCAGTTAAAAGATTCATTCCATCACGCTCAAGTGCGGAAATAGATATAGCTAAATCATCATTCCATGCAGGCTTAAGATCACTTTTATTTGCAATAAGAATTCTTTTCTTATTCTTAGTCATTTTTAATAGCTCTTGATCATTATCATCTAATGGCTTAGATTGATCTAAAACTAATAATATTAAATCAGCCTCACTTATAGCCTTCTCACTTCTTTTAATACCTATAGCCTCAACTAAATCATCACTTTCTCTAATACCTGCAGTATCAATTAGATGTAGGGTAATATTTCCAATGTTTAATTCGCCCTCAACCATATCTCTTGTTGTACCAGCGATATTAGAAACAATAGCTTTATCCTCATCAAGTAACATATTAAGTAAGCTTGATTTACCAACATTAGGCTTGCCAATTATTGCAGTTTTAATACCGTGTATTGCAAGAGTAGAAACCTTAGAATTCTCTATTATTTCTTCCATCTCTTTTATCATATTATCAACAATTGGCTTCATATATGGATGTGTTACATCAACTGCATCATCATATTCAGGATAATCTATATTTACTTCTATTTTAGCCATTAAATCTAGGATAGAATCTCTAAAATTCTTAATTAAATTTCTAGTAGATGATCTTAATGATGATAAACTAGATTGTAAGGCAATATCATTAGATGCTGAAATTACATCCATTACTGATTCTGCAGAGGTTAAATCCATCTTACCATTTAAGAATGCACGCTTAGAGAATTCTCCTTTTTCAGCTAAACGGAACCCGTTTTCAAGTAAGGTTTCTAAAACCTTATTTGTAACTAAAATACCACCATGACAGTTAATTTCTACCATGTTTTCTCCATCAAATGAATAAGGCGCTCTATATACATTTGCTAAAACCTCATCAACTATATTACCATTCTTATCAATAATATATCCATAGTTTATAGTATAACCATTAACCTTAGTTAAATCCTTACCCTTAAATATTTTATTTACTAATTCAATTGCTAAAGGGCCTGATGCTCTAACAATTGATATTGCACCAACACCATATGGAGTTGCTATTGCACATATATTTTCATGCATAAAATCACCTTCGGGTTTTATTATACTATATTTTTTTAATTAATGGCGTTTTTTATAGATTTTAATAGATAAAATAACAATTATTCCTACTAAGGATAAAGACGCAATAGAAACAGTTATTATAAGTCCTATGTTGATATTATTAGTATTACTTTCTATCTCCTCTTCTATAGTATCCTCTTTAACTAAAACACTATACTTATTAGTATTATCACCTTTACTTACCTCAACTACATATGAATCAGAATCAGTTGTCACAGTAACATCACTTGATGATGGAATAATATTATATTCCTTTAATATATTAATTATAGATTCTTCTGTTACTCCCTTAGGATTACAGATAATAATTGTTGAATTTTCAATATAAATTACATTCTTAACACTTTGAGAACCAACATATATATAGAATGTTGCATGACTGATGTTACCTGAATTATCTATTGCAGTAATATAATATCTATAATCACCTCTAATATTATAATTAGATTTATAATTATCTAAATCCTCAATAGAATAATTGCTAATAATACCATCATATTCATCATATACTTCTATATATTCCTTTATTTCATCTATTGAAAGTAATATATAAGGTTCATCCATTTTAATATGTGAGCATATTATATCAGGAGCCTTATTATCTATAACCTTAATTTCAAATTCACATTCTATATCATTTATTAGAACAGTTGCTTGATAAGTACCAAGCTTATTATAGCTTTCTTCATATAAGCTTATATCTATAGAATCTATATTATATTCACCAATACCTAATAATTCTATTATTTCATCAGTAGTTAATTGATTATAATAATATGCTTCTATTGAATTAACTTTTAAGCTTATATCTGTTACCTCAGTTTGAGATGTTGTTAAATCAGTTGTTGTATCAGTTGTTATATCAGTTATTGTATCAGTTGTTGTAGTATCTTCTATAACTCCTTCCTTTATAGAATAATATAGCATTCTATAAGCAAAGCGAGAAAAATATGATAAAACCTGAGATTGACTAATACTTCCTACTAAATTAGCAGTTGTTGTTGTATATGATGATGTTGATTCTAAATATATATCATAAAAATCCTTAGTATCCTTATAATCATTAAAGTAATCTATTACATCATTCTTTTCTACTGTATATATACCATTATATATAGCTACATCATAAAAGCATGAGTTCTCATCATATCTTTCAGTACTTGATAAATCTGCAGTTATTCTAGATAATTTATAATCACTAAAATAGAATCCATTATATAATTCTAAAGATGCCTTTTCTTCTCCATTTAGAGTTATTTGTACTCTTTTATAAAACAATATATATCCTGATTCAATAAGTTCTGATTTTTCTAAATTATCAATACCTTGCAGCAATACTGCATCACTATTATATTCAGTAGATGTTATACCTCTTAGGCAATTAAATACCTCACTTCCTTTAAACGTCATCCTAGATTCACTAGACTCTGTAACAGTTAATGCATTTGCTTTTACAGATAATAAAAACATAAATGCAATCATAAAAAACAAATAAAATAATTTTCTTCTCATAATTTCACCTTTTATCCCTTCAATTAAATAAGAGATGAAAAATAATTAATGTTTTCTACAAATTTTAATAAAAATATTTATTTTTAAAAAAAGTTTAAAAGGTGGTGCATATTAAAATGCACCACCATATACCTTAGAATGTAAAATCACATTTAGCTACATTATTTCCATAAATTGTTTTAAAATCATTTTTCATTGAGATAACATGATATCCAGCTTCTCCCCACTTAACACCTAAAGCTTCTGCCTTACTTACATTTGCATGATCTCTTACATCATCATCTGCAATTAACATAAATGCTTCTGATTTATATTTAGGATTTGTTAAGCAATAATTATGCATTGATGTATCTCCACCACTATTACCAAATGATAATACTGGCGCTTTACCAATTTCTTGAACTATTTGCTTTACTTTATTTATTTGTAGATTTTTAATAATTAAATTATCTGTTCTAATTAATGTATCAGTCTTCTTGTATTCATAATTAACACCGATAACATCACCTTGATTCTTAGATTTAAGCTCAACATCCATACCAATTACCTTATCAGGCTCAATACCTATTGAATCTACTAAAGCACGACATATAAATCTATCAGAGCCACTTACTATATAATAAGTAAAATCATTATCTTCTAGATAATCAAATATCTCAAGCATTGGCTTATAGAATGAATCAGCATATGTCATTCCAGTAAATCCATTTGCAGGCTTTTTAGCATATTCTTTAACATAGCTATCAAATTCATCTAAAGTCATACCACTATACGCCTTTGCAGCCGCATTTGCGTGAACTAAATCAAATTGAGTAGGTAATGCTTCCCCTTCTCTTACAAAATCTCTTATGGCTTGTGCTGCTTCAATCTCAGATTCTGATGCAACTTGAATGTATTCAGGATCATCTAAGACTCTATATTCTAGCATATTATATTCAAAATAAGTTGGATAAAGCTCCCCTAGAATTGTTCCATCCATATCAAATGTTACAATTCTATCCTCCTTAGGAATAAAATTACTAGACTTTTCGTTTGTTACATCACTAACATATTCCTTTAATGATGTAATTACCTCACAATCATTCCATAATTCAAAATAGTTCTTTTCTTGAGTAGTAGTAGTATTGCTATTACTACATCCAGCCATTGTTACTAATAACAATGGAATAATAGAAAGTTTTATTATTTTTTTCATTTCTCCACCACCTCATACAACTAAATTTTACTACATTAGAATTATTAAAGCAATTTATAGAAGCAAAGAAAAGACCTCAAGAATTACTCTTGAGGCTCTATTTTCTCTTCTGATATGAATTCATACATTGATGAAGCATCCGCTTTTTTAGTAGATGTTTCAAGTGATACAACACGAACATGAACTATTTTATTACCAAACATAATAGTAATAACATCACCAATTTTTAAATCATAGCTTGGCTTTTTTACTATGTCATTTACTAATATTCTTTCTGATTCGGCAACATCTTTCGCAAGTGTTCTTCTTTTTATAAGTCTTG